>NZ_JCALCV010000014.1:0-145836 GCF_059812525.1 Mycobacterium sp. NGS51
GATCACCGCCGAGATCACGACCGTGGCTTCTGTTTGGCGAAAAGGGTGCACGGGTATGGCTGGCGGATGCCGCGCCCGCCCGGAGTCGACCGGTTGCACCGCTGGCGTAGCCCGCTGCGCGGACTATGGCTGACGTCGGTGTTCGGCGCGGTGCTGCTGGCGACGTTGCCGGTCGTCATCGTGACCGGCCTGGTGTCCTACATCGTCTACGCGCCGCAATTCGGAACTGCGGTACCCGCGGACGTGGGGTGGCTGAAGCTACCGACCTTCGACTGGCCAACCCACCCGGCGTGGTTATATCGACTCAGCCAGGGCTTGCATGTGGGCCTGGGACTGGTACTGATCCCGGTCGTGCTGGCCAAACTGTGGTCGGTGATCCCCAAGCTGTTCACGTGGCCACCGGCCCGCTCGATCGCCCAAATGCTGGAACGGCTTTCGATTGCGATGCTGGTCGGTGGCATCCTTTTCGAGATCGTTACCGGTGTGCTCTACATCCAATACGACTACATCTACGGGTTCAGCTTCTTTCCCGCACACTATTACGGCGCCTGGGTGTTCATCGCCGGCTTTTTGATGCACATCGCCATCAAGATCCCCCGCATGGTGGCCGGGCTGCGATCACGGTCACTACGAGAAGTGCTGCGCACCAACACCGCTGACACCACAGCAGATCCACCGGATGCCACCGGTCTGGTCGCCGCCGACCCGGCACCGGCGACGATGAGCCGCCGCGGCGCGCTCGCGCTGGTCGGCGGCGGTGTATTGCTGACGGCTCTGGTCACCGTCGGGCAGACGGTCGGCGGCATCGCCCGCCACTTTCCGCTGATGCTGCCCACCGGTGACACCACCGGCAGCGGGCCCAACGATTTCCGCATCAACAAGACAGCGATGGGAGTGGGCGTCGACCCCGCCCAGACCGGTGACCGCTGGCGGTTGACGCTGCGCGGCGGCCCGGCACCGGTGGTGTTGAGTCGCGGTCAGCTCACGGCAATGTCGCAACACAGCGCACGGCTGCCGATCGCCTGCGTCCAAGGTTGGTCCACCGTCCAAGGCTGGAGCGGAGTGCGACTGGCCGATCTGGCCGCCTTGGCCGGAGTACCGGCACCACGCTCGGCCACGGTGCAGTCACTCGGGCGCAAAGGCAAATTCAACCACGCAACACTGGAGCACAACCAAATCAGCCATCCGGATTCACTTTTGGCGTTGCGGGTCAACGACGCCGACCTGTCCCTCGACCACGGCTATCCTGCGCGGATCATCGTCCCAGCGCTCAATGGCGTCCACAATACCAAGTGGGTGACCTCCATCGAGTTTGAGGCGATCTGAGATGACCAGGGCGGCAACTGCTTTCCGCAGGCTATACGGGTCCAATCCGTTACACCTGCTGACGATGCTGGCCGGCTTCGCGTTGCTGGGTTATATCATCGTCACGGCGAACCCGTCGACGTTGTGGGTGCCGGAAGGCACCTGGTGGAAATCGATGGCGCTGTGGTTCGCCGCCGCAATCATCTCCCATGACCTCGTGTTGTTTCCGATCTACGCGCTCGCCGATCGGCTGCTGGGCATCCCCGGCCGACGGCGCGAGCGCTCCGGTGTCCCGGTGCGCAACTATCTGCGTGTACCGGCGCTGGGCTCCGGGCTGATACTGCTCATCTTCTTTCCCAACATCATCCGGCAAGGCGCGACACTGTATTTCGAAGACACCGGACTGACGCAAGAACCCTTCCTCGGACGGTGGCTGATGCTCACTGCTGTCATGTTCGCCGCCAGCGCGGTTGTTTACGCCGTCCGAGTCACGGTGGCGCACCGGACTACCGGGAGAGCGCGACCTTGAGCACCGAGACGACCGAACGGATCAGCGCCACCAGGCGCTGGTCGATGCTGGCCGTCTCGTTGGCAGCGACGCTGGCCGCCAACGTCTTCATCAACGGAGTGGCCTTCCTGATCCCCGCCCTGGCTCGCCATGGCACCAGCCTGGCCGAGGCTGCGCTGCTGGCGTCGGCGCCGAGCTTCGGCATGATGCTGACTCTGATCCCCTGGGGTTATCTGCTCGACCGGCTCGGTGAACGGATCGTGCTCACGCTGGGTCTGGGGCTCACTGCGGCGGCCGGCTTCGCTGCCGCGTCGGTGCACTCAATGATGGCGATGGGGGCGTTTCTGGTCCTCGGAGGCATGGCCGCGGCCAGCACCATCACGTCCAGCGGCCGGCTGGTGACTGGCTTGTTCGGAGATACTCAACGCGCCCTGGCGATGGGTATCCGCCAGACCGCGCAGCCGCTCGGCATCGCGGTTGCCGCCATCGTGGTGCCGGAATTGGCCAAACGCAATTTCTCGGTAGCGCTGCTGTTTCCGGCAACACTGTGCGCGGTGGCGGCGGTGGTCAGCGCGGTAGGGGTGCACGACCCGCCGCGTCCCGAGCGGCCGAAAGTCAAGCCGCATGAGCTGGCCGACCTCTACCGCGGAACACCGCTGTGGCGAATTCATTTCGCGTCGGCGCTACTGATGGTGCCCCAGCCGGTGGTGCTGACGTTCATGCTGATTTGGTTCATCAGCGAGCACCACCTGTCGCTGGCGTGGGCGGGTGTGTTGGTGGGCACCTCGCAGGTCCTCGGCGCGTTAGGCCGCATCGCCGCCGGCCGATGGGCGGATCGGGTCGGCTCGCGGATGCGGCCGATCCGCAAGATCGCCGTCGCCACGACGGTGGTCATGCTGGCGCTGGCGCTCACGGATCAGCTGGGCTGGCCGATCGCCGTGGCGGTCATGGTCGTCGCAGCCGGAATTACCGGTGACAACGGGTTGCCGTTCACCATGATCCCGGAGATCGCCGGGCCGTTTTGGAGCGGATGGGCGCTGGGCAAACAGAACACCTTCGAGCGACTGGTGGTGGCGGTTGCGCCGCCGCTGTTCGCCGAACTGATCATGGCGGCCGGATACCCGTTGGCGTTCGCGGTAAGCGGCTTGTTCCCGCTGGCGGCGCTGCCACTGGTGCCGGTGTCGTCCGGTGCTGATCAGCAAGACGAAGACTAGTCGGACAGCTGGAACTCGATCATCGCGGCGACGGTCTCGATGGCCTCGTCGAGAGCCGCCAGCCGGTCGGCCGCCGACGGCGCCGACAACACTGCGTAGCGATCTGCTTGGCCGATCGGGACACGCGATGCCAACGCATACAGTCGCGCGCCGGGATCGGCCGCATCGCCGGTACCCAGCAGCACATCGCGACTCGGGAGTGCGACACCGCGTGCGGCAGCAATCCGCTCGAACAGTGCCATCACCCGCTCCTCAAGTTCGCTGAGCTGGTCGTCGGTCACCGACGCGCCCGGCTCATCGGGCCACACCTGCACCATCGCCCGCGGATAGGGGTCGTCGGACAGCCAGTCGCACACCCGGATTCGCTCGCGTGTCCGGCAGCGCAGCGCATACCGCCCAGAACCGAGCTCGGTGCATTCGGTGATTTCGGCCAGCGCGCCCACGTCGCAGCGCGCATCACCGCCGCCCACCTCGCGGCCGCGCGAAATCAACACAACCCCGAACCGCGGATCCGAGCTGCGCATGCAGTCGGCCACCAGTGCGGTATAGCGGGGTTCGAAGATGCGCAGCGGCAAGTCATCGTCGGGCAACAGGGCCGACTCGAGCGGAAACATCGCCAGCTGAACGGCTTCCGCGGCAGCCATGATCAGATATCCAGCTCGGCGACCAGCGAGTCGACGACTGCGCGCAGGTCGCCGTCATGCTCTTCGGCGACGCGGCGCTGCCGCTGATACGACGCCCCTTTCTGCCAGATATCTGCGACAGCAGCCAGTTCATCGGTGCAGCGCAGCGACTTCGCAATGGGCTCAAGGCGGTTGAGCAGGTCGCCCAGATCGTCGGTGACCAGGCGTTCGTTGCTGTCGGCGTCGAGGATGATCACCGCATCCAATCCGTAGCGGGCAGCCCGCCACTTGTTCTCCTGATGGTGCCAGGGCGGCATCGTCGGCAGCGCCTCACCCGCGTCGAGTCGCCGGTCCAGATCGACGATCAAGCAGTGCGTCAACGCCACCAGCGCGCCCAGTTCGCGCACGTTGGACACCCCGTCGCAGACCCGTACCTCCAGGGTGCCGTTGTGCGGTGAAGGTCGGATGTCCCAACGGATTTCGTTGATGTCGTCGATGATGCCGGTCTTCTTCTGGTCGTACACGAACCTTTCGAACTGCGCCCAGGTCTGGAACTGAAACGGCAGCCCGGCGGTGGGCAGCTGCTGAAACATCATCGCTCGATTACTCGGGTATCCGGTGTCCTCGCCGCCCCACCACGGCGACGACGCCGACAGCGCCAGCAGATGCGGATAGTAATTCAACAACGACGACATGATCGGCATCACCTTGTGCGCCGAGGACAGCCCGACGTGCACGTGCACACCCCAGATCAGCATCTGACGTCCCCACCACTGGGTACGTTTGATCAGTTCGGCGTAACGCGGTGCGTCGGTGAACTTTTGAGTAGACCACCGCGCGAACGGGTGTCCACCCGCGCAGAACAATTCCATGCCCCGGTCGCGGACGATCTGGCGGACGGTGCCCAGTGTGACGCGAAGATCCTCCATCGCCTCAGCGGTGTAGTCACAGACACCGCTGACGATTTCAACGGTGTTGCGCAGCAGTTCCTTGTGGACACGCGGGTTTTCGCCGATGTCAGTCATGACGGCGGCGGCTTCGTTGCTCAGGTCACGAGTCTGCGCGTCGACCAGCGCGAACTCCCATTCGACGCCGAGCGTCGGCCGTGGTGAGGCGGCGAAATCCACACGCGTGGGTACCCTGCCAGCCGATTTGCTAACCGGCGCCGATGACACCGCACGCCACCCGCTTGCCGGCGTCGCCGGTGGACATGGTGGTCTGATCGGGACCCGCTGTTCCGTTGACTTGGTAGCGGTCCGGGATGTTACCGAAGTTGTCCGCGTCGGCGTGAATGACGATCGAGGTACCCTCGCCGGACGTCAGGTCTTCCTTGGTGAACGCGTCGGTGGTGGTCACCAGCAGCGCCGCACCGTCCTTACGCACCTGCAGCGACGTCAGGTCGCCGCTCATGGGGCCGCCGCTGTGCCCGGGCGCCTGGTAATGCCCGCCGGCCGAGTTGAAGTTGCCCGACTCTCCGTCGGTCGGGGCGACCGAGTCGGGCTCACACTTACCCACCTTGTGGATGTGCATCCCGTGGAAGCCGGGGGTCAACTGGCCCAGGCCGGTGGTTTCCACTGTCACGGTCACGTAGCCGTGGTCGAACTCGAATTTCGCCGTCGCGACCTTGGTGCCGTCCGGTGACTTCAGGTGCGCGGTCAGCGTGTCTGGCGGGACCGGTCCACCTTCGGGCGGCGTATTGACCGGCCCCGGCGATCCGCTCCACACCGACGGCGTGGTGCCGGGCGACGAGGCGGGCGACTCGTTGGGCGGCGAACACGCACTCAGCAACGCAACGGGAGCGGTAAGCGCTGCGAGTGCAGCGACGACGACGGTGCGGCTCTTGGCGGGCTTCAGCATGGGAAAAGACTAGCCCGTGACGACAACGATCACGCCGGGCGGTTGATCGACGACATCGGGGATTCGCGGTTCGACCGGCGCGCCCAGCACATTGCCCACAGCGTCGGCTGTCTCGTGCTCCCCGGGCGCATCGGTGAAATACACCGTGGTCGCCGTGACATCGTCTAGCGACGGGAGGTTGCCGACTTCGGTGACGTCGTAGCCCTCAGCCTTGAGTTGGTCGGCGGTGCGACCGGCGATGCCCTCTTGATCGGAAATGTTGAACACGCGCACCTGCGCCTTAGCCGGTGCCCGCGTCTTCGGCGGCATGGCGCTGGTCGTCACGGCCGAACCCGACGAGTCGTCGTCGGAGTTTCCGCCCGATCCCATGGCCTGAAAGCCGACCAACAGGAAAATGACGCCGAGAAACAGCAGCACCATCACCATGGCCCGCAGCGGAAGCCCGGAAGAATCCGGAACGCGTTCATTCATCGACGCCACTGTATCCAGGACTGGGCCAGAACCCACAACGACGCAGGGAAGCGTCGCACCTCAACAGGACCTCAGGTGACCTCGAAGCCGAGCCGCCGCGCGGCCCGGGCTTTCTGCCGGCTGGCGCGCAGCCGTCGCAGCCGCTTCACCAGCATCGGGTCGGCGGCTAGCGCTTCGGGTCGATCGACCAGTGCATTGAGCACCTGGTAATAGCGGGTCGCCGACATCGAGAACAACTCTTTGATGGCTTCTTCTTTGGCGCCGGCATATTTCCACCATTGCCGCTCGAAAGCCAGGATGTCGTGTTCGCGGCGGGTTAGCCCATCGGCGATTTCAGAGTCGTCCCCCGATCGATTAGCCCGCGCCATGGCGCTGTCCATATCGCTCCTGTGACCCTTCCAAGACCGTTCGAATGCACGCTGTATCGGCGAATATTCAACCACGGCGGTAACTGTTGACACGTAACCCTCGCCCGCGAGTCGCTCGTCGAAGTTTCGATTGCCACGCCACTTCGCGGCGCATATCGGCGGCAGGCTTAAGCTTGCCGACCATGGCAGTCGTACCCATTCGCATTGTGGGTGATCCGGTCCTGCACACCCCCACCACTCCGGTGCCGGTGGCCGCTGACGGTTCGCTACCGGCCGACTTGCCGGAATTGATCACGACCCTCTACGACACAATGGATGCGGCCCACGGGGTTGGCCTGGCCGCCAATCAGATCGGTGTGGGACTGCGGGTTTTCGTCTACGACTGCGCTGACGACCGCGGGCAGGCCAAACGCCGCCGCGGGGTGGTGGTCAATCCGGTGCTGGAGACCTCCGAGGTGCCCGAGACCATGCCCGATCCGGACCGCGACGACGAGGGTTGCCTATCGGTGCCCGGCGAGTCGTTTCCGACCGGGAGGGCAACCTGGGCGCGAGTGAGCGGGCTCGACGCCGACGCCAATCCGGTCACGATCGAGGGCACCGGGCTGTTCGCCCGCATGCTGCAACACGAAACCGGTCATCTGGACGGTTTCCTATACCTGGACCGGTTGATCGGCCGGCACGCCCGGGCCGCTAAGCGTGCAGTCAAATCGCAGGGCTGGGGCGTTCCCGGGTTGTCCTGGACACCGGGCGAGGGACCGGATCCGTTCGGGCACTGATGGTTTCGTGGCCCCCGATCGGAACCCGGGTGACGGTGCGCTACCGCCGGCCCGCCGGTTCGGTGCCACCACTGACCGACGCGGTAGGTCATCTCCTGCAACTCGACCCGGTGGTGCGGGTGCAGACGCGGGCGGGCGACTTCGTCGAGTTCGCCGCGGCCGATGCGGTGACGGTGCGCCGCCTGACCGATGTGCCGGTGCGCAACTCGCAGATCCGCGCCGTCGAGCACGCTGCCGCACTGGCCTGGCCCGGCGTGGAACAGCACTGGCTCGACGGCTGGTTGTTACGCGCCGGACACGGGTCGACGCGGCGCGCTAACAGTGCTGTGCCACTGGAGTTTACAGCCAGCGCCGCCGCTATCCCCGCGATCGTCGACTGGTATACGAGCCGCCGGCGCAGGCCATTACTGGCCGTTCCAGACCGGCTGCTGCGCCTGCCGGACGACACACCCGCCGAATGTGAAACCCGGATGCTGGTCGGCGAGCTGCCGAACGTCACGCTAGAGCAGCAGTCGCACCCGAGCGTCACGCTGGAGCAACGCCCGACGGCCGACTGGCTGGATTGCTATGCCCGCGACGTGCCGGTCGATGTGCTGACCGCCGTCGTCGACGGCGAGTTGATGTTCGGCAGCCGCGCGGGCGTCGCCATCGGGCGGGCCGCACTGACGGCGGCACCGGACGGCAGCCGATGGGTGGGCCTTTCGGAGGTACGCGTCACCGCCGATCACCGCGGACAGGGTCACGCCCGGGCAGTGTGCGCGGCGCTACTGGCCTGGGGCGCCGATCGCGGCGCCACCCGTGGCTACGCGCAAGTCGCCGACACTGCGGCGGCGCTCGGTCTTTTCGAGTCGCTGGGTTTCACAGCACAGCACCGCTGCCGTTACCTGACGGCGGAATCGCTGCACCGACCTACGCTGTAGGGATGCTGCGGCTGGCCACTTGGAACGTGAATTCGATTCGCTCCCGCCTGTACCGGGTGCTCGATTGGCTGGAACGCGCCGAAGTCGACGTGCTTGCCATGCAGGAGACCAAATGCGCCGACGAGCAGTTTCCGACGCTGCCGTTCTTCGAATTGGGCTACGAGGTGGCGCATTGCGGGTTCAACCAGTGGAACGGCGTGGCGATCGCATCGCGGGTCGGCCTCGACGACATCGAGGTCGGCTTCGAGGGTCAGCCCACCTGGAGCAGCAAAGCGGACATCGAAGCCGCGGCCGAAGCCCGCGCCTTGGGCGCCACCTGCGGTGGGGTACGAGTGTGGAGTCTCTACGTGCCCAACGGCCGGGCCCTGGGTGATCCGCACTACACGTACAAGCTCGATTGGCTTGCCGCACTGCGTGATACGGCGGAGGGTTGGCTTCGCACCGATCCGTCGGCGCCGATCGCGCTGGTGGGCGACTGGAATATCGCTCCAACCGACGACGACATCTGGAGCGTCGAGTACTACCAGGGCTGCACGCATGTCTCCGAGCCGGAACGCAAAGCGTTCAACGCCATCGTCGACGCACAATTCACCGACGTGGTGCGGCCTTTCACACCTGGCCCGGACGTGTACACCTACTGGGACTACACCCGGCTGGCGTTCCCCAAAAGGCGGGGCATGCGTATCGATTTCATCCTCGCCTCACCTGCACTGGCTGACCGGGTCACCGACGCCCAGATCGTCCGCGAAGAACGCAAAGGCAAAGCCCCCAGCGATCACGCGCCGGTGCTGGTGGACGTGCGGGACGCTTGATATGAGTTGTCTATGCGTTCGGCCTCCGCGGCCCACCAGAGCGGCGAATGCGGACACAATCGAGTTCATCGGGTGAACTCTGCGCGCGTACGGGCACACAACCGGCGCAAACGCGAAAAACTATGAAACGTCAAGGAGTCATGATGGGTGTTGTCGACGGCACAGTGCGCAACGTGAGGCGAACGGTGGGCCGCGCGGCAACGACGACCACTGCCGCCGCGAGTGCGGTGGGCGGTGCCGTGGTCAATGGTGTGACGGGCGCCGCGAACGGCATCCAGCGCGGGCTCAACGGTGACAATCGCTCGACGGCGGCGGCCGCACTGACGTTGGGCGCCCTGGGCGCCACCGGTTTGGTCGAGTGGCCGGTGCTGGTGGCCGTCGGTGGTGGCGCATTGGTGCTGCGGCGGCTGAACCGTGCGCGCGACACGACGTCCGCGCCGGTGAAGTCGGCCCCGGCCAAGGCGGCCCCGGCCAAGTCAGGCCCCACCAAATCGACTCGCCCCGCCAAGTCGACGGCGGCGAAATCCCCGGCACGACAAAAGTCTCCGTCCAAGCGGGCACCGGCGCGGCAATCACGCGGCACGCAGTCACGCGGCCGTCGCTAATTCAGGATTGCGTACCGTCGAACCCGTGCAACTATCCATGCCGCTGCGCGCGGCCGCAAAAGGAATGCAGGCGACCACCGCGCTCGTCGGCGCAACGATGCAGGGTGCGGCAGCCGCCACCGAGACCGTGGGGACGGTAGCGTCGGCGGCTCTCGACATCGCGACTATTCCGGTCCGCGAAGGCGTCAAGATACTGTCCGGCGAGGTTTCCAGTTCGACGCTGACGCGGCGCTGCTGGCGCGGTGACAACCGGGCGTGGATCGAGGTGCGCGGGCTGAACGGTGCCGGCGGCCACGAACGCGGGCGCGCTGTGGTCGAAGCCCTGCTGGCACAGCCGGGCGTCACCTCGGCCAGTCTGAACCGCACGCTGTCGCGGGTTGTCGTCGAAATCGACGGTGACCAGGTGTCGCTGCGTGACCTGTGTCCGGTCGTCGACGACGCCGAAAAGCGCTGCCAACCGACCGACGGCGCCGTCGGCGGGGCAGGCAGCCTGCCGGGCGATGGTCTGTTGCTGGCGACCACCGGCGCGATGGTGGGCCTGAACGCAGCGGGCCTCGGCATCGCGCTGGTAGGACGGGCGATGCGGTGGCCGCGCCTGCCGACCGCTGTCGACGCCGCCGTGGCGATCGCCAACTACCAACCGTGGCTGCGCCGCCAGCTCGAGGACCGAATCGGCACCGCCGCCACCGACACCGTGCTGTCGACGGCCACCACGATCGCGCACATAGTCACCTTGTCGCCGGCATCGCTGTCGGTGGATCTGATGATGCAGGCGCTCAAGGCCGCCGAGTGCCGCGCCGAGGCGCAGGCCTGGGCCCGCTACGAACCGGATCTGGCCAAGTATGCCGACCACACCGAGGTTCACCGCTCGTCGCGCCCGGTGCCGGCGCCGGAAGGGCCGGTCGAACGACACACCAAGCGCGTGGCCGTCGTCCAGGCGCTGGGTACTGCGCTGGTCGGCGCGCTCACCCGCAACGTCGGCATGGCGGCGACGGCCGCGGTGGTCACCGCCCCCAAAGCCATGCGCACCACCCGCGAATCGTTCGCGGCGACGCTTGGCCACGGCCTGGCCGACCGGCACGCGGTGCTGCCCTTGCGGCCCGAGAGCCTGCGACGCCTCGACAAGATCGACGCACTGCTCATCGACCCCCGCACGTTGTGCGATGACGCCTTGCGTGTGGTGCGGGTCCGCGGGGCCCGCGACGACGAGCTGGCCGAGGCCTGGGAACACGCTCAACGCCTGCTCGAACAATCCGGCCTGCGTGCCGGTTGGCATTCGGTCCCCGGGATAACGACCCGCAGAGCCCGACAAAACGGCGCGGTCGAGGCGCTGGTCCTGCCCGCGCAGCAGCCCTTGGCGTCCGCTGTGGTGACCGAGGCACGCGCGTCCGGCACGGAGATGGTCTCGGTCGATGCCGACATCCTCGGCGAGTTGCGGCCCGCCTTCGACGACATCCGGCCGGTCCAGGACGGCGCCATCGACGACGCGCTGGCCGACGCGGTGACCGACCTGCAACAGGCCGGCCGCACCGTTGCGGTGCTGTCATCGACCGGCGCACAAGCGCTTTCCCGCGCCGACGTGGCGTTGGGTGTCATGCCCACCGGCGAAGCCGCGCCGCCGTGGGATGCGGATCTGATCCTGGCCGACCTGGCCGGCGCGTGGCAGGTGCTGCGCGCACTCCCCGCCGCCAGGGCCGCAACTGAGCGCGGCATCGCGATCTCCACCGGCGCGTCGTCGCTGGGGGCGCTGCTGATGGTGCCCGGCGTCCGGGGGCTCCGCCGTGGGCGCGGGCATGGGCCCGGGCCCGTGACTCTCGGCGCCGGGGCGGGCATGCTCTCGGGATACCTGCTGGCCCGTGAGGTGGTCCGGATGCCCGCGCCGAGGCCGGCGCCCGCCTACGAGTGGCACGCGATGTCGGTCGAGCAGGTCCGCGAGCTGTTGGTGCCGGCCGACTCCGAGGCAGAGACACAGGTGGCCCGCGATGCCATCCAACCGAGCACGGCGCCACCCAACGCGATCTGGCAATTCGTCAAGGCCGTCCGGGCGGAGTTGTCGGACCCGCTGACCCCGGTGCTGGCATTGTGCTCGGCGGCCACCGCGATGTTGGGGTCGCCGATCGACGCGGTGATGGTGGGCACGGTATTGACCGGAAACTCGATCCTCGCCGCCGCCCAACGGCTGCGGGCCGAGAACCGGCTGAACCTCCTGCTGGCGCAACAGACCCCGTCGGCCCGCAAAGTCGCGGTCGGCGCGGATGGTGCGCAGACGTACAGCGAAGTGATCTCGGAGCAGTTGCTGCCGGGCGATCTCATCGAGGTGCGCAGCAACGAAGTGGTGCCCGCCGACGCCCGGGTGATCGAAGAACAGGACCTCGAGGTTGACGAATCGTCGCTCACCGGTGAGTCGCTGTCGGTGGACAAGCAGGTCGAGGCGACCCCGGGCGCCGATCTCGCCGACCGCCGCTGCATGCTCTACGCTGGCACCACTGTCGTCGCGGGCACCGCGCTCGCGCTGGTCACCGCCGTCGGAGCCGACACCCAGACGCGCCGGGCAGCCGAACTGGCGTCGGGCGACCTGCCCGAGGTTGGCCTGCAGCATCACCTCAGTCAGCTCGTCACTCGGGCCTTCCCGGTCAGCGTCGGCGGTGGCGCGCTGGTCGGTGGGCTCGGGTTGCTGCGCGGCGGGGGTCTGCGCCAAGCGCTGGGTAACGCCATCGCGGTCGCGATCGCCGCGGTCCCGGAGGGGATGCCGCTGATGGCGACGCTGGCGCAACATGCCTCGGCTCAGCGGCTGAGCGGTTCCGGCGCCCTGGTGCGGGTGCCGCGGTCGGTGGAGGCGCTCGGCCGCGTCGAAGTGATCTGCTTCGACAAGACCGGAACCCTGAGCGAAAACCGGCTGCGGGTCGCGCACGTGCATCCGGTGTCGACGTATTCGCGCGAGGACGTGCTGCACTGTGCAGCGCAGGCCGCACCGGCGCCTGAAAGCGCCGCGCATGCGCACGCCACCGACCAGGCCATCGTCGAAGCGGCGGCCGCGGCCAACGGTTCGGGTCACTGGTCTGAACCGGACGCCCACTTGCCGTTCCGCTCCGGTCGGGCCTTCTCGGCATCGGTGTCGGGAGCGGAGTTGACCGTCAAGGGCGCACCGGAAGTGGTGCTGGCGGCTTGCCCGGACGTCGGCGCGAGCATGGACCAAACGGTGCGTGAACTGGCCGCCGAAGGATTGCGGGTCATCGCGGTGGCACGCCGCAAGCTGACCGCCCAACAGGTTCGGGCGGTACAGGCCGACGAAGACACCATCGTGGACTTGTGCGACGACGGGTTGTCGCTGACCGGCTTCCTCGGGCTCGCCGATACCCCGCGAGCCGAAGCGCCCCAGTTGCTCACCGACCTGGCCGAGCGGGGGGTGGCCATCCGGCTGATCACCGGTGATCACCCCATCACCGCCACCGCGATCGTCGCGGAACTGGGCCTGCCGGTGACCGAAGATCAGGTCATCACCGGATCCGAGTGGAACCAGTTGTCCCGCAAAGATCAGGAGCGGGTGGTGTCGGAGCGGGTGATCTTCGCCCGGATGTCGCCGGAGAACAAGGTGCAGATCGTCCAGACGCTGGAGCGCTCCGGACGGGTGACAGCCATGGTGGGCGACGGCGCCAACGACGCGGCGGCGATCCGGGCCGCCACCATCGGCATCGGTGTCGTCGCCCGCGGCAGCGACGCCGCCCACACCGTGGCCGACGTGGTGCTGACCGATGGCCGTATCGAGTCGCTGGTGGCCGCCATCGACGAAGGCCGCCGACTGTGGCGGGGAGTGCAGGCGGCGGTGGCCGGCTTGCTCGGCGGAAACGCCGGCGAGGTGATCTTCTCGGTCATCGGCACTGCGATCACCGGGAACTCGCCGCTGAACACCCGCCAACTGCTGCTGATGAACACGTTGACCGACGCACTGCCGGCCACGGCTCTTGCGGTCAGCACACCCAGCGGACCGGTGCAGCACGTCCGGCAGGGCATCGAGGAACGCACGCTGTGGCGGGCGGTGGCGGTCCGCGGGGCGATCACCGCCGCGGCCGGCACGGCGGCGTGGACGATGGCTTCGGTCACCGGGACGCCGCAACGCGCGTCCACCGTGGCATTGATCGCATTGGTGTCCGCTGAACTGGGCCAAACCCTGGTGGATTCGCAGGCGCCGCTGGTGCTGCTCACCTCCGCCGGCTCGTTGGCCGCATTCATGCTGATGATCAGCACCCCGGGAGTCAGCCAGTTGCTGGGCTGTACGCCTGTCGGCCCGATCGGCTGGGCGCAGGCGATGGGATCGGCGGCTGCGGCGACCGCCGCGTTGGCCGTCGCGAGTCGGCTGCCCGCCGGCCGGTGGGGCTTGGAAACGCCGGCAGGCCACGACGACGCGGACACCGCCCCCAGCGACACCGTCAACGGCCGCGTCATCACCGAAAGCACTGGGTCGGTCCTGACGTCGGCTGTCGGCTGAAGTTCGCGGGTATACAACCGTCGTTAACGCGGGAACAATAGGAGTCATCATGGGTGTCGTCGGCGGCACAGTGCGCAGCGTGACGCGAACGGTGGGTCGCGCCGCGGCAGCGACGACTGCCGCCGCGGGTGCGGTGGGTGGTGCGGCGGTCAGTGGTGTCGTCGGCGGCGTGACGGGAGCCGCGGCCGGCATCCAGCGCGGGATCGACAGCGGTAGTCACTCGAAGGCGGCGGCCGCGTTGACGCTGGGCGCTCTCGGCGTCAGCGGCTTGGTCGAGTGGCCGGTGTTGTTGGCCGTCGGCGGTGGGGCGCTGGTTCTGCGGCAGCTGAATCGTCCGCGCGACACCACGACCGCGCCGGCCAAATCGGCCCCAGCCAAATCGAGCCCGGCCAAACCGACCGGGGCCGCGAAGAAGTCACAGCCTCGGCGACCATCGCCGACCAAACGGGCGCCGGCGCGGCAGTCTCGCAGCACACAATCGCGCGGCCGTCATTAGTTTCCGCGATTGAGTACCGTCGAATCCGTGCGAAGACCCATGCCGCTGCGCGCGGTCGCGGTGGGCATCCAGACTCTGAGCACCGCGGCGTCCATCGGCGCCAGCATGGTCACCATTCCGGTCCGGGAAGGCGTCAGAGCCTTGTCCGGAGAGCTGCCCGGACCACCGTTGAGCCGGCATGCCTGGCGTGGCGAGGGCCGCGCCTGGATCGAGGTGCGCGGACTGGACCGTCCGAACGGCGCTGAACTCGGCCGGGTCGTCCTCGATGCCGTGCGCGCCCGCCCCGGTGTCGCCTCGGCGAGTCTCAACCGCCCGCTGTCGCGGGTGGTCGTCGTCCTCAATGGCGATCAGGTGTCGCTGCACGAGTTGTGCCGGGTGGTCGGCGAAGCCGAAAAACGCTGTCCCAGAACCGGCGTCGCCGGCAGAGACCCTCGCCCTAAACCGCTGCCCGGTGACGGGCTGGTGGTGGCTACCAAGGCGGTGGCGGTCGGTGCCACCGCAGCGGGCATGGCTGCGGCCATGGCGGGCCGCGCGCTGCGCTGGCCGCGACTGCCGGACAGCGTCGAAGCGGCCGTGGTGGCGGTGGACTTCCAGCCCTGGCTGCGGCGTGTGCTCGAAGACCGCATCGGCCACGCGGCAACCGACACCGCGCTGACCGTCGCCATGACTGCGGCACATATCGTTTCGCTGTCGCCGGCGTCGCTGGCGGTGGACCTGATGATGGAGGCGCTCAAGGCCGCCGAGTGCCGCGCCGAAGCGCAAGCATGGCGCCGCCACGAACCGGCGTTGGCCCGGCATGCCGACCACCCCGAAGCCCACCCGTCGTCGCGGCCGGTGCCGCCACCGGCAGGCGCGGCCCAACGGCACGCGCAGCGCTTCGCCATCGCGCAAGCCGTCGCAGCCGCGGCGATCGGTGCGGGCACCCGAAGCCTGAACATGGCGTCTACGGCCGCACTGGTGACCGCGCCCAAAGCGCTGCGCACCACCCGCGAGTCCTTCGCCGCGACACTCGGATACGCCTGGGCCGACCAGCACGGCGTGCTGCCGTTGCGGCCGGAAAGCCTGCGCCGGCTCGACCAGGTGGACGCGCTGCTCGTCGACCCCCGGGTGCTGTGCACCGAGAAACTGCGGGTGGTCCGGGTGCGCGGCGCGCCGGAGAACGAGCTCACCGCGGCGTGGCACCGCGCCCAGGCATTGTTGGACGACGCCGGCCTGAGTTCGGGCTGGCACCCGATTCCCGGCATGCCGGGCCGAAGACCGAGGTCGCGCGTCGAGGCGCTGATCTGCCCGACGCACGATCCGATGGCGCCGGCGATGATGGCCGAGGCGCGCCGCTGCGGGGTGGATCTGATCTCCGTCGACATCGATTCGCTCGGCGAGCTGCGGCCCGCGTTCGACGAGATCCGGCCGCTGGACGTCGGGTCGGTCGACGACGCGCTCACCGACGCCCTGGCCGACCTGCAACAGGACGGTCACGTGGTGGCGGTGCTGTCGACGACCGGCGGCCAGGCGCTGTCGTCGGCCGATGTCGCGTTGGGGATCATGCCGCGCAACGATTCCGAGCCGCCGCCGTGGTACGCCGATCTGCTGTTGCCGGATCTGACCGCTGCGTGGCGGGTGCTGCACGCGCTGCCGGCGGCCAAATCGGCCAGCCGGCGCGGCATCGAGATCTCCACCGGTGCGACGGCACTGGGCGCGTTGCTGATGCTGCCAGGGGTCCGCGGCCGCGGGCCAGGCCCGGTGACCACCGGCGCGGCCGCCGGTCTGCTCTCCGGTTACTGGCTGGCCCGTCAGACGGTTCGGGCATCACCGCCGCGGCCGGCGCCTGTGCACGAGTGGCACGCGATGACGGTCGAGCAGGTCCGCCGTGAGTTGCCGCCGCCCGAAGCGCCCGAAATCGCCACGCCCAGTCGCGCGGTGGCCACCGCTCAACGCGGCGTCGAACTGGAGGGACGCCCACGTCGCGCAGTGTGGCAGTTCGTCACGGCCGTGCGCGCCGAGTTGTCCGATCCATTGACCCCGGTGCTGGCGCTGGGTTCGGCGGCCAGCGCGGTGCTGGGTTCGCCCGTCGACGCGGTGCTCGTCGGTTCGGTGCTGACCGGCAACGCCATCCTGGCGGCCAGCCAGCGGCTGCGCGCCGAGAGCCGGCTCGACCGCTTACTGGCGCAACAGGTTCCGCCGGCCCGGAAGGTGACCACCGGCCCCGACGGCACACCGGTCTACACCGACGTCGCCGCCGAGCAGCTGCGACCCGGCGACGTGATCGAGGTGCGCACCCACGAGGTGGTGCCCGCCGACGCCCGGGTCATCGATGAAGTCGACGTCGAAGTCGACGAGTCGACCCTCACCGGCGAATCACTGTCGGTGGAAAAGCAAGTCGACGCCACCCCGGGCGCCGAATTGGCCGAGCGCCGCTGCCTGCTGTTTGAGGGCACCACGGTGGTGGCGGGCACCGCGGTCGCGGTGGTGACCGCGGTCGGCGCCGACACCCAGGCTCGGCGCGCTGCCGAACTGGCGTCCGGCGAGCTGCCCACCGTCGGACTGCAACACCAGCTCAGCCAGCTCACCAATAGGGCGTTTCCGGTCAGCATGGCCGGTGGTGCGTTGGTCAGCGCGCTGGGAATCTTGCGCCGCCGTGGCTTGCGGGAAGCCGTTGCCAGCGGCATCGCCGTCACCGTGGCGGCGGTCCCGGAAGGGATGCCGCTGGTGGCCACTCTCGCGCAGGCGGCATCGGCGCGGCGGCTCACCACCTTCGGGGCGCTGGTCCGCGTCCCGCGTTCGGTGGAGGCACTCGGCCGCGTCGACGTGGTCTGCTTCGACAAGACCGGAACGCTGTCCGAGAACCGGCTGCGCGTCGCCGAGGTGCATCCCGTCGGCGGACATTCCCGCGAAGAGGTGTTGCGCTACGCGGCACACGCCACCCCACCGTCCAACGGCACGCCCCAGATCCACGCCACCGACCGGGCCATCGCCGAGGCGGCGCTCTCGGTGAACGGCGCCGGCCCCGCCCGCGACCCCGACGCGCATCTGCCGTTCCGCTCCGGCCGGTCGTTCTCGGCATCGGTGTCGGGAGAAGAGCTGACCATCAAGGGCGCACCGGAAGTGGTGTTGGCCAACTGTGCAGACGTCGGCCCGGACATGTGGAAAACCGTCGACGGGCTGGCCGCCGGCGGGCTACGGGTGATTGCGGTGGCGCAGCGACGGCTCACCCCTGCCCAGGCGCAGACCGTGCAGAACGACGACGACGCCATCGCCGGGCTGGCCGACGGCGAGCTGTCGCTAGCCGGACTGGTGGGACTGTCCGACACCCCGCGCCCGGAAGCCGCCGGCCTGCTCGCGGCGCTGTCCGAGCGGAAGGTGGCCGTGCGGCTGATCACCGGCGACCACCCGATCACCGCCACCGCAATCGCCCGGGAACTGGGCATGCCGGTGCCCCCGAGTCAGGTGATCAGCGGTACGGAGTGGGACAACCTGTCCCGCAAGGACCAGGAACGCGCGGTCGCCGAGCGGGTGATCTTCGCCCGGATGTCACCGGAGAACAAGGTGCAGATCGTGCAGACCCTGGAACGCGCCGGCAAGGTCTGCGCGATGGTTGGGGACGGCTCCAACGATGCCGCCGCCATCCGGGCCGCCACCGTCGGGATCGGCGTGGTTGCCCGCGGCAGCGACCCGGCCCGCACCGCGGCGGACGTGGTCCTGGTCGACGGCCGCATTCAGGCGCTACTGCAGGCCATCGAGGAAGGCCGGGAACTCTGGCGGCGGGTGCAGGCGGCGGTGTCGGTGCTGCTCGGCGGCAATGCCGGCGAAGTCGGCTTCTCGATCATCGGCAGCGCGATCACCGGTCGCTCCCCGCTCAACACGCGCCAGCTGCTGCTGGTGAACATGCTTACCGACGCGCTGCCGGCCGCAGCGCTCGCCGTGAGTCAGACGACCGGGGCGGACAACTGGGAGGGACGCGGACCCGATCAGCGTGCGCTGTGGCGTGCGGTCGGGATCCGAGGTGCAACGACGGCGGCCGCTGCGACGGCGGCGTGGGTGATGGCCGGCGTCACCGGGCGCCCCCAGCGCGCGTCGACCGTGGCGCTGGTCGCGCTGGTGGCTGCTCAGCTGGGCCAGACGCTGCTGGACTCACATGCCCCGCTGGTGGTGGGCACCGCCGTCGGCTCGCTGGCCGCAATGGCGACGCTGATCAGTATTCCGGGAGTCAGCCAGCTGCTCGGCTGTACACCGCTTGGCCCGCTCGCGTGGGCACAAGCGCTGGGAGCAGCCGCGGCGGCAACAGTCGCGGTGGCTGTGGCCACCCGGCGATCGGCTGGTCAGCGCCCTGCGGAGTCGGAACCCGATCAGGCTTCCCGACCTCCACAACGCCGACGCGCCACAACACCGCGTACAGCTCGATCACCGGCACCGTCAACAGCTGAGCGAGCGCTGAAGCTAGTGGATCAGCCAGAGCATCGGTCGTCGCCATACGTCCGACAGTGACGGCAACACCCGGCTCAGCGGCAAACTCAACGTTTCGGAAAGGCAAATGATGGTCGAAAAGAAATCGCGCCGCACCGCATCGCAACGCGAAGCGGTCGAACACATCCGCGAAGGCGAGACGTTCGCGGTCAACCTGCCGCTGGTCGGGCAGGTGCAGGTGCCGCGGCCCGAGCAACTGGCGTACTACGGCGGGCTGGCTGCACTGGCCGCATTCGAGCTCATCGACTGGCCGGTGGCGCTGGTCATCGCCGCCGGGCATGTCCTGGCCAGTAACCACCACAACAAGTTGCTCGAAGAACTCGGCCAGGCGATGGAAGAGGTCTAGGAGAGTCGTTTCCGAGCCCTTCTGACACCGCCGCAGTGCTGCGCTAGCGTGGGCAGGGTCCACAATCCACGCGGGAGCGCAGTGCGCTGAGAGGACGGCTCAGGGGCCGTCGACCGTATGAACCTGACCGGGTAATGCCGGCGTAGGGAGAGGAAATATGACCGCAACCGTCGAACCTGCTGTGACCACCGGCCCGATCGCAGGCAGCAGCAAGGCTTACCGCGACCTAGAGGTGCCCGGCGGCGGGGCCGGTCTTCGAGTGCCGTTCCGGCGGGTAAACCTGTCCAACGGCGAACATTTCGACCTCTACGACACCTCCGGCCCCTACACCGACCCGGACGCGGTGATCGACGTACATCGCGGCCTGCCGCCGCGTCCCGGTGTGGTGCGTGACCGAGGCACCCAGCTGCAGCGGGCCCGCGCCGGCGAGATCACCGCGGAGATGGCATTCATCGCCGACCGCGAAGGCATGCCGGCCGAGTTGGTGCGCGACGAGGTGGCCCGCGGCCGCGCGGTGATCCCGGCCAACCACAACCATCCCGAGAGCGAGCCGATGATCATCGGCAAGGCGTTCGCGGTGAAAGTCAATGCCAATATCGGCAACTCGGCGGTGACCTCCTCGATCGCCGAGGAGGTCGACAAGATGGTGTGGGCGACCCGCTGGGGCGCCGACACCATCATGGATCTGTCCACCGGCAAGGACATCCACGAGACCCGCGAGTGGATCATCCGCAATTCGCCGGTTCCGGTCGGCACCGTCCCGATCTACCAGGCGCTGGAGAAGGTCAAGGGCGATCCGACCGAGCTGACGTGGGAGATCTACCGCGACACCGTGCTCGAGCAGTGCGAGCAGGGTGTCGACTACATGACCGTGCATGCCGGAGTGCTGCTGCGGTATGTGCCGCTGACCGCCAAGCGGGTCACCGGCATCGTGTCGCGCGGCGGCTCGATCATGGCCGCCTGGTGCCTGGCGCATCACCAGGAGTCCTTCCTCTACACGCACTTCGAGGAATTGGCCGACATCTTCGCGCGCTACGACGTGACGTTCTCGCTGGGCGACGGGCTGCGGCCCGGCTCGATCGCCGATGCCAACGACGCCGCGCAGTTCGCCGAGCTGCGCACACTGGGCGAGCTGACCAAGATTGCCAAAGCCCATGGCGCCCAAGTGATGATCGAAGGCCCCGGCCACGTCCCGATGCACAAGATCGTCGAGAACGTGCGGCTGGAAGAGGAACTCTGCGAGGAGGCCCCGTTCTACACGCTGGGCCCGCTGGCCACCGACATCGCCCCGGCCTATGACCACATCACCTCGGCAATCGGTGCTGCGATCATCGCGCAGGCCGGCACCGCGATGCTCTGCTACGTCACGCCCAAGGAGCATCTGGGGCTGCCGGATCGCAAAGACGTCAAGGACGGGGTGATCGCCTACAAGATCGCCGCGCATTCCGCCGACCTGGCCAAGGGGCATCCCCGTGCCCAGGAGCGGGACGATGCATTGTCGACGGCGCGGTTCGAGTTCCGCTGGAACGACCAGTTCGCATTGTCGCTGGATCCCGATACCGCAAGGGAATTCCACGACGAGACACTGCCCGCCGAGCCGGCCAAGACTGCGCACTTCTGCTCGATGTGCGGGCCGAAGTTCTGCTCGATGCGCATCACCCAGGACGTGCGGGATTACGCCGCCAAGCACGGACTCGACAGCGAGGAAGCCATCGAAGCCGCCATGGCGGAGAAGTCGGCCGAGTTCGCCGAGCACGGCAATCGGGTGTATCTACCGCTCGCACAGTGAACTACCTGCCGCTGGCGCCGCCGGGCACGACGCCGCTGCGGGTGCTGGCCATCGCCGGATCGGACTCCGGCGGCGGCGCCGGCATGCAGGCCGACGTGCGCACCTGCGCGTTGCTGGGAGTGCATGCGTTGTGCGCCGTGACCGCGGTGACAGTGCAGAACTCGGTGGGCGTCAGGGGTTTCCACAAAGTTCCGGGCAACGTGATCGCTGCCCAGATCGAGGTGGTATGCCACGATATCGGCCTGCAGGCCGCGAAAACCGGGATGCTGGCCTCCGCCGAGATCATCGCCGCCGTAGCGGACAGTTGGCGTGCCCATGGACCCGATGCCCCACTGGTGGTCGATCCGGTGTGCGCGTCGATGCACGGTGACCCGCTGCTGGATGCTGGCGGACTGGAATCGCTTCGCGCCGAACTATTTCCACTGGCAACACTGGTGACACCGAATTTGCACGAAGTACGGCTACTAGTCGACATCGAGGTCATCGATTCCGATTCGCAGCGCGACGCCGCCCGCGCCCTGCATGCGCTGGGGCCGAAGTGGGCGCTGGTCAAGGGCGGGCATCTGCAGGGATCGGCCCACAGCACGGATTTGCTGTTCGACGGCACCGACTTTCACGAGTTCGAGTCGCCACGAGTGGACACCGCCCATGACCACGGTGCCGGTGACACATTGGCCGCCGCGACGGCCTGCGCGCTGGCTCACGGCTACGCCATTCCGGAAGCTGTCGCGTTCGCCAAAGCCTGGGTGACCGAATGCCTCCGCGCCTCGTATCCACTCGGCCACGGCCATGGCCCGGTATCTCCGCTGTTCCGGCTCGACACATGAACCTGGATCAGATCGCCGGGGTCGCGCACGAACCCGAGGGCACACCCATCGGCGTGGTGGTGTTGACACACGGCGCCGGTGGCAGCAGGGAATCTGCTCTGCTGCAACGACTTTGCGACGAATGGGCGCAGCGCGGCTGGCTGGCGGTGCGCTACAACCTGCCCTACCGGCGACGCCGGCCCAAAGGACCGCCGTCGGGTTCGGCAGCCACCGACCGCGCCGGCATCGTGGAGGCGATCACGATGTGCCGCGGACTTGCCGAGGGCCCGCTGATCGCCGGTGGCCACTCCTACGGCGGCCGGCAGACGTCGATGGTGGTTTCCGACGGTTCGGTGTCAGTGGACGTGCTGACGCTGTTCTCCTACCCGCTGCATCCGCCCGGTAAGCCGGACCGCGCCCGCACCGAACACCTGCCCGACATCAGCGCGCCGACGGTCTTCACGCACGGCACGTCAGATCCCTTCGGCACCCTCGACGAGTTGCGCGATGCTGCCGCCCTGATTTCGGCGCCGACCTGGATCGTCGAGATCACCGGCGCACGTCACGATTTGGCATCGAAGACCGTTGACGTGCCGGCGCTGGCGGTCGACGCCGCGCTGCGACTTTTGGGCCGGGCGCTGCCAAACTAACTGTTCACCGGCATCAGGGCTGGCGCACGCCGTCTATTTCGGGCGACGGTTGTCGACAAATGTGGCGAACGGCACTTTTGTGGATTGCCGTGACACGAGCCATTGCTCAGGCGCACCTAATTCCATACTTACTGTCAACTCAGGTACCGTTTTTTTATGACTACGAAGCAGTACGACGGTGTCATCGTCGGGGCGGGCTTCGGGGGAATCGGCGCGGCGATCCAGCTCAAGCGCCTCGGCTTCGACAACATCACCATTCTCGATCGCGAATCAGATCTGGGCGGCACCTGGCATGTCAACCATTATCCGGGCCTGGCCGTCGACGTCCCGTCGACCAGTTACTCGTACTGGTTCGAGCCCAACCCGTACTGGTCGCGGGTGTTCGCACCGGGTGCTGAGCTCAAGCAGTACGTCGACCACGTCGCCGACAAGTACGACGTGCGCCGCCACATGCGGTTCAACACCACCGTGGAGGGCGCCCGCTGGGACGAGGAGACGCAGCTATGGCGGGTCTCGCTGGCCGGCGGGGAGACGCTGACCACGCAATTCTTGGTCACCGCCACCGGTTTCCTGTCCCAGCCGCACACCCCGGATATCCAGGGCATCGGCGGTTTTGCGGGCAAAGTCATCCACACCACGGCGTGGGACCACAGCCAAGACTTCGCGGGCCGTCGGGTAGGGCTGATCGGTACGGGGGCCACCGCGATCCAGCTCATCCCCGAACTGGCGAAGACCGTCGCCGACCTGACGGTTTATCAGCGCACCGCGATCTGGGTGGCGCCCAAGCTGGACTTCCCGATCCCCCCTGCGGTGCAGCGACTGTTCGCTCGGATACCGCTCACCCAGCGGGCGCTGCGGTGGGTCACCGACGGGTTGCTCGAGTTCATGACGCTCACCGCTGTACTGAACTACCGCTATTTCCGGCGAATATCGATCGCCGGAATGGACGTGTGCAAGATGCACCGGTTCGCGCAGGTTCGCGATAAGGAATTGCGGCGCAAGCTGACGCCCAACTACGACCTCGGCTGCAAACGACCGAGCTGGTCCAACGACTACTACCGCAGCTTCACCAAACCCCATGTGCACTTGGAGACCAGCGGCATCGAGCGGATAGAACCGGACGGGATCGTCACCAAGGACGGGCACAAGGCTCCCATCGACACCCTGGTGCTGGCTACCGGATTCGACCTGTGGGAAGCCAACTTCCCCGCTATCGAGGTAATCGGCCGGAAGGGCCGTAACCTGGGCAAGTGGTGGCGCGACCACAGGTTCCAGGCCTATCAGGGTGTTTCCATCCCGTACTTCCCCAACTACCTGAGCCTGGCCAGCCCGTACGCCTTTGCGGGACTGTCGTTCTTCAACACCATGGAATATCAGATGCGGCACATGGACAGGTTGCTCGGCGAGGTAAAGCGCAGGGGCGCAACCTCTTTCGAGGTTACCGAAGAGGCCAATGCCCGTTTCCTGGATCGCATGACCCGGCACCTGGACAGCTCGGTGTTCTACTCCGGCGACTGTGTTACGTCGCGGTCCTACTATTTCAACCCAAGCGGCGAAGCCACGCTGCTACGGCCCACCTCCGTGCGTAATGCGGTGCGGGACGGGTCGCGATTCCCGTTGGACGACTACGCGATCGCGTAAAGGAGATTCATGTCCCGCAACAGCTCGCGCCTGGCCCGGTTCTCCGGTTTGACGCTGGCCGGCGTCGGGTTATCCCATTTCACCAGCCCGCAGCTGTGGGAGCCGATCAGCAAGCCGGTGTTTCCACGAGGCACCCGTCAGCACATCTACACCAACGGCGGTGTCGAGACCATGCTGGGCCTGGGCTTTTCCGATCGGCGCACGCGCAGCCTGGCGATCGTCGGGTTGATCGGCTACGCGGCCTACCTGCTCGGTACGGCTATTCGGAACGGCCAAACACAGTAGCCTGCATCAGCGTTCGCACGCAGGCCTGCGGGTAGGCCGCGTTGTCCGCCGGCACGTCGTACTGCACCAACCGGCCCAGGTCGACCACCAGCGCTATCGCGGCGTGCACCAGAAATCGGGCCTGTGTTTCGCCCAGTGCCGGCCGTGCCGATGCCAGCAGCCGCACCCACGAATCAATCGTTGACCGCTGCACGTCGCGCAGTAGCTCCTGATCGGCCCGGGTCAAATTGACCCGCTCCGTGTAGTAAATGGCGGCCAGTTCGGGGTTGGCGAACGATGTCGCCACGAACGCTTCGATCAGCACTGTCAGCATCTGGTGCGGTTCGGCGAGATCACCCAGGATCGCCGAGAGGTGGCCCGATACCCGGTCGGCCGCCCGCCGCAGACCGGTGGAAAGAATTTCGCACTTGCCCGAGAAGTACCGGTAGATGCCCGACACCGGGATACCGACCGCCGAAGCGATCTGCGCCATGCTGGTCTCGGGGTAGCCGTGGTGGTTGAACAACACCATCGACGCATGTAGCAGCGCTTCGTAAAGCCCGGCATCCGAGGCGAAGATGCGCCAGGTCGGCGGACGGGCGATGGGGTCGTCCGGGTGCGGAAGCTCGGCGTCCAGGACCGCCGCGGCAGCCTCGGCAAGCAACGGGCGGATTTCATCGTCGGGCAGCCGGACACGATGGTCGACGATGCTGCCGATGACGCTGAGCAGCCCTGACGAGAGCATCCACCGCTGCGATGAGGTCAGTGCCGGCCGGATCATCAGCAGCGGTCGTTGGATTCGCCGGTTAACCAGTCGAAGTTGGTCCTTCAACGTGGACTCGTCCTCGCCGTGCAGGTAGCGGGCCTGCCACCGGTAGAGGCCGCCGGACTCCCGGTTGGCCAACGTCACGTCGATCAGTGCGTCGACCAGCCGTCGCAGCGTCGCGGCCGGGTCAGCGTGGGCAGGTTCGATGTCGACGAAGTCGGTGGAGTCGACCAACTGCTGGCTCAGCGCCAACACCGCTCCGCGGAACAACTCGTATTTGCCCGAGTAATGCCGGTATAGCGCCGCCGCGGAAATCCCGACCCTTGCCGCGATGGCTTCCATGCTGACCGCGTGATAGCCCAGCGCGCTGAACGCCTCGGCGGCAGCCCGGGCGATCTGCGCCTTGCGGTCCTTCGGCCGCCGGCGAACTTCGGCTGCCGGGTCGGTACGGGCGGTCGTCACCGCCTAACCCTAGCGTCAGATTTGGGTCTGGAAAAACTTAACCGGAATCTACCGAAGAGTCAGAATTTCCATTAACATAATTGATACTAAACCCGCTTACCGAGGGTGCCGACGAGGAGGGAACCGCCCATGCTGGGCAAGGTACGCCAGCTGCTCAGCTTCCAGCTCACGATCGCCGAGCTGATTGGGCTCGGCTTGCTCGTTGGAACACCGTACCTGCTGGTTGGGGTGATTTGGTCGACCACTCACACCGACCATCTGCACCAGATGCACGGTGCCGATCTAGTGGTGTCCTTCCTCGGGTCGATCGTGTCGTGGCCGGTGCTGCTGTTCGCTGACGTGTGCATGACATGAGCACAGACGTTCCGTCGGCTCCGCTGACCACCGCCGACACCCGCATTCACATCGCTCGGCGTACAGCGCGGTGGGACGACCGTCCTGCCACGGTGGCCGATGCACTGGACTTCTGGTCATTTGCTGCCGGTGCTGCCAATGTCGTCATGCAGCTGTCCTCGCCGGGCGTCGGCTACGGAGTGGTCGAGAGCAAGGTCGACTCCGGGAGCCTGATGAAGCACCCCTGGAAGCGGGCCCGCACCACGTTCAGCTACCTGGCGGTGGCGATCATCGGCAGCCCTACCGAGCGCGCCGCCTACCGCGACGCCGTCGACGTCGCCCACCGCCAGGTTCGATCGGAGCCGTCGAGCCCGGTGAAGTACAGCGGCTTCGATCGTGACCTCCAGATGTGGGTGGCAGCATGCCTTTTCGTCGGTTTGGAGGACACCTATCAACTGCTGCGCGGCCAGCTGTCCGGCGAGCTTGCCGAGCACTTTTACCGGTCGGCGTTCCCGCTGGGCACCACCCTGCAGGTCACCGAGGACCAATGGCCCGCGACCCGAGCCGAATTCGACCAATACTGGAACGACGCTTGCCAACGCGTTGTGATCGACGACGTCGTGCGCAACTACCTACAGGACCTGATCAACCTCACCATGATCACGCCGCTGCTGCGGCCATTCGTGCCATTACTACGGTTTCTCACGTCGGGATTTCTGGCCCCGGTATTCCGGGACACCTTGCAAATCAAGTGGACGCCGGGACAACAGCGCCGATTCGAATACCTGTTTCTGCTGGTGGCTTTCGTCAATCGCTTCCTGCCCAAGTTCATCCGACAGGGCGGCAGCTACGTGTTGCTTGCCGATGTGCGATGGCGAATCCGTCGGCGCCGCAACCTGATCTGAAGGGAGCACCGTGAAGAATCGGCACTTGTTGCTCGCCATCGCAGGCATACTGCTGGTGGTGGTCGGACTCATGGCGTTGTGGTGGCAGGTCTTTCTGGCCCAGTATGACCAGTACGGCATTCAGATCACCTGCGGCAGGGCCTTTAACGCGAACATGTCCCATGCCGCCGATGCAGGCGGCGACAACCTCGTCGCGCAGTGCGGCAAAGCGCTGCTCGTGCGGCGCGCCTGGGCGATCCCAACCGCGATCATCGGGTGGCTGTTACTCACCGCCTTGGTAGCGGGGTGGTTGCACCACGCCCCGACCGACCAGGCACACGAGGAAGAAGCCTCGCGCGTCTGATCGGTCCCAGGCGAATCTCATGGCAGCTCAACCTTGCTGGCCAGCCATCGGCCGTCCACCTTGTCCATGGTCATCGTGACCCTGCTGCGGTCCAACTGGGGTTGCGGAGCAGCGGCGTTGCTTACCGACTGATCGACGAACAGCACAACCTCGACCTGGTTTTCAGTGGCGGACTTGACCGCCGCGTCGATCACAGTGCCGTGCGCCGCCGCCTTGTTTTCGACCAGCACCTGGCGCAGTTGTGCACTTGATTCGGTGTACATGTCTTTGAACTCACCGGTCGCCCCGTCGAGAACCTCGGTGAAGTTTTTGTCGAGCGCATTGGTGTCGACGCTGGTCAGTGTCAGTGTGTATTTCATTGCCGCGTCGAGCGCCTGGGCAGCGGCGACATCCCGCTGATGGTGTTGAAACAACAGCCAGCCTTCGTAGCCTGTCGCCGCCAGCAAGGCAGCCAGCACAATGGCCGCAGCCCACCGAATGGGCTTGGCCTGACGCGCTTTTCGCTTTGACTGCTCATTTTCAGCGCGCTCGGCGACAGAATCCTCGTCCGCATCGCTGGAGTCGTCGGCGGCCGCCTCCGCAGTATCTTCCGAGAGCTTCATCTCACATCTCACCTCCCATATTGGTCACGAGCTGCATGCTCCGGAGTCGCGGAGCGCGTCGCCCCACCCGGTGGCCGCAACGATGTTGGCGTGTGTCACTCCTGATGAGTCCTTCTTCTTGATGCTGGCACTGATTCGGGATAGCTGAAATGCCATGCTGGTCATCGACTCTCCGCCGTATATCGGCGAATACGGGCCGAAGTTGTCCAGGTTGTTGGTGATGACCAACGGCTTCACCCGGGGCGCCAAGAAGGCAGTCGACTGGTCGATGTTGGCGACGACGGCATCGGCTTGCCGTTGCACTCCGCCGGCCGAGTAATCGTCGTGTTGGTCGCCGAGGTGGCGGTTGAACTCGTTGATCTGGCCGATCAATGGGTCGAACTGGGCATTGAACCACTGACATGAGTCCGACATGCCGCTGACCATCTCGGGCGTCACCCGGTACGCGAACGTGTTGTACGGCCAAAGGTCGAAGTTCGGTGACCAGTCGCTCGGCGACGGGGCGAACACCGGCAGCGGCGGCGGCGGACTGGTATCAGCGGTGGCGTGGCCGGACAGCACCAGAGCGGTGGCGAGGACCGGCCCGGCGCACGCCACGCTGGCACTTCCCCGCCGCAAGCTTTTCGGCCGCATTCGCATCCTCTCCACCTTGACGGTCGGAAATTGCCATTCACATGCTCGACGTGCACCGGATCTTCCCGCGAACCTCGCAGGAGGTCAAGCGGGGTCTCACTAAACATATGTCTGATGGCGGCCGAGGTCAGTAGGCATTTGCGCGCCCACTGTGCGGTTCGGCCGGCCAAGCATCCAGGTTTCGCCGAAACCTTTCGCTTAATCAGAATGATGATTAACATGCTCGCCGTGGAGCCTGGTATCGGCAGCGTTCAAGCACGCGACGATGTGGCCGCCATCGAGCAATGGACCGTTGGTTACGTCAGACGCCATCCGGTTGCCTCGCTGACCACCGTGGGCGAGCAGTACGTCCTGGCGGTCCGTACCATCCAGTACTTCTTCATCGACCTGTTCACCGGCCGCTTCCAGTGGATCGAGTTTCTGCGGCAAGGCGCGTTCATGGCGGGCACGGCCGTACTGCCGACCGTCTTGGTCGCACTACCGATCGGCGTGACGCTGTCCATCCAGTTCGCGCTGCTGGCCAATCAGGTCGGCGCCACGTCACTGGCCGGTGCCGCCAGTGGGCTGGCGGTCATCCGCCAAGCCGCCTCGTTGGTGGCCGCGGTACTGATGGCCTCGGCTGTCGGATCCGCAATCACCGCCGACCTCGGCTCCCGCACCATGCGCGAGGAAACCGACGCCATGGAGGTCATGGGCGTGTCGGTGATTCGCCGCCTGGTCGTGCCACGCTTTGCCGCCGCGGTCATGATCGGTGTCGCGTTGACGGGAATCACTTGCTTCGTAGGCTTTTTGGCCAGCTACCTGTTCAACGTGTACTTCCAGCGCGGCGCTCCGGGCAGCTTCGTGGCCACCTTCTCGTCGTTCGCCACTACCGGCGACATGATCGTGGCGCTCCTCAAAGCCGTTGTGTACGGCGGCATCGTGGCGGTGGTGGCCTGCCAGAAGGGTCTGTCCACCAAAGGCGGCCCGACCGGCGTCGCCGACTCGGTGAATGCGGCCGTCGTTGAATCGATTTTGGTGCTGATGATCGTCAACGTCGGCATCAGCCAGCTCTACAACGTGCTGTTCCCCCGGACGGGGCTGTGACATGCGCGCCGGCGACGATGCAGAGCGCAGCGATGCTGAGGAGCGGCACAAATGACCGTGTCGACCTATGTACCGACGATCGCGCGGCCGGTCGTCGCTGTTTACCGCCGGGCAGCGACACCGACTGTCCGCTTGGGGCACATGCTGGTGTTCTTCGTCCGGGCCGTGCTTGCGGTGCCCGCATCGTTGCGTCAGTACCGGAAGGAATTCCTGCGGCTGCTGTCGGATATTGCCTGGGGCAATGGCTCGATCGTGGTGGGCGGCGGCACCGCCGGCGTCGCGGTCGTGCTCGGTTTCACTGCCGGCGCCCTGGTCGCCGTGGAGGGCTACAACTTTCTGAACCTGCTCGGCTTGGGTCCGGCGACCGGCATCATCTCATCGCTGGTGAACACCCGAGAGCTCGCGCCGATCATGGCATCACTGGCCTTCGCGATGCAGGCCGGTTGCCGGTTCACCGCACAGTTGGGCGCGATGCGCATCGCCGACGAGATCGACGCCCTGGAATCGCTGGCGATCCGTCCGATCCCGTTTCTGGTCACCACCCGGCTGATGGCGTCCGTGATCGCCGTCGTTCCCCTCTACGTGGCCTGCTTGGCAGTCACCTACCTCACCTGTCAGGTCGTCGCAGGTGTCATCAGTGGCGGCTCCGTCGGGCCCTACCTGCACTACTTCACGATGATGTTGAGCGGCAAGGACATCATCTATTCGGTTCTCAAATGTGTTGTTTTCGTGTGGATTTCATCCACTGTGCAGTGCTACTACGGGTTCTACGCCGGTGGCGGCCCGGAAGGCGTCGGGGTGGCTGCCGGGCATGCGATGCGCGCCAGCATCACCGTCGTGATCATGGTCAACATGCTGCTCACCATGGCGTTGTGGAGCATCGATGCCGGCGCGAGATTTGGTGGCTAGATGGCGAATTCGTTGGATCTGGACGGCCGCGGCCCCTCCGAGCCGCAGTTGTTGGCATGCGGGGTGACTGTGCTGCTGGTCGTCGCAATGGTCACCGGCAGCCTGCTGCTGAAGTCCACCGGGAAACTCAACGACTACGTCCGGGTGGTTGCCGAGCTGGTGAACGTCGGCGACGGGCTGCCTGCGCGTTCCGACGTCAAGTACCACGGATTGCTGGTCGGCGCCGTCGACAATGTCATTCCGGCCACCTACGGCAAGCCCAACTTCGTTCACATCAACCTCAAACCCGAGTACGCCAAGGACATCCCGGCCACAGTGACCGCACGGGTAGTACCCAGCAATGTGTTCGCGGTGTCGTCGGTGCAGCTGGTCGACGGCGTGCGTAGCGCGAGCATCCGCAACGGTGCGCACATCCCGGAAAACACCGATCTGTCAACGGTGATCTTCCAGACGACCATCAGCAAGCTACGTGACATCCTCGCCGCGACCGGCCGGGGGCGCGAGGATCACAGCGTCGGCATTCTGGCCGCCGTCGGGGCGGCCACCGAAAACCGCCGCGGCACCCTACTCACGGCTGGCGCTCAATTATCCCGCATGCTCAACGAACTCAATGCCATCGTCACCACCGACCCGGGACCGTCGACGGTCTCAGCCCTGCTGGATGCCACCCGTGGTTTGCAGGCCACCGCGCCGGAACTCGTCGATGTGCTGCATGACGCGGTCAAACCAATGCAGACCTTGGCCGAGAAGCGGGCACAATTCACGTCATTGATCGCCGGCTCCCAGCACACGTTCAGCGTGAACCGGCAGGCCTTCGACAACCACACCGACCAGCTGATCGAAATGACCCAGAACCTCACCCCCGTGCTGGGCGTGCTCGCATTGCACAGCGACCAATTCCTGCCGATCTTCACCAGATTGAATCGGCTGTCCAACAAATTCTTCGAAGAGGTGTGGGACCCCGATCTCGACACCGGGAACATGCGGGTCAACCTGGCGCTCACCCCCACCTACACCTACACGCGGGCCGACTGCCCGCGCTACGGCGAGCTGAAGGGTCCGAGTTGCTTCACCGCCCCGGAGATCGCGGTGCGCGCCGATCTACCCGAGGCGTTGCTGCCGCAGAACTATCACCCGCCTGCTGATCTCGCGCCGCCGCCGGGCACCGAGTTCGGGCCGGACGGGAACTTGGCCGCGGTCGCGCCGCCACTGGTCAATCCCAATTCCAGCCTGCAGGATCCCAACCCACCGCTGCCGTGGTGGCCGTGGCCCACCGGCCCGGCTCCCAGGGTCCCGGGAACCGCCGACCCAGATGATGCACCGCCGCCGCCCGCGGGGCAGCCGCTGCCTGCCGAGGCTGCGCCGGCGTCGTATGGCGGAAACGTCGGCCCGGTCGGCAGCCAACAGGAGCGCAACCAGCTCGGACTGATCACCGGCCAGCCTCATCCCGCGTCTGTGGCCACCCAACTGTTGCTGGGCCCGGTGGCCCGCGGAACGACGGTCTCGCTGCGGCCCGAGCCAGCCGGGAAGCCGAAATGACCTTCCGCGGACCGCTGATCGGCTTATCGATCTTCATGGCAATCGCCACCGCCGTCACCTGGCTGGTGTACGCCACCCTGCGGCGCGACGTGGCCGGAACGACGACGCCGTATGCGGCGATGTTCACCGACGTGTACGGCCTGCGGGTTGGCGACGATGTCCGGATGGCCGGCGTGCGGGTCGGCCGGGTCGAAAGCATCGAGCTTGCCGGGAAACTGGCCAAGGTCTCGTTCATCGTCCAAGACGACCAACACCTCTACGGCAACACCGTGGCCTCGGTGACCTATCAAAACATCATCGGGCAGCGCTATCTCGGCTTGTCGCTCGGCGAAATCGGCAACCACGACCTGCTCCCCGCGAAAAGCGTCATCCCGGTGCAGCAGACGGATCCGTCATTCGATGTCGGAAAGCTGCTCAATGGTTTCGAGCCGCTGTTTTCCCTGCTGAATCCCAAGCAAGCCGACGACCTCACCAAAGGTGTTCTGCAGTCGCTGCAAGGCGACCGCGCATCCATCCCGCTGCTGGTGGAGCAGACGTCGACGCTCAGCAAGACCTTGTCCGCACGCGATCAAGCCCTCGGTGACCTCATCTCCAGCCTCACCAAAGTCAGCGACTCCGTGGCTGTGCAAAACGACGAACTGGATCATGCCCTCACCCAAACCCTCGGCGTAGTAGGCGATTTCGATGCCCGCCGACCTTCGCTGCAGTCCTCGGTCGGCTCGCTGGCCCAGGTCACGCGACGGCTCTCCGCGATCGCTGACGACGTCTACCCCGCATTGGACCAGCTCATCACCCGCCAGCCCGGTTTCAGCAAGCACATGGCCGGCATCGAACCTCAGCTGGCGTTCACCGGCGACAACCTGCCGCTGTTGTTGAAGGGCTTTGCCCGGGCCACCGGTGAGGGCTCCTACGGCAACGCCTATGCCTGCGACCTCAACGCCGCCGGGTTCTTCCCCGGGCTCAACGACTTGACCACCTTCATCGTCAACGCGGCGACGCCGGGCAACGCCTACCCGATTACCACTCAGAACCTTGGCTGGCATACGCCCCGATGCAGGAACATGGCCAATGGCTAAAACCTTGTTGCCGCGGTTGCGGCGCCGTCCGCTGGAGTCCTACAACACGACATTGCTCGGCTTCGTCGCATTGGCCGTAGTCGCGGTGCTTGTCGCGGCATCGCTGTTGGTGAAGCTGCTCGGTGCCGGCTATACGCGCTACACCGCCGAGTTTCTCCAAGCCGCTTCGCTGCGCCCGGGCAACCCCATCACCATTGCCGGCATCGAAGTGGGCAACGTCTCGAGCATGAAGCTCGTCGGCGATCACGTCGAGGCCGGCTTGAAGGTGCGAGACAACATTGTGTTGGGCAAGAACACCACGGCAGTCATCAAGGTCATGACCATCCTCGGCTCCCGCTACCTGGAGCTATTGCCGGACGGCCCCGGCTCGCTGCCGGGCAAGACGATCGGCCTGGCCCACACCGAGGTTCCCTACGATTTACAGTCGCTACTAGAAGACGCCACAACGACATTCGAGCAGGTTGACTCCGACCAGTTCGCGCAATCACTGGCCGTCCTGGGCACGCAACTCGACGGGGTGCCGCCCCTGGTTCCGCAAGCCATGGCCAACCTGCACACGTTGTCGACGATCACCGCCGACCGGCGAGATCAGCTCGGCACCCTGCTGGCCAGTACCCAACGGGTGGTCAACACGCTGCGGGCACAGCAGACAAATCTGGGTAACTTGATGGACCAGGGCCAGGACCTACTCGGCCATTTGGTGGCGCGAGAGGCCACCTTTCACGCCATGTTGGCGGCCTTGACCCAACTCGTCGACAAGCTCGAGAAGATCGTGGTCAACGACCGGCCGATGCTCGACGAGTTGTTCACCAATCTGCATGAGCTCACCAATATGGTCGGCCACCACGACGACCTGTTGCGCAGTCTCTTGCAGGCCGCTCCCTTACCGCTGCGTGGCTTGACCAACGCCACCGGCTATGGTCCCGTCGTCGAGTTCAATCTTCCCAACGGGTTGGCTATCGACTCGTGGATGTGCGCGATCAGTGGCCGCGCCAAGGAATTCGGCATGATCCAGTACTTCAAGGACTGCAAATGATTACCCGTAGGCGCAGGATCATTGCGCTCGTCGCCGCCTTCACTGTCCTGGCCGCCGTGGGCACCGGGGTGGTCAGCTACTACGTCAAGTCACAGCTCGACACCATCAGCCTGACCGCTCAATTCGACAGCGCCGCGGGGCTTTATGAGGGCAATGCAGTCGCGGTCCTTGGCATGCCGGTGGGGAAAGTCACCAAGGTCACCTCAAGGGGGAGCTACGTCGAGGTTGACTTCACCGTGGACAAACACGTCAAAGTCCCCGCCGCCGCGCACGCGGTGACCCTTACCACCTCGATTCTCACCGATCGCCAGATCGAATTGACGCCGCCCTATCGCGGGGGCCCGGTGATGAAGAACCACGACACGATCGGCCTGACCAGAACCAAGACGCCCGTCGCCTTCGATCGGGTGCTCGACATGCTCGACAAAGTTTCGAAGTCACTCAAAGGCGACGGCAAAGGTGGTGGGCCGATGGCCGACGTGACCGATGCCGCAGTCGGAATCGCCGACGGCAACGGCCAAAAGATCCTGTCCGCACTCGACGAACTCTCTAAGGCGTTGCGGCTCAGCTCGGAGCGCGGTGTAACCACCCGGCAGCAGTTGACCACCATCATCACTGACCTCAGCTCGATCGTGGAGGCCACCGCCCGCAACGACGCCAAGGTGCGGCAGTTCGGGTCCACAACCCACCAGCTCAGCCAGATGCTCTCCGAGGAGCAATTCGGTACCGGCGTCACCGGCCGCACCATGAACAAGATCCTTGATCAGGTAGCCACCTTGATCGAGGCGAATCGGGAAAACCTGAAAGAAGCCGTCCGCAACGGCGATACCGCCGCGAAGACTCTCATCGACAACCAGCGCGGGGTAGCCGAAATGCTCGACGTACTACCGCTGACGCTGGAGAACCTCTACAACACCGTCGACCAGAACAACGGCGCCATCCGCGTGCACGGCCTTCTCGTCAAGGCACTCACCGACAGTCAGAGCACCAAGGAAATGTGCAACCTGATGCATCTACGCCAATTGGGCTGCAGCACGGGGACATTGCAAGACTACGGTCCCGACTTTGGCTTGACCTATATTCTCGACGGCCTGTCAGCGATGGGGCAGTAGTGATGAGCCTGGGGAAGAAGGTGTTTGCGGCAACACTGACGGTCGCGGTCCTCACCTCTGGCTGTGCGACCAATGGGCTGAGCAGTCTGCCGCTGCCGGCGCCGGGCATGGGCGGTGGAGGTTATCTGCTCAACGCCGAATTCTCGAACGCGCTGAACCTGCCCGCACACGCCAAGGTCAAACTCGCCGGCGCCGACGTCGGGCAACTCGAGACAATGACCGCGCGAAACTACACCGCGGTCACCACATTGCGGATCATGGACGGCGTCCGAGTCCCGGCCGGAAGCACGGCGGAGTTGCGATCAGCGACGCCTCTTGGCGACGTGTTCGTCGCGATCAAGCCACCGAACCCGCTGCAGCCCAATGCGCCGCTGCTGAAGAACGGTGACACCATCGGCCTGGATTCCACCAGGGCGGCCGCCACGGTGGAATCCGTGCTCAGTTCGGCGGCACTGCTCGTCAATGGCGGGGCGGTCCGTAATTTCACGAATATCGTCAACGGCGCCGGCAAGGCGACCGGCGACCAGGGGCAGGCGTTCGGTGACTTGATCAACCAGACCAATGCGCTGTTGGTCAAGCTCAACACCCGGTCCGATCAAATCGACGCGGCAGTGACACATACCGCACGGCTTGCCGATCGGCTCGACGAAAAGAACCAGGCCATCACCGACGTCTTGCAGGCCATCGGGCCGGCGACCAATGTGTTGTCCAGCGACGCTGACGAGGTCGCCGATGTCGTCGAGCTATTAGGCGCTACGACACGACAGCTGAACAGGTTCCCGTCGATCGCCGGAACTGACAAGTCCGGTCGCAGCGTTATCAAAGATGCCAATAGCATTGCCGGCGCGTGGAATGACGTCGCGCTGAGCCCCGACACCAGCCTGGCCGGCTTGAACCGGTTGATGCCACCGTTCGTCAAAACCACGACGAGCTCGGCGATATCGGTACGCGGCAGCTTCGACCGGCTGGTCATGGGATCGCGGCCGGGTACCGGGGCGGAGTCCGGGGGATTCAAAGGAGATCCGGCCTTCCACGGCCCGATGCACCGTGACATCAACAAATTCATCGGCTCGCTCAAATACGCCCTGTGGCGGCTGCAGGAACGGGTCGTCGGTCGGGGCCCGGATACCCCGATGGGCCAGGACCAATGGGCGCCGGTCGGCCCGCCGCTTCCTCCCGCGCCGCCCGGCGAAGCGCCGCCGGATCCGTTCGGTCAGGAGCCCCCGGGATGATCGACACGGTCAGCCGGTTGATCGTCGCCATTGTCCGAGCCGGGCATCGCCGGCGGGCGTGGCTCTCCGGGATAGCGCTCGGGATGACATTCGTTGTCGCGGTGGCCTATCTGTTGGTCGGTGCCCTGCGGGTGAACCCCTTCGACTCGACCTACCAGATCAGGGTGCAGCTGCCCGAATCCGGTGGCCTGCTGGCCAATCAGGACGTCGCGGTGCGCGGGATTCGGGTCGGGCGCATTGAATCGCTGCAGGCCACGTCGAGCGGCGTTGAGGTAATCGCAAATATCAAGACGAGCGTCAAAATCCCGGCCGCCAGCCAGGTACGCGTGTCGGGGTTGTCTCCGGCAGGAGAGCAGTACGTCGATTTCGAGCCCGCGTCAAACACCGGCCCGTTTTTGGCCGACGGCAGTGTGATCGGCCCGCAGCGGACCACCACACCGGTTCCACTGTCGCAGCTGCTCGCCGACGCCGATGGCCTGCTAGCTCAAACCGATCCGAAGAAGCTTGAAATCGTCAAGCGCGAGCTGAGCCTAAGCGTGGCAGGCCCGCAGAAGCTCACCGACATCATCGATGGCGGTACTTTTCTGCTGTCCACCATGGACCCAGTGCTGCCGGAGACCGTCAGCGTATTGAAAACCAGCCGGGTTGTATTGACCACGTTCGCCGACAAGAACACCGGGCTGGCTGCCACCACACGGAATCTCGGTCAGCTGATGACCGGCGTCAACAAGATGGACGCCGGGTTCCGCAAGTTCGTCGATCAAACACCGGGAGTGCTGGCGTCGGTGGACAACCTGTTTGACGACAACTCCGACACCATGGTCGGGCTGCTGGCCAACTTGGTCTCGACAGCGCGACTGGTCTACGTCCGAGTTCCGGCGCTCAATGCGCTCTTCCCGAACTATCGCGGCTCGACGCTGGAGGCTTTGACCACCACCATGCATGAGCACGGGCTATGGGCAACCGCCGACATCTACCCCCGCTACACCTGCGACTACGGCACCCCGCGCCGACCGTCGTCGTCGGCGGACTATCCCGAACCATTCCTGTACACCTATTGCCGAGACGACGACCCCGAGGTGCTGATCCGTGGGGCGAAGAACGCTCCCCGGCCAGGCGGTGACGACACCGCTGGACCGCCTCCCGGTGCGGACTTGGGCCAGACCACCGATCCAACGCCCAAGGGTCGCTACACGATTCCCACACCGTACGGCGGGCCGACACTGCCCGTCGAGCCACCCCGATAACCAAGGAACATCAGTATGACCGTGACAACTGATCAGGAGCTGGAGCTCGACGAAACGGAATGCACCGCCGAGCCCGACACCCACGCCGACGTCGAAGCCACCCGACGACCTTGGAAACGCTATGCCCGTCTAGGGCTGGTGGCCGCGGTCTTCGCCGGAGCGTTCGGCACCACCGCGGTGCTGGGGTGGACGTTGTGGCACGAGCACACTGTGACCCAGGCCGCTCAGACTGCCCGCCAGACCGCAGTCGACTACGCCCAAGTACTGACCAGCATCGACTCGAATCAGGTGGATCAGAACTTCGCGGCGGTACTCGCCGGTGCCACAGGTCAATTCAAGGACACGTACACCAAGGCGAGTGTGCAGCTTCGCCAGTTGCTGATCGACAACAAGGCCGCCGCGCACGGCGTCGTCGTTGAGTCCGCGGTCCAGTCGGAAGCCAAAGACAAGGTGGTGGTGCTGTTGATGGTCGACCAGACGGTCAGCAACACCGGGCGGCCGGACGGGCGGGTCGACCGCACCCGGATGAAGGTCACGATGGAAAAGGTCGATGGTCATTGGCTGGCAAGCAAAGTCGAACTCCCGTAAGACCTACTGACATGTGGACGGCGCGGCTTACGGTGAGCGTGGCAACGGTAATGGCGGTGGTCCTGACCGCACCGCCCGCGTCAGCCTCGGCGCCTTCGTTGTGCGGCGACTTCGGCGGCGAATGGGACGGGCAATATTGCCACGCCTCGGTGCTGTCGGAGCGAAAAGCGGTCCGCGACATCAAGATGGCCATCCCGGGTGATCTGGTGGACAACCCTACCGCCGGGCCGGTGATCCGCGACTACTTGCGCACTTTGTTCAGCAGTTGGCGAACCAAGGGATCCTCGATGGTTCAAGACAGTTGGGGCGAAGAGAACTATCAGGTGTTCCAACATGGACCCGCACTCAGTGTGGTGCTCCATGAGGACTACCACGCCGACGGGCCGTGGATCAACAACGCCTACCGCACGTTCACGTTCGATATGGTCGGCGGCAAGCGGTTGGAGCTCACCGATATCACCAAACCCGGGGTGGATCCTCGGGTGGCCATTCCGCCGTTGGCCGAACCGTTCATCCAGGAGGCACTGGACCGGGCGGCGTGGCAACACTCGCCCGGAAGCTATCCGTTCACACTCGACCGTTGGACACCTGACAAGGTGTACTCCGGCGGCTACAAAGCCTGGGTCATCACACCCGACGAGCTGATCCTCTATATGCCCGATTACCCAGTCGGACAAGACTCCCCAATCCAGTACGGCCAGTCACAGCAATGGTCGATGGACGGCGGCACCGTCGAGCCGCACATCCCGCTCAGTGCGTTGAACGCGATCCTGCGGCCCGAGTTCGGCGGTGTGTAATAGCCAGTCTGAACTGTTCAGCCTGGACTGTCTAATGTAGAGTAGGGGCGTGGACGGGGTAAGCGACTCCGCCGCGCGGGCGGCGCGCGATCTACGGGTCTTCTTCAGCCGGCTGCGCCGCCGAATGCGTGAGGTCGGCACTGACGACGACCTCACCCCATCACAGACGGCGGTGCTGACGCGGCTCTGGAAAGACGGCCCGTCGTCGACGAGCGTGCTGGCCAGCGCCGAGCGGGTGCGGCCGCAGTCGATGGCCGCCACGCTAGCCGCATTGGATCGACACGGATTGATCCGACGGGCGCCGGATCCCGACGACGGTCGGCGACAAATGCTCTCGTTGACTGCCAGCGGCCGACGGCGCATGGAAAGCCATCGCCAACTGCGCGGGGAATGGCTGGCTCGCGCCATACAGGAGCAGTACTCGGATAGAGAACGCCGCGTCATCACCGAGGCCCTGTCACTGCTGGAACGCTTAACCGAATGAGAGGGTGGGCTTTTCACCATGGAAGTAGGAGTACACTTCATCGATTTTCTACCGGGCAATTCGGCGCAGCTGGCGCCGACGCTGGCGGCGACCGCCAAGGCCGCCGAAGACATCGGCGCCACGATGTTCACGCTGGCAGATCACTTCTTCCAGATGGAAGGCGTTGGGCGCGCTGAAGATCCGTTTCTCGAGGGCTACACGTCGCTGGGCTACTTGGCCGGTCAGACGTCCAAGATCACCCTGGCCATGCTCGTCAGCGGGGTCACTTACCGGTATCCAGGGCTGCTGGCCCAAACCGTCACCACGCTTGATGTGCTTTCGCAGGGCCGCTCGATGTTCGGCATCGGGGCGGCCTGGTACGAGCGTGAACATCTTGCACTGGGTGTCCCCTATCCGCCGGTGCGCGAGCGGTTCGAGATGCTGGAAGAGACGCTGCAGATCTGCCAGCAGATGTGGAGCGACGACAACGGGCCCTACAACGGCAAGCATTACCAGTTGGCCGAGACAATCTGTGAGCCGCAGCCGATTCGGCGCCCGCCAGTGCTTATCGGCGGGCAGGGCGAGAAGAAGACGCTACGGCTGGTCGCGCAGTACGCCGATGTCTGGAACACCACGGTGTCCGAACCCGATGAGCTCAAACACAAAATCGACGTGTTGTCCCGGCACTGCGCAACCGTGGGCCGCGACCCCGCCGAGATCCGGAAGACCGTCGGCTTGTTCGCCGATCCGTTTCCCGAGCCCAGCGCATACCTGAAAACCGTCGAACGATATGCCGAGCTGGGTATCGAGATGATCGTTGTCGGTCCTCTGCCGGGCAGCCCGGATCCGGCCGCTTTCGTGACGCGGTTCGGCCAGGAACTCATGCCGCGACTCGCTGAGATCGGTTGATTCCCAACTAGAATGGCGGAGGCTCATCCCCGTCACTCGAAGGTGGTGGTGCCGGGCCCAACGCGGCGGCTTGGCGGGCTTGCCGTGCTTCTCGGTTGCGTTTGCGTTCGGCGCGGATGTAGGCGGCGCGGTTTTGCGCGCGGGTGCGTCGACGCTTGGGCATCATCACGCCGCGATCGCCGCACCGGTCGGTGCGGGGGGATGTCGGCTGAGTCAGCTCTCCGGTCGGCACACACAGGGTCGGGAACAGCAGCGCACTGCCGGGGGTGGTCACATAGATCTGCCCCGCCGGCGAGGTCCAAACAACCGTGCCATCCGGTAGCTGTTTGTCTCGCCAGCCCCAGAACGTTTTCAGCAGATGGTGCTGTCGGCAAAGGCATTTAAGGTTCGACGCATGCGTGGGGCCACCATCACCATAGGGGATGGTGTGGTCAATATCAGTCGCGGTCGCCGGCCGATCACAGCCCGGGAACCGACACGTCAGATCGCGGCACCGGATAAAGTCGGCCAACGCGTCCGAGGGCCGATAGCCCGGCTCAGCCGGCGCGTCGGCGGGATGAATCAATGGCCGCAGCTTGGCCGAACTCGCAAGTTCAGCAATCAACTCGGCAGGTATGAGCTCATCGGCGCCGATCATCGATCCTGGCGTTGACGCCGCACCGTCCAGCGTGGTCTGCTCGGCAATCACGTGCACCACCACCGGGCCGGGCGCCGGGCGCGCGGCGGCCGGACAATCCGGTCGCCCGCAGCGGCAGTGCAGCCGATCGCCCCCGGCCGCCAAGGCCCCCATCGCGTCGGCACGGCGCTGCTTGCGGGTCCGCGGGTCATCGGCACACACCGTGTCGGCCAACGCATCCAAGCGGGCATCCACCGCGTGGGCGTCGGTAGTGACCAACCGGCCGAACACTTCGGTCACGCCGTTGGGGCCATCCGAGATGGAAAACTCCCGATCGGCCTGCGCCTTCCGCCGTTGGCGCACCGCATCGCGATCGGCCCTCGCCACGATCCGGTCGACGTAGGTAGCCAACCGGCCCTGCGTCAGCCCGGGCCAACGCGAAACCCGTGCCGCCAGCCGCGCATCGACCCCGGCCATCACGTCGGGGTCGGTGATCAGATCGGTGCGGTAGACCATCGTCTGAAACATCCAATAGGTGATATCGCCGGCGCACAGCAGCGCCCCCACCCGCGGCAGCCGGCTGCGCATCACCCGCGCGTAATACAAATAGCTGGTCGCCAGCGCGTGGGTGATGGTCAGCGCCGCGGCCACCTCGGCGCTCACCGCCTCCTGGGTATCGGTCATCCAGGTCTCCCGCTCACCGAGCTCCCGCAACCGCACCGCATCCAACTCCGCGATCGCCGCCAGCCGCTGCCCGGCCGCTTGGTTCTCGGCCCGCGCCGCCGCACACATGCGCTCCAACGGGTCAGGAATCTGTTCGAACATACGTTCGATATTATCACAATCCACACGCACTGACTCATACTTTTTGGCAGGGTCGCGTTATCCACATCGCGGCCACCGTTGAAGACGGTTGGGTGGGTGTCATGGCCAGGTCACGGCGATCGAAGGTCGCACCGGAGGGCAAGCTGCGGAGGGTGTTGTCGGTGCTGGGTGGTGAGATGAGTTGCCGCGAAGCGGCGCGACGCTTGGGCGTGGACTCGGCCGACCGCCGTCACTTGGCCAGCTCGTGCCGGACGCGGTCCGCGCGAACCGGACTACCGTTGTGGCCGCCGAGATCCAGAGCGTAGAGCCCGGTCACATACGCGACGCCGCCCCCGTGGATACCCAGCGCGGTGCTGTCGACGTGGTCGTAGGTGTCAGTGTCCTTGTGGTAGTTGGGGTCGAACGGTTGGTCCGCGTCGCCGCCCCACAGCTTGGCTTGCTCCTCGGACATCTTGGCTTCCGCGCCGGAGAACAGCCCGCCGGCCGGGATGCCGGCCAGCGTGAAACCGTCGTAATCCGACCGGCCGTCGAATGCGAAGTCCTGCGGTGACTTGCCGGCCGAATTCAGGTAGGCAGCCAGCGACCGCTCGATGCCGGCCGAGCCTTCGGGCACCACCGGCTGGCCTCGCTGGTCCAACGGCAGCGACTGGTCCCCGTCGTAGGTGAAGTAGCCCGGATTGGGCGAGCCGAGCATGTCGAAGTTCATGTAGAGCGCAATGTCCTTGAGCGCGTCGGTATCCAGCGACTCCACGTACTTCCGTGAGCCGATCAGCCCGAGTTCTTCTGCGCCCCAGAATCCGAACCGCACCGCGTTGTGCACCTGCGGCGAGCTACCCAGCTGCAGCGCGGTTTCCAGCACAGCGGCCACCCCAGAGCCGTTGTCGTTGATGCCCGGCCCCTCGGGAACGCTGTCGAGGTGTGCACCGATCATCACCACATCGTTGGCCGACCCGGTTTTGGTTTGCGCGATCACGTTGCGGGCCTGGATGTTCTTGGTCTCGGCCTTGAGTTTGACCGTGATCGGGCCCGGCTTGCGTCGCAGCTCCGCGCCGGCGGCTTTGGTGACACTGACCACCGGGATCTTCACATCGGTCTTCTCGCCCAGCGTTCCGCCCATTTTCTCTTCGAGGACGTTGTCGGCGATGATCAGCGCGACGGCGCCGCGCTGCACCGCGGCGTCCTCCTTCTCCGAAAACGGGCAGGTGCCGCGATCCACCAGCACGACCGCGCCTTTCACCGGCAGCTTGTCGTAGTCGGAGGGAGTGCAGCCCGGGCTGTCCTCGATCGGCGCAGGCACCAACGGCCCGGTCACCCCGTCGGGCGCAGTGGGCAGGCTGAACTCCAACGCACGCGCCTCGAAGGTGTTGTCCCCGATCGCCACCGACCCGGTCTCGGCATGGAACACCCGAGCCTCGAATTGTGGGGTTTGCACGTCAAAACCCTTGTCGCGCAACTTACCCACGACGTAGTCGATGCTGGCGTCATAACCCGGAGTACCGACCGCGCGGGTGTTGTTATTCGCCCCGGCAATATCCTGCAGCTTCGACAGGTGCGCCATCATCGCATCGGTGCTGACTCTCTCCCGCAGCGCGGAAGCGAAATTGGCAGCCGACGACGAGGCGGCCGGCCTGGAATCCGGTGAGTCACCGCACCCGCCGATCAGCAACGCAACGGCGGCGGTCACAACGAGGATGAGCTTTGGCTTAGTGTCCACGCGCCCACGTTAGCCGCTGCCGACGGTGCGTCAGCCGGCGGCAAAGAACGGCGGCAGTATTTCCGTCCGCAGGTTGGTCAGCTCCAGCAGGTCAGCCAGTCGCGCGACCATCGGCTGGTCGGTTCGAAACACCACCTGCCGACCGTCGGCCCCGGCCAACTGATCCAGAGCAAACAGCTGCCGGTGGGTGACGAAGTCGAGACAGTGCGCGCCGACAGTCACCTCATCCGCGCTGGCTAATGGCCAGATCCGTTGCAGCGCAACGCTGAACGCCTCGTCGCCGGCTGCATCAATCTCACCGGCCAATGCGAAATCGCTGCCTTCTTCAGCGTAGATGCGAAAGCTCGATGCGCCCCGACTGACAAATGGGTGTAGGCAAACCACTTCTTTGGCGGCGTCAGCCAAGATCTTTAGGTTGTAGGCGCACAGCGCCGAGAACGGCAGCGCTGTCATCTTCTGGTCGACGAGGTACTCCAGGCGGCTGAATGCATCGCGTTGCTCCGGTGTGCGGACGAACGCGGCCCCGTCGACCACCGCCCGGCAGCCGCTGCATCCCGCTGCGACAACACGCTGCAGGGCCGTCACGGCGTCGGCCACGGTTGCCTCCGGATCAACCACGTCGCTGCCGGGAACAAACCGGTAGTGCTCGTCCACTGGTGTCGCCGAGATCAGCCCGGCCCGGAGTGCGTCGGCGAACCCCATGTCGACCAGCTCGTTCAGTAGCTCAGTGCGGCTACCGTCGCTGGCATACAAGATCCGGTGGTTTCGCCGAAGGCCGTCGGCAATGTACTCGGCGGCGCGGGCCAGAAACACCGACCGGTCGTGATAGCCCCAGCCCACGTGCGCGTGCGCCCCAAGGCCCGCGACGGAGGTGACAGCGCCTTGGCGGCGTGTCATGCCTCGACCAACGGACGGTCAAGCCGCAGGTAGGCCTGGATGGTGGTGCCGGCCGGTGTGGCGTGGGTGCGCACCAGATCCGCGATCGCGTTGACAACGAACAGCCCGTAGGGGCCTGCTTGCCGGTCTTTCGGCGGCCGGCGCCCGGCCAACGGGTCAGTCAAATGCCCCATATCGCGAGCCTCGCAGACCAAGTGCCCAGCCTCATGCCAAAACGCCAGCCGGCAAACCCCGCCGGTGTGATCAAGGCTGTTGGTGGCCAGTTCGGTGGTGATCAACTTTAAATCCGCGAGCCGGTCTGCGGACATGCCCAGCAATCGGCCATATCGCGTGCTACAGCGGCGCGCGCTGGCCAGATCTGCCGGCTCGCAGACGGTGTGTGTCACCGCGACGGGACTGGTCGAGAGCGGCTGGTTGCACTGATCCAGCGCGGCGTCGACCGCATAGTCGGGGTTGTCCTGGTGCGAGCCGTCCTGCCAGATCATCGGGTGGGTGCGCCGTGCATCCGCCAACGCGCGGTCGTCCAGTCGTGTCGCGTCGTAGAGGCACACGCCGGTCACGTCCCGGCCGGCAAGCGCGATATTGACCAGCGCCTCGTGCTGCACGCAGGCCGGGTATTCGACCGCGCTGCGCTCGGGCCAAACCGGCTCGCCGACGATCCGCACCGGCCGGTGGCTGTGGCGTTCCATGAAGGTGGTGAGCAGCCCGAGGAGCCGGCCGGGATTACGCCCGGCCTCGGTGATGTCGATCATCGTCACTTCCCTCGCCGCGGCGCCCAACGCGTCGCGCAGCAAAGGGATCTTGTCCCCGGGCACTGCGACCAGCACCGGTTGGGGCACACTCAACCACCCGCTGACGAAGCGCACCACGGAATCGACATATTCGCGCTCTGAGCTGTAGAAGAGCGCGCCGTGCACCAGCCGGTTCGCGCTATAGGTCGTTGTCATGCCGGCAGGGAGGGTACCCATTCATGCCGCCACACTCACATTGGTCAGCTCGAGCAGCTGGACCAACCGGCCGTTGACGGGCATCACATATCCTCGCCGGCGCACCGGTCGATTCGCAGATAAGCATGAATGGCCGTGCCGGCCGGGGTGGTGTGCATGCGCACCAGATCCGCGATCGCATTGACGACGAAGAGCCCGGCCGGACTTGGTCGGTCGCTGCTCGGCGGCCGCCGGCCGGCCAGCGGATCGGCGATGAACCCGGTGTCGCGTGCCTCGCAGACCAGATTGCCGTCGTCCTCCCAAAACGCCAGCCGGCAGGCGTCCCCGCCGTGCTGGATGCTGTTGGTGGCCAACTCCGTGATGATCAGCTGTAGATCGGCGATTCTGTCGGCGGACAATCCGAGCAGCCGGCCGTATCGAGTACCGTGCCGCCGGGCCCCGGCCAATTCGCGTGCTACCGAAACGGTGTAGGTCACTGCAGCCGGGCTGCGGACCAACGGTTGGTTGCAGCGCTCCAGCGCGGCGTCGACGGCGAAGCCCGTGCTGGGCTCCTGCGATCCCGCCCGGCGGATCAACGGATGAGTGGCCCGGACGTCGGCCAGCACACCGATCTCGTCGTCGTCGAGGAGGGCCGCGTCATACAGGCACAAACCTGTTACCTCGCATTCGCCGAACGCGAGATTCGTCAGGGCTTCGTGCTGGATGCAGGCGCAGTACTCGGCTCTGCTGCGTCCCGGCCACAACGGCTCGGCGATCATCCGAACAGGCCGATCCGGGTGGCGCTCCAGGAAAGCCAGCTCCGCCGCCAGAATCCGTCCGGGATTACGGCCCATCTCAGTGATGTCGACCAGCGTCGCGCCATCTGCCGTGTCGCCCAATGCACGACGCAAGAAAGCCATCCGGCCCTCGGGTACTGCCACCCACACCGGCTGCTTTGCGCGCAGCCCTTCGCTGATGAACGGCACCACAGCGGCGAGATATTCGTCTTGTGCACAATAAAACAACGCCGTGTGATCGAAGCGGGGCTGTGCAGCCGGCTTGCTCACTGTCACGTCAGCGGCTCCGCTCGAGTCGGCCGTCCAACTAGTGACGGCGCATGTGGCGTCCGCGATCGCCTACCCGCTGCGGCGGTGCACTAATCAGTGCGTTGCAGCCACAAGCAACTCGGCGACGGCGCGCATTCCGGCGGCGTTGGGATGAAACGGTGCCGGACGCCAGGGCAGTGGCCAGGCCGCACCGACCACCCAGGCGTCGGCCGACCAGGCGTGATGGTCACGGCTGGCCTGTCCGGCGCGCACGATGCCGCAGCCGGTGGCCTGCGCTGCGGCCGCGGTGAGTTCCTCCAGTCGCGCGGCGATGTGGCGGCCGAGTCCGGCGTCGGCGTCCGAGAGCGGTGCCGCGCGTTGCCCGTTCGGTGGCAGCATCGTCAGATAGTCGACGAAAATCACCCGAGCGTTGGGAGCGCGCCGGCGCACCGTTGCACCGACCGCGCGCAACGAATCGCCGACCTGGCGCAGCGCTTGGTCGCGGGCAGCGCGGTCCAGCAGGGCTGCGACGTTCGGCAACAGCCGCGCGACGCGCGGCACGGACGCGGCCATCAGCGTCGGGATGTAGCCGACGTCGTTGCCGCCGATCGTGATGGAGACCAACTGTTCAGAGCCATCCAGCGCATCCACCTGTGGCGGTGCGCCACGCTGACGCTCCGCCAGCACATGCGCGGTGGTCGCCCCGGAAAACGTGACATCGACCAGGTCGAGGTCGAGTTGCTCGGCGACGAGGTGGGCGTAGTTGCGCGCCGACCGTCCCGATCCCCAGGGCGCACCTTTGGCGCGGGGCTGGATACCGGGACCGGCAGCCATTGAACTACCCAGCGCCACATACCGTTTCGTCATAGCTCCGGACTGGAGGCTTGCGCCCAGAATCGTTTCGGGATACGTCCGGCTTTGCGCGCCAGATAGCCTGCGGTGACGGCGGCGGCCATCGCGGCGGCCATCGCGGGCGGGTCGGCGGCCCGAGTCACCGCGGTAGCCAACAACACCGCGTCACAGCCCAACTCCATCGCCCGCGCGGCGTCACTGGCGGTCCCGATACCGGCGTCCAGCACCACCGGAACATCGGCGGCGTCGACGATCATCTCGATGTTGTGCGGATTGGCAATACCCAGCCCGGTGCCGATCGGCGACCCGAGCGGCATCACCGCGGCGCAACCGGTGTCCTCCAGCCGTCGGGCCAGCACCGGGTCGTCGTTGGTGTAGGGCAACACCACAAAGCCGTCATCCACCAATTGCTCAGCAGCCCGGACTAATTCGACGGCGTCGGGCAGCAGCGTGCGTTCGTCGGCGATCACTTCCAGCTTGACCCATTCGGTATGCAGTGCTTCGCGGGCCAGTTGCGCGGTGAGCACCGCCTCCGCGGCGCTTCGGCAGCCCGCGGTGTTGGGCAACGGCGTGATACCCAGCCGGCCCAGCAGGTCGAGCATGCCGGTGCCGCCTTCGGCGTCGACGCGGCGCATCGCCACGGTGGTCAGTTCGGTGCCCGACGCGACCAGCGCCTCCTCCAGCACTGCCAGGTTGGTCGCACCGCCGGTGCCCATGATCAGCCGGGACGCGAACTCACGGCCCGCAATGGTCAGTTTCGAGTCAGCCACCCTGCACCGCCGTCACCACCTCGAGTTGCGCACCATCGGAAAGCGTTGTCGCCCAGTCGGACCGCGGCAGTACCGCCCGGTCCAGCGCGACCGCAATACCACGGTCGGGATAGCCGAGCGACCGTAGCAGCGCGGCCACGGTGGTCTGATCTTCGATTTCGACCTGTTCTGCGTTGACAACGATGATCATGGGAGGGCTCCCGCCATAGAAGGAAGTTCGGACACAATCTGTTCGGCGGTCCATGGGGCCAGCAGAAAGCCATTGCGGCCATGCCCGGCAGCCACCAGCGTGCGGGCGTCGAGACGTCCCACCAGCGGCAGGTTGTCCGGTGTCATCGGGCGCAACCCGGCGGCGCACTCCGCCAGTTCGTACTCGCCCAGCGCCGGGCACACCGCGCACGCGTCGTCGAGCAGGTCGCGCACACCGGACACCGTCGGGGCGGTGTCGCGACCGTGCTCGTACTGGGTGGCACCGACCACCACACCGTCGGCGCGCGGCACCAGATACACGGCCCGGCCATGCACCCGCGCCCGAATGACACGCTGGGGCACCGGCATACAGCCCTTACGCCACGCAAGCCGCAGTACTTCGCCCTTCACCGGCCGGATCGGCAGGCCCGGCCACAGCGCCGGGGCGTCGATTCCGTTGGCGATCACCACCGCATCGGCCTCGACGGCGGCCAGGTCATTCACCGGTCCGGCCCATTGCACATCGAGTTGCCGGCAGGCCGCTTCCAGGGCATCCAACACGGCACGGTTGTCTACCGCCAACTCGGTGGGCGCCCGGAAACCATGCCGAATACCCTGCGCCAGCAAAGGTTCCACGTCGCGCGCGGCTGACTCCCAGATCACCGGGTGGCCCTGCGCGGTCAGCCAGTCCGCGACCGTGTGCAAATCGGCGACGTCGGCGCGGTCAACGGCAACCACCAGCGACTCGTGCGCGGTGATCACCTGAGCCGGTAAGCCGTTCAGAAAGCCACTTTCATGCCAGAGCCGCAGCGACTGCAATCCGCGCTGCAGCAGCTGTTCCTCGCCGGGCCAGCCTTCGCTGTGCGGGGCCAGCATCCCGGCGGCCACCCAGGATGCGCCGTGCTCGCCGCTGCGGTGTACCCGCACCGACCAGCCGGCCTGAGCCGCCCGGCGCGCCACCGACAGTCCGATGACGCCGCCGCCGACGACGGCCAGCGATCCGAGGTCGGGTGCCATGTTCTGCTCCCTTCGCCGGCATGATCCGGATCAGGTCGAACGGTAAGGGCAGGCGTGCCCACTCTCAGCCCCCGTAGCAATAACCTGGGACTCCCGTGATTCGTCAGCTTTCCACGCTAGCCGCTAGCGTCGCGGTGTGCACGAACCTCGTAGGCGGCTTGCCGACGCACGGCTGTATTTGTGCACCGACGCCCGCCGGGAGCGCGGCGACCTGGCCGAATTCGCCGACGCCGCGCTGGCCGGCGGTGTGGACGTCATCCAGCTGCGCGACAAGGGCTCGGTGGGCGAGCAGCGGTTCGGCCCGCTGGAGGCACGCGACGAGCTCACGGCGCTGGAGCTGCTCGCCGACGCGGCCCGCCGGCACGGTGCGCTGCTCGCCGTCAACGACCGCGCCGATATCGCCCGTGCCGCCCGCGCCGACGTGCTGCACCTGGGTCAAGACGACCTGCCGCTGACGGTGGCGCGCGACATCGTCGGGGCCGACGTGGTGATCGGCCGGTCCGCCCACGACCCCGAGCAGGTCGCCGCCGCGGTCGCCGAGGATGTCGACTATTTCTGCGCGGGGCCGTGCTGGCCGACTCCCACCAAACCCGGCCGCCCGGCGCCGGGGCTGCCCCTGGTACAGGCGACCGCCGCACTGGCCGGCGACAAACCGTGGTTCGCGATCGGGGGGATCGACGCCGAGCGACTGCCCCAGGTGCTGGCCGCGGGTGCTCGCCGGATCGTGGTGGTCCGCGCGATCACCGCCGCCCAGGATCCGCAAGCGGCCGCCGAGCAGCTCAGTTCGGCGCTTACAGCAGCGCGCTGATCCGGTAACTCAGCTGCGAAGGCGCTTGGTCGGGCAGTCCGGCGGTACACCACAGGAAATCGCCCCCGATCTGCACTGTGCGGGGCAGGTGGCGGCGCCGTTCGTCGCCGGCGCCCAGCGGCACGCTCGCCGGAGCGGTCCGCAGCCGTTGCCAACTGGCGGCGAACCCCGGATGCAGCGGCAGGGCGGCCACGTCGTCCTCGCCCACCCACCGCAGCTCGGCGCTTTCCCGGTTCGGCACGGTGTGCAGCAACTCGCCGGCATCGGCGATCACCGTGGTGTAGGTCCAGCCGGTGCCGCTGACGCTGGCCGTGACCAGTGTCGACCGCACCGACAACCGCTCACCGGGCAGCCCGGCCTCCTCGAAAGCTTCCCGGACGGCAGCCTGCTCGGCGGTCTCGTGGCTGTCGCGTGCCCCGCCGGGCAACCCCCACGTTCCGCCCTGATGACTCCACGGCGCTCGGTGCTGCAACAACACCGCCGGAGTGCCGTCCGAGCGCGGCGCGCGCAACAGCAGACCGGCCGCGCCGTGGCGGCCCCAGTACGGCACGCCGGTGTCGGAGACCACCCAGCCGTCACCGTCGCCGCGCACGCGTTCAGGATAAGCAGGGGTGTTAAGCGCCGAGCTTCCACGCATCGGTACGACCAACTCTTAGACTTCGCTTATAGAGTTCGTAGGACGCACGTCCTGAAGAATTGGGGTCCGAACCGACGTGACCGTTGAGCTGGCGCATCCATCGACTGAGCCGCTGGGATTGCGGTCGTCCACGGAACCGGCCCATCCCCGCTGGTGGTTCATCTCGACGACGCCGGGCCGCATTCTGTCCATCGGCGTGATCCTGGCGATGCTGGGCGGGCTCAGCGCGTTCGCCACCTCGACGACGATCAACCAGCGCCGGCAGGCGCTGGCCACCGTGCTGAATCACACCGAGCCGCTGGCGTTCGCGGCCGGACGGCTCTACACCACGCTGTCCGTCGCCGACGCGGCTGCAGCCACCGCGTTCATCGCCCAGGCCGAGCCGCGCACCGTTCGGGCGCGTTACGAACAAGCCATCACCGATGCCGCGGTCGCGGTGACCCGCGCGTCGAGCGGGCTGACCGATGAGCCGCTGGTGGAGCTGCTGGGCCGGATCAACGCCGAATTGGCCGTCTACACCGGGCTGATCGAGATTGCGCGGACCAACAACCGGGCCGGTAATCCCGTCGGTTCGTCGTATCTGTCCGAGGCGTCGGCGCTGATGCAGTCCAGGATCCTGCCGGACGCACAGCAGCTCTACACCGCGACCTCGGAGCGAGTCGACGCCGAAACCAGTGCGTCCACTCAGATCCCGGCGCCGGTGATTCTCATTGTCGTCACCACGGTGTTCTTCGGTGCGTTCGCGCACCGCTGGCTGGGCCGTCGCACCCAACGGCGTATCAACCCCGGACTTGTCGCGGGCGCCCTCGCCATTCTCATTATGGTGGTGTGGGTGGGGACGGCTCTGTGGATTTCCACCTCCGGCAGTCAGAGCGCGAAAGACACTGCGGCAGAATCGCTCAAGACCGTCACCAACCTGTCGATCACCGCCCAACAAGCGCGTGCCGACGAGACGCTGTCCTTGATCCGGCGCGGGGACGAAGAAGACCGCCAGCAGTCCTTTTACCGAAACATCGACAAGATGCACCAGCAGCTCGACCAATACCTCGCCCGCCCGGACGTCGTCGACAAAACCGACTTGCGCGACGCCGACGAGCTGCTGATCCGATGGCGCCGGGCCAATGACCGGATCAACTCCTACATCTCGGTGGGCAACTATCAAGCCGCCACCCAGGTCGCGCTCGGCAGCGGTGAGAACGACTCCAGCCCGGCGTTCGACAAAATCGACAGCGCATTGCGCAAGACGATGGAGCAAAGCCGCAATCAATTGCGCAACGACGTCCTCAACGCACGTCGCGGGCTGTCCGGCGCCACAGCCGGGGGCGCGGTGCTCAGTCTCAGTGCTGCCATCGCGGTCGCCCTGGGCCTGTGGCCGCGGCTGAACGAGTACCGATGACCCGCGTGTCCCGGATCCTGTGTGCCGCGCTGGTGATCGCCACGGTGCTGGCCGGCTGCGGCCGCTCGGAGTCCATGGTGATGGCGACGGCGCCGACCCTGCCGCCGCCCACCCCGGCCGGTATGCAGGAGCTGCCGCCGCAGCCGCCGCAATCGCCGCCGAAATCCGGTGACGACTGCAACGCCACCGCAAGCCTGCGACCGTTTCCCACCAAAGCCGAGGCCGATGCCGCCGTGGCCGCGATCCAGCAGCGGGGCCGGTTGATCGTCGGCCTCGACATCGGCAGCAACCTGCTGTCGTTCCGCGACCCGATCACCGGTCAGATCACCGGGTTCGACGTCGACATCGCCGGCGAGGTGGCCCGCGACATCTTCGGTAGCCCCTCGGCGACCGAGTACCGGATCCTCTCGTCGGCCGAGCGCATCACCGCGTTGCAGAAATCGGAGGTCGACATCGTCGTCAAAACCATGACGATCACCTGCGAGCGCCGCAAGCTGGTGAACTTCTCCACCGTTTACCTCGATGCCAACCAACGCATTCTGGCGCCCGGCGATTCGGCGATCACCAAGCCGTCGGACCTGTCGGGCAAGCGGGTCTGCGTGGCCCAGGGCACCACGTCATTGCGCCGAATCCGTGAGATCACCCCGCCGCCGATGGTCGTGTCGGTGGTCAACTGGGCCGACTGCCTGGTGACATTGCAACAGCGGCAGGTTGACGCGGTCAGCACCGATGACACGATCCTGGCCGGGCTGGTGTCCCAGGATCCGTATCTGAAAATCGTCGGGCCCAACATGGACACCCAGCCGTACGGCATCGGCGTCAATCTGGACAACACCGGGCTGGTCCGCTTCGTCAACGGCACCCTGGAACGCATCCGGCGCGACGGAACGTGGAACACGTTGTACCGCAAGTGGTTGAACGTGCTCGGTCCGGCGCCGGCCCCGCCGGGCCCGAGGTATCTGGACTGATGAGCACATCCGGTTCAGAACGCAGGCAAGTCGGAGACGACGACAACGCCCCCGGCACCCAGCCCGCCGACGCGACATCCGACTCCCTCCCGACGATGCGACCAGTGTCGACCCAGGCGCTCTACCGCCCGCATTTCGACGACGACGAGGACTTCACCTCGGAGGGCGCCGTCGACACCGAACCGCGAGAACGCGTGACGACGCCGACCCGAGTTGTCCAGCCGGTTCGGCGGCTCGGCGGCGGCTTGGTGGAGATTCCGCGGATACCCGACACCAACCCGCGCGAAGCTCTGATGGTCAACCCTGTGGTACCGGAGTCCAAGCGGTTCTGCTGGAACTGCGGGCGGCCGGTGGGCCGGTCCAGCCCGGACGGCAAAGCCCTGTCAGAGGGTTGGTGCCCGTATTGCGGTAGCCCGTATTCGTTTCTGCCGCAATTGAATCCGGGTGATGTCGTCGCCGGCCAATACGAGATCAAGGGCTGCATTGCGCACGGCGGGCTGGGCTGGGTGTACCTGGCCGTCGACCGCAACGTCAACGACCGCCCGGTGGTGCTCAAAGGTTTGGTGCATTCCGGCGACGCCGAAGCGCAGGCGATCGCGATGGCCGAGCGGCAGTTCCTCGCCGAGGTGGTGCACCCGTCGATCGTGCAGATCTTCAACTTCGTCGAGCACACCGATCGGCACGGCAATCCAGTCGGCTACATCGTCATGGAGTATGTGGGCGGGCAGTCGCTCAAGCGTGGCCGCGGTGAGAACCTGTCGGTCGCCGAGGCCATCGCCTACGTATTGGAAATCCTGCCCGCGCTGGGGTATCTGCATTCCATCGGCTTGGTCTACAACGACCTCAAGCCGGAGAACATCATGCTCACCGAAGAGCAGCTCAAGCTGATCGACCTGGGCGCGGTGTCGCGGATCAACTCGTTCGGCTACCTCTACGGCACGCCCGGCTACCAAGCGCCGGAGATCGTGCGCACCGGACCGACGGTGGCTACCGACATCTACACGGTGGGACGCACGCTGGCGGCCCTGACGATGAAGTTGCGCACCCGCAGCGGTCGCTATGTCGACGGGCTACCCGAGGACGACCCACTGCTGGCCGAATACGACTCGTTCGCCCGGTTGCTGCGCCGTGCAATCGATCCCGACCCGCGACGGCGGTTCGCCAGCGCCGAGGAGATGTCGGGCCAGTTGATCGGTGTGCTGCGCGAGGTGGTCGCCCAGGACACCGGGGTGCCGCGGCCGGGTCTGTCGACGATCTTCACCCGCTCGCGCGCCACATTCGGAGTGGACCTGCTGGTCGCCCACACCGATGTGTATCTGGACGGGCGGGTGCATTCGGAGAAGCTGACCGCCAAGGAGATCGTCACCGCGTTGCAGGTGCCGGTGGTCGATCCGGCCGATGTCGCGGCACCGGTGCTGTCGGCGACGGTGCTCTCCCAGCCGGTGCAAACCCTGGACTCGTTGCGCGCGGTCCGGCACGGCTCGCTGGAGTCGGAGGGCATCGACTTGTCCGAGTCGGTGGAGTTGCCGCTGATGGAAGTGCGTGCGCTGCTCGACCTCGGCGACGTCGCCAAGGCGACCCGCAAACTCGACGACCTGGCCGAGCGGGTCGGCTGGCGGTGGCGGCTGGTGTGGTATCGCGCCGTCGCCGAGTTGCTCACCGGCGACTACGACTCGGCGATCAAGCATTTCACTGAGGTACTCGACACCTTCCCCGGTGAATTGGCCCCCAAAATGGCGCTGGCCGCCACCGCGGAGTTGGCCGGCGGCTCTGACGAGCACAAGTTCTACGAAACGGTGTGGAACACCGACGAGGGCGTGATCTCGGCGGCCTTCGGGCTGGCGCGGGCGTTGTCGGTGGAGGGCGACCGGGCGGGCGCCGTACGCACACTCGACGAAGTACCCGCCAGCTCAAGGCATTTCACCACTGCGCGGCTGACCAGCGCGGTGACGTTGCTGTCCGGTCGGTCGACCGGCGAGATCACCGAAGAGCAGATCCGCGACGCCGCGCGACGGGTGGAGGCGCTGCCGCCGACCGAACCGCGGGTGTTGCAAATCCGCGCCCTGGTGTTGGGCAGCGCGATGGACTGGCTGCAGGAGCACGAGGCCAGCACCAACCACATTCTGGGTTTTCCGTTCACCGAGCACGGGTTACGGCTGGGTGTGGAGGCGTCGCTGCGCGGCCTGGCCCGGGTGGCGCCCACCCAACAACACCGTTACACGCTGGTCGACATGGCGAACCGGGTGCGGCCGCCCAGCACCTTCTAGTGCGCCCGCCTCCCCCCCGCGTTGAGTGTGAATCGTTGGCGGAATTTTTGCCTGCCGATTTTTCGCCCTGAGTACACACTGAAAACCCCTAGCGCACAGTCGATGCCCGTGCATGTAGCGCGCGGCGGACCCGCGTCGCGATCCGACCATAGCCAGGCCGCCGCAATGCGCTGCTCCAGCGACACCTGGAGGTCCTTCGGCAGGTAGACATCCGGATACACGACGCGATAGCGCGACCGCAGTTGATGACGGCTCAGCACACCACGCGCCATCGCCGCACTGCCGATGAAAGGCTGCGCCACGTCCCGCACACGCTGAAGGATCGCACGCAGACCCGAAACGGCGTCGACCTCAGTCCACAGGCTCAGCCCGGCACCAGTTTCACCACCTGATCATTGCCGTAATCGGTGACGTAGACGTTGCCGGAGGCATCCACCGCCACGCCCCTGGTGTAGCCGAGGTCGGTGACCGGCAGCACGGTTTGCTTGGTCGAACCGGCCGCCATCTTCACCAGCCTGCTGCCATCGGTGACGTAGACGTTGCCCGCTGCATCGGCCGCCAAACCGGACGGATCTTTGAGGCTGGTGAACGACATCACCGTCTGGCCGGCCGCCCCCGCCGCCAGCTTCAGCACCCGATTGTTGCCGGTGTCGACGACGTAGACGCTGCCCGACCCGTCCACCGCCACGCCCTTCGGCCGTTCCAGGTCGTTGAACGGCAACACCGTCTGGTCCTCCGACCCGGCCTGCAGCTTCAGCACCCGATCGTGACCGGTATCGACGACGTAGACGCTGCCCGACCCATCCACCGCCAAACCCGCCGGGCGTTTGAGACCGGTGAACGGCACCACCGTCTGGCTATCCGACCCGGCCGCCACCTTCAGCACCCGATCGTTGTCGGTGTCGGCGACGTACACGCCGCCGTCCGCGTCTACCGCCAAGCCATACGGTTCCTTCAGACCGGTGAATGGCAGCACGGTCTGGTGGGTCGAGCCGGCCGTCAGCTTCATCACCCGGTCGTTGTCGATGTTGGTGACGTATACGTTGCCCGACGCGTCCACGGCCACACCCTCCGGTCCGGTGAGACCGCTGAACGGCAGCACGTCTGGTTGATACGTCGTCGGTGTGGATCCCGCCCCTTGGCCGTGCTGGTCATTGCCCGATGACGCGATCCACCACACCAGGAGGCCGATGACGGTCAACAGCAGCACCACCACAACGATCGCCAGCGGCAGCAGCTTCGGACCCCGCGGCTCGGGCTCGGCGACCGCGTCTGAAGAGAAGCCGAAGTCGGGGATCGGCTCCGCGGGCCGACTGCGGATGCGCGCCGGCGGCCGGTCGGTGGTGCGACGAACCATCGTGGGTGCGTCGTGCGGCGGCGCCGAGAGTGCATCGCGGGCAGCGCGGGCCAGATCGCCGGCAGTGGCGAACCTGTGCTGCGGGTCCTTGGCCATCCCACGCGCGATCACGGCGTCGAATCGAGCTGGGATGGCACGCGGCCGCAGCAGGCTGGGCTTGGGCGGTGCGGCGGTCAGGTGCGCCTTGATCACCTGGCTCACCGTCGTTGCGCCGGCAAAGGGACTGTCACCGGTCAGCATTTCGCACAGCACGCCGGTCAGCGAATACACGTCGGCGCGGCTGGTCGGCCGCTCGTTGTCGAAACGCTCCGGCGCCGTGTACGCATAAGTGCCCGCCGTCGGCCCCCGTCCGTCGAGTGCTGTGTCGGCGATACCGAAGCCGAGTAGGTATACGACGTCGTCGCCGGTGACAAGGATGTTCTCCGGCTTGATATCCCGGTGGGTCAGCCGGGCCGCGTGAGCGACGTCGAGGACCGCGGCGAGCTGCTCGACGATCGCCACCGCGCGAGCCGGGGCGATCGGCCCATACATGGTCAGCAGCGACCGCAATGTTTCACCGGCTGTCGACGCAGTCGCGACATAGCCCACGCCGTCGGTCTCGCCCCAATCACGAAGCGGCAGGAGGTGCGGATCTGAGAGTCCCGCCACGATCGGCAACTCGCGGAAGAACCGCTCGCGATCCAGGGTGGGTGGCAACACGATGACCGCGACCGTGCGCTCCCCGGCCGTGTCCGGCCCGATTTCCACGGCCTGGTAGACCCGGCCCACGCCGGTTTGGCCGAGGACCGCCCGTATCTCGTAGCGGCCGAATCGCGTCCCGACTCGTGCGTCATCGGGCTGCTGCCCCATTGCGTGTCCCCTAAAGTCCCAAGCAATTCCAAACTCTAGCCTTTAGGAACGACGTACCGGCTTAAATCACGCTGAGACAATCGCGGGCAATGGCCAACTCTTCGTTGGTCGGAATCACTAGCACGGCAACGGCTGAGTCATCGGTGGAAATCCGCCGCGCATCGCTCGCAGGTTGGTTATTGCGCTGTTCGTCGATCTCGATACCCAGCGCGCCGAGTCCGCTCAGCGTGTCGCGCCGTACGGCCGCCACGTTCTCGCCAATGCCGGCGGTGAACGTCACCACGTCGGTATGCCCCAATACCGCCAAATATGCGCCGACGTATTTACGCAAGCGGTACACGAACACGTCGTAGGCCAACTGTGCTGTGGCATCGCCGGATTGGATCATCTCTCCCAGCCGGCGAAAGTCGCGTTCACCGGCTAATCCCAACATCCCGGAGTGTTGGTTGAGCATGGATTCGACATCGTCGACGCTCAGTTTCGCTTCCCGGCACAAATACCCGATGATGCCGGGGTCGATGTCGCCGCTCCGAGTGCCCATCACCAGGCCCTCCAGTGGAGTCAGACCCATCGAGGTGTCGACGGGCCGACCACCGGCAATCGCCGAGGCTGACGCGCCGTTACCCAGATGCAGCACAATCTGATTCAGCTCGCCCAGCGGCCGGCCGAGAAACGCCGCGGCCTGCTCACTGACGTACTGGTGCGACGTGCCGTGAAAACCGTACCGGCGGATCCGCCACTTCTCAGCGAGCTCATGCTCGATGGCGTAGGTCGCGGCTGCCGCGGGCAGGTCGTGAAAGTACGCCGTGTCGAAGACAGCGACGTGCGGTAGATCGGGCAGCATCTTGCGGGCCACCTCGATACCGCTCAGCGCCGGCGGATTGTGCAGCGGGGCCAGCGACGACAAATCCTGCAGCGCGGCGATCACCGTGTCGTCGAGGACGGTGGGATGATAGAACTTCGTTCCGCCGTGCACCACGCGGTGCCCGACCGCCGCCAGCCCGCAGCTTTTCAGGTGGATGCCGTTTTCGGCCAACTGGTCGAACGCCGCCCGGAGCGCCGCGTCGTGGTCGGCGACCGGCGACGACGGTTCGCCGATCTGCTCGATGATGCCGTCCGCCAGCGAGGTGCCCGAACCAGCTTGGATCAGCTGGTATTTCAGCGACGACGAGCCGGAGTTGATCACCAGCACAACACGCTCGGTCATGTGCCTTGCGCCTGGATCGCGGTGATGGCGACGGTGTTGACGATGTCTTCGACCAATGCCCCGCGGGACAGGTCGTTCACCGGCCTGTTCAAGCCCTGCAGTACCGGACCGACCGCGATGGCGCCGGCGCTGCGCTGCACCGCCTTATAGGCGTTGTTGCCGGAATTGAGGTCGGGGAAGATCAGCACGGTGGCCCGGCCGGCGACCGCCGAGTCGCGCAATTTGGTGGCTGCCACCGACGGGTCGACGGCGGCGTCGTATTGGATTGGGCCTTCGACCAGCAGATCGGACTGTCGCTTGCGCACCAATTCTGTTGCTGCCCTGACCTTGTCGACGTCAACGCCGGAGCCCGACTCGCCGGTGGAATATGACAGCATGGCGACCCGCGGCTCGATGCCGAACTGGGCGGCGGTGCGCGCCGAGCTGATCGCGATGTCGGCGAGCTGCTCGACCGTCGGATCCGGCACGATTGCGCAATCGCCGTAAGCCAACACCCGATCCGGCAGGCACATCAGGAAAATACTGGACACCGTGTCGACATCCGGAGCAGTCCGGATGATCTCGAACGCGGGCCGGACGGTATGCGCGGTGGTGTGCGCCGCGCCGGACACCATGCCGTCGACATAGCAGTTGTACACCAGCATCGTGCCGAAGTACGACACGTCCTGCATGACCTCGCCGGCCCAGTCGACCGTGACTCCTTTGCCTTTGCGGAGCTCGGCGTACTGGTGGGCGAACTTTTCGCGCAGCTCGCTGCTGATCGGATTCAGCACCTCGGCATCGGACAGGTCTACTCCGAGCTCTGCTGCCCGGGAACGGATCTCGGTTTCGTCACCGAGAATGGTCAGGTCCGCTACCCGTCGCCGCAGCAGCCGCCCCGCCGCATGCAGGATGCGGTCGTCGTCTCCTTCGGGCAGCACGATGCGCTTGCGGTCCGAGCGCGCTCGCTCCAGCACCTGGTAGGCGAACATCTGCGGCGTGGTGACAGATGGAATCGGAATCGCCAACCGCGCCAACAAGTCCGAGACGCCCACATTGCGCTCCATCAACGCCAACGCGGTGTCGACCTTGCGTTGCGACGTCGCGGTCACCCGCCCGCGGGCCGTCGCGGCGGCGCTGGCCGTTTCGAAGGTGCCGGTCGTCGTTGCGATGATCGGCAGCCGCAGCCCCAGCCCGGACACCAGCGCCGCGATCGCCGGGTGTGGCTCCAATCCGCCGTTGAGGATGAGGCAGGACAGCGATGGAAATCCTTCGGCCGCATGGGCGCTGGCCACCGCGAGCACGACGTCGGAGCGATCGCCCGGGGTGATCACTGCGATGCCTTCGGTCAGCCGCTCCAGCACGTGTTCGGCGGTCATGCCGGCGACCAGCACACCGCTCACTTCGCGATCCAGCAGGGCGCTGTCGCCGCTGATCAATGTCCCGTCGACGGCGTGCTGCATCTCGGTGACGGTCGGCGCGACCAGCAGCGGTTCGTCGGGCAGCACGTAGGTTTGCGGTTCGAAACGCTCCAGCGCCGCGGCCACCGCCGAGACGTCGGCCGGCGCGCATCGGTTGGCGACCACCGCCGCGGTGTGAGCGTGCTGGGCGGCGAGCTCGGCCAGACACACGTCGACGACCCGGACGACGTCGTCGGGGGTCCGGTCCTTTGCGCGCACCGTCAACACCACCGGCGCCCCGAGGTTCACCGCGATGCGGGCGTTGACCGACAGCTCGGTGGGAGTCGCGACGTCGGTGTAATCGCTGCCGACGATCACTACCGCGTCGCACGCATCGGCCATCGCGTGGAACCGTTCGACGATTTCGGCGATCGCGGCGTCGGTGTCGTCGTGCAACTGCTGGTAGCCGACGCCGACGCATTGCTCGTAGCGCAGGTCGGCGGTGGCGTGAGCCAGCAGCAACTCCAGGATGTAATCGCGGGGCTCGGGTCGAACAATCGGCCGGAACACGCCGACCCGGGCCACCGTGGCTGTCAGCAGGTGCACCACCCCGAGCGCGACCGTCGATTTGCCGGTGTCGCCTTCCGGGGAGGTGATGTAAACGCCGCGCGACGTGGCCACGTCAGCCGAGGCGCCGCAAGCGCGGCGCGAGGTCCTTTTGGAAGAGATCGAGGAACCGGCGCTGGTCGTGTCCGGGCGCATGGAACACCAGGTGGTTGAGGCCCCACGTGACGTACTGGCCGACCTTTTCGACGGCCTCGTCGGGGTCCGACGCCACGATCCAGCGTTTGGCGACCTGTTCGATCGGCAGCGCGTCGGCTGCCTTCTCCATCTCGATCGGGTCGTCGATGCTGTGCTTCTGCTCGGCGGTCAGCGACAGCGGTGCCCAGAATCGGGTGTTCTCCAGCGCCAGCTCCGGCTCGGGGTCGTAGGAGATCTTGATCTCGATCATCTTGTCGATGTCGTCGACGTTGCGCTCAGCGGCGGCCGCACCGTCGCGCACGGCCGGGATGAGCTTCTCCCGATATAGCTCCTCCCCTTTGCCGGAGGTGCAGATGAAGCCGTCGCCAGCCCGCCCCGCGTACTTGGCCACCGCCGGGCCACCGGCAGCGATGTAGATCGGCACCCCGCCCTCGGGCACGTCGTAGATCGAGGCGCCTTTGAGCCGGTAGTAGTCGCCGTTGAAGTCGACCCGGTCTCCGCGCCACAACTCGCGCATCAGCCGCACCGATTCGCGTAACCGGGCGAAGCGCTCCTTGAACTCCGGCCAGTCGCCCTCGTAGCCGGTGGCGATCTCGTTCAACGCTTCCCCGGTGCCCACGCCCAGGAAGATGCGGTCCGGGTACAGGCAGCTCATGGTGGCGAACGCCTGCGCCACGACGGCGGGGTTGTACCGAAACGTCGGGGTCAGCACCGAGGTGCCCAGCAGGATGCGCTCGGTGCGCTCACCGACCGCAGTCATCCAGGACAGCGAGAACGGAGCATGCCCACCCTCGTGCCGCCACGGCTGAAAATGGTCGCTGACCGTGGCGCTGTCCATCCCGTGAGCCTCGGCGGCAACCGCCAGCTCGACGAGCTCCCGCGGCGCGAATTGTTCCGCCGATGCCTTGTATCCGAGTTTCAATTCAGCCACGCTGTCGTTTCTACTCCACGCTTAAACTCACGGGCATGGCACCGGCGCTGACGGCCATCACCGAGACCGTGCACCTCGCCCAGGGCGAGGCGGTCAACTGGCTGCTGGTCACCGACAACACCGGGGTCATGCTGATCGACGCCGGCTATCCCGGCGACCGCGACGACGTGCTGGCCTCGCTGCGTGAACTGGGATATCAGGCCGGCGACGTCCGCGCGATCCTGCTCACCCACGCCCACATCGACCACTTTGGCTCGGCGATCTGGTTCGCCAAAACCCACGGCACCCCGGTGTATTGCCATCCCGACGAGGTGGGCCACACCAAGCGGGAGTATCTGGAACAGGCGTCGCCGCTGGACGTCGCGCTGCGGATCTGGCGGCCCCGCTGGGCGGTGTGGGCGGTGCACGTGGTCCGCAACGGCGGCCTGATCCGCGAGGGCATTCCGACCGCGCAGCCGCTGACTGCTCAGGTGGCCGCGGGCTTACCCGGCCAGCCGCTGGCCATTCCCACTCCCGGGCACACCGGCGGGCACTGCTCGTATTTGGTCGACGGTGTGCTGGCCAGCGGCGATGCCCTGGTCACCGGACATCCGTTGCTGGCACGCAGCGGCCCGCAGCTGTTGCCGGCGGTGTTCAGCCACAGCCAGGACGACTGCGTGCGCAGCCTGGCGGCGCTGGGCTTGTTGGAGACCGAGATTTTGGCTCCCGGTCACGGCGACTTGTGGCGCGGTCCGGTCCGTCAGGCCGCCGAACAGGCCCGTGCGCTCGCTCAAGTCCGCTGAACGCGGTCACAATTCGGTCACGGTGCAGATCACGATTCGTTAAGAACTCTCACGCTTTCGCTATCGCTCTCGTCGATTGCTTACCGAAAACGGCCGCAATTGAGATTCATTTCACGCGCGTGTGCCGGTCATGCACCGCGGCACCGGTTTTCGCGGATTTTCACACAGTTGACGCTCTTCGAGCCGCGCGTACTTTGGGCCTCGGGTGTCGGCAACCCCAATCCAATCACCGTGCAATTCGAGGAAACAACCAATGATGAAATTCCGTGGTATGACCGCGCGCCGGCAAGCCGCCGGCATCTCCGCCGCCTGCTGCCTTTTCGGGGGCCTGGCTGCAACCACGATCCTGGCGCCGACGGCGTCCGCAGCGCCGGACTGCAGTCCTGCCGGGGTGCAGAACACCGTCAACTCGGCGACCGGGTCGGCTCGCCAGTACCTCAACGGTCACCCGGATGCCGACACTGCGGTGACGGATGCGTTCAGCCGGCCGCGTCCGGAGGCGGCGGCCAGTCTGCGCACCTACTTCACTGCGCACCCGCAGCAGTACCACGACCTGCGGGGCATCCTGGCGCCGATCGGCGACACGCAGCGTCAGTGCAACACGACAGTGCTCTCGCCCCAGCTGCAGTCGGCCTACGACGAGTTCATGGCCGGCTGAACGTCGAGATGATCCCGCAGGGTTCGACCGGTGTATCGGGTGCGGTAAACACCGCGGTCCTGCAATAGCGGGACGACCCGGTCGACGAACTCGTCGAGCCCATGCGGGGTCAGGTGCGGCACCAGGATGAACCCGTCGCAGGCATCGGCTTGCACGTAGCGGTTCATCTCGTCAGCGATCTCGGCGGCTGTCCCGACGAATTGCTGACGGCTGGTAACGGCGATCACCAGTTCGCGGATGGTCAGGTTTTCTGCCTGGGCACGTTCCCGATAGAGCTTGGCCACCGCGACTGGGTCGCCGTGCCGCACCCGGCCCTGCGTGATGCCGGTGTCACCGGCTGGTTCGACGTCGGGCAGCGGGCCGTCGGGGTCGTAGGCCGACAGGTCGCGGCCCCACACCTGTTCGAGCATGGCGATTGCCGTCGGGCCGCTGACCTGCTGGTGGCGGATGTGCTGCGCTTTCTCGACCGCGTCGGCGGCGGTGTCCCCCAGGACGAAGGTGGCCGCGGGAAATACTTTGAGCGCGTTCGGGTCTCGGCCAGCGGCTACTGCTCGGGCTTTGACGTCGGCGGTGTAACGTTGTCCGTCCTCCAGCGAGCCGTGCAGCGTGAACATGGCGTCGGCGTGCCGCGCTCCAAACGATCGGCCTTCCGGCGAGTCGCCGGCTTGCAGCAGGACCGGATGGCCCTGCGGTCCGGCCGGCAGTGTCGCCATCCCGCGCACGTCGAATTGCTCGCCGTGGTGTTCGACGTTCCGGATGCGGCTGGGATCGACGTAGATTCCGGCGTCGACGTCAGCCAGCACGGCGCCGGAGGCCCAGCTGTCCCAGAATTGACGTGCTACTGAGAGGAATTCCTCGGCACGTTGATACCGGTCGGCGTGGTCGAGGAATCCACCGCGACGAAAGTTCGCCCCGGTGAACGCGTCTGACGAAGTGACGATGTTCCAGCCGGCCCGGCCCTCGGACAGATGATCCAGAGTGGCGAATTGCCGTGCCACTTCGAAGGGTTCGTTGAAGGTGGTGTTGATGGTGCCGGTCAGGCCGATCCGGTCGGTGACGCCGGCCAGTGCGGCCAGCACGGTGAAGGTGTCCGGGCGGCCCACCACATCCAGGTCGTAGATGTGGCCGCGGTGCTCGCGCAGCCGCAGTCCTTCGGCCAGAAAAAAGAAATCGAACAGTCCGCGTTCGGCGGTGCGGGCCAGATGTACGAACGAGTCGAACTCGATCTGGCTGCCTGCGGCCGGGTCGGTCCACACGGTGGTGTTGTTGACGCCCGGGAAATGTGCGGCCAGGTGAACCTGCTTCATTCGCACCGGCCCCGGCTTCGTCCGAACCAGCACTGCGCGATCAATTCATGCGAGCGCAGCCGGTCCTCGTGGCGATGGGTGACCGAGGTGACGACGAGCTCGTCGGCGCCGCTGACCCGCTGCAACGCTGTCAACCGCTCGGCTACCTCATCAGGATCGCCGACGAATTGTGTTGCCAGTCGGTCATTGACCACCGTCAGCTGCTCGTCGGTGAGCTGCGGGCAGTCGTTTGGGTCCGGATAGGGCATCGCGCCGTCGTCGGCCCGAATGGAGTACACCCACTGGCCGTAACTGGCGGCCAGCCGCCGTGCGGTAGCGGTGTCGTCGCCGACGACGATGTCGGCCGAGATCACCACATAGGGCTCGGTCAGTGTCGCCGACGGTACGAACGCGGCGCGGTAGGCGTCGACGGCGTCCAGCGCAGTGGCCGGGGTGAGGTGATAGCTGGCGACGAAGGGCAGCCCGAGCGCGCCGGCCAGCTGTGCGCTTTTGCCCTTGCTGCTGCCGAAGATCCACGGCGTCAAGCCGGTTCGCTCACCCGGTACCGCGTGCACGTCGAACCCGTCGGCCTGGTAGTTGCCGTCGAGCATGGCCAGGATGTCGCCGAGTTGTTCGGCGAAGTCGGGAGCGACGGCCTCGGGTTGCTGCAGGATCGCCATGGTGGCCTGCACACGTTCTTTGTTGAGTACCGTGCGCAGGTCGAACGGCGGCGGCACCACCACCCCATCAATCTCACGCCACTCGCGAGGCAATTCAATCTTGGGCCGTGGCTTGCGCGTTTTGTTGGTCCTGCGGCGTTGCCCCGAGCGGCCCACACCGAGGTCGATGCGGCCCGGATGGAATGCCTCGAGCATTCCGAAGCTTTCCACTACCGCGGCCGCAGTGGTATGGCTGAGCTGTACCGCTGCCGAGCCGACCCGAATCGTGTTGGTAGCGGCGGCGATCTGGCCGATCAACACCGCCGGCGACGAGCTGGCGACGGCGACGAAGTGGTGTTCGGCGATCCAGAACCGCCGATATCCCCACTGTTCGGCGTGCCGCGCCAGGTCGACGGTGTTGCGCAGCGCGGTCGCGGCGTCGCTGCCGGCGCTGATCGGCGCCAGGTCGAGAACTGACAACGGGACGTTGGTCATCGGGTCGCATACCTGTTGTGGGCCACCGGCAATCCAAGACGCTCGCGCAGCGTCTCGCCGCCTCGGTAACGACTGCGGAACACGCCGCGCTGCTGCAGTAACGGCACTACTTCATCGACGATCAGCGGCAGGTCTGTCGTGTTGACTGCCGGCCGTAGCCGGGCGCCGGCGATGCCCAGCTGCTGCCAATCGAGCATGAGATCCACCAATTCTGTTGGACTGCCGTCGAACACATGAGCATCCGATCGGAAGTTGGCATCGCCGCCGAACGTCACCACCACGTCGGCGTAGACCTTCAGCCGCTCGTCCAGCTCGTCGAGGATTGCCCGAAGCGATGCGTCATCGGTCGGTGTGACGAACACGAGATCGGCGCTGGCGGAAGCGAATTGGTAGATGGGTGTTGCGTGGGCCAGCGCAGCGACCACCGGTTGCCCCTGGGGCGGACGCGGGGTGATGGACGGGCCTTTGACCTTGAAATACCTTCCGGTGAAGTCGATGTAGTGCAGTTTGTCCCGGTCGACGTAGCGCCCGGTGGCCGCGTCGCGGATCACCGCGTCGTCCTCCCAGCTGTCCCAGAGCCGGCGAACCACCTCTACATAGTCGGCGGCCTCGTCGAACAGGTCGCCGGATGCCTCGCGTCGGCCGAACAGGGCCGCCTCGTGGGCGGTCGCACTGACTCGGGCCTGCCAGCCGCCCCGTCCGCGTGACACGTAGTCGAGGGTGGCGATGGCCTTGGAGAGATGGAACGGCTCGGTATGGGTGACGGTGGCCACCGGGATGAGCCCGATATGCCGGGTCACCGGGGCGATGCGGGCGGCGACCAGCACCGCGTCCCCGCGTCCGGCCAACCGGCGCGGATCGATTGCTTCACGGCGCCCGGGCTGGGGCATCAGGGTGTCGTCGATGGTGAGGAAGTCGAGCAGTCCGCGTTCGGCGGTGACGGCCAGGTCGGCCCAATAGCCGCCGGTGAGTACCTGCTGCGCCGCCGGTTCCGGCGTGCTGCGCCAGGCCTGCGGGTGCCAACCGTAACCGTCGAGCGCCACGCCCAGCTGCAGCCGCCTGGTCATGACAGATCCTTGCCGAACGCGACCGGATACACCGGTTCGGTCGAGGGCAACGGTTCGGCCAGCCGGGTGTAACCCGCGGCGTGATACAGCGCCTCGGCCTCGGGTTGCCGATCACCGGTCATCAGGTAGATACGCCGATAGCCGCGAGCGGTGATCGCCGCCTCCAGCTCGACCAGCAGTGCTGCCGCCAGGCCGCGACGACGGTATGCCTGGTCGGTCCAAATCCGCTTCAGCTCAGCAGTTTCGGCGTCGAATCGGCGAAACCCGCCGCCAGTGACGGGCGCACCGTCCAGCACACCGATCAGCCAACCACCGTCGGGTGGACTGAATTCGGCCGCCGGATAATCGCGCAGCCAGGTCAGCACGGCCTGCGGTGCGCCGCCGTAGCGCTGCGCGTACTCGGCGGCCAACTCGGTCAGCAGTGGCTGCGTCAGCGGATCGTCCTGGCCGACCGGCACAAACTGCAGGGTTTCTGGCATCACCTAACTGTCTACCGTGGATCGCCCGGTTGCATTCCCCCGGCTGGCTTTCCCGAGACCGTGAACGGACTGACCGGCCGGGTCAGGGCACAGCGATGATATCCAGTGCGCGATGCAGACCGAGAAAATCCGCTTCGTTGCGGGTAATGAGCGGGACTCCCAAAGCCACTGCCACCGCAGCGATGAGCAAATCAAATCGGCGCGGCTTGGGGTTTCGGCCGATACCGCGGACGCTCGCGCACAACGCTCCATAAACACGGGCGGCGGTCGCGTCGAATGGGATCGGCGCGAATGTGTTGACGATCCAGTGGTATCGCTGCTCGCGAACCGCGTTGACGAGCGGATCGTCGGTGTGCAGTCCGTAGGACAGTTCGGCGAGCGTGATGGTGCTGACCGCGGCGGTTGCGCTATGCGCGGCGATGGCATCAGCCGGAAAGTCGATCACGACGGAGGTGTCGAGCAATACGCGTTCATGCATCCGGTTACCTGACGTGGCGCCATGGATCGATGTCATCGTCGTCGACAGCGCCGTCGAGCGCGTGCAACTCCGCAGCGAAGTGCTCTGCGTTCCAGTCGGGAAGTCCGGCGGCGCCGGCAGCGATTTCCGCTACCGCGACGAAACGTGGCCGCTCGCCTGCATTGGTGCGCTCATGCGGTACCAGGTCCGCCACCGGAACACCGTTTCTCGTCACCGTGAAACTATCCCCGCGCTCGACGCGGCGCATGATCGTTCCGCTGTCGTTGCGCAACTCGCGCTGACTGATGGTGCTCTTCATTCCCCTACCGTAGCACGATTGTGCTACAGCTTGTAGCACTTGACGGCCGAGAAAGTGAACGATCGCCTCGATGCCGAGTGCCTGCCTCGTTGCGAATGCGACCTGCTGAATACCAATAATTAGTATTATGGGTTGATGGGTAAGAGCACCTCCTTCAGCCTCGACGAGCATTACAGCGCCTTCATCAACGCCGAGATCGCCGCGGGTCGTTATCGATCGGCCAGTGATGTCGTACGCTCCGCGTTGCGGCTGCTTGAGGACCGCGAAACCCAGTTGCGGGCACTGCGCGATGCCCTCGAGGCCGGTGAGCGCAGCGGCACCTCGACACCGTTCGACTTCGACGCCTTCCTCGACCGCAAGCGGTCTGAGGCTTCGCGCGGCCCGTGAGCAGCCGATACCTTCTCTCTCCTGCCGCCCAAGCAGATTTGGAGCAGGTCTGGGACTACACCCATGACCGTTGGGGTGTCGACCAGGCCGAGCAGTACCTGCGCGAACTTCAACAGGCCGTCGATCGCGCTGCGGCAAATCCTCGGATCGGCCGAGCCTGCGATGAAATCCGTCCCGGCTATCGCAAGCTCGCCGCCGGGTCACACACGCTGTTCTTTAGGGTGACCGCCGATGACGTCGTCGACGTCGTGCGTATCCTGCACCAACGTATGGATGTCGACCGTCACCTCTGACTCTCTATGCCACCATCCGTGACATGCTTGCCTGCATCCGCGCGGCTAGCTCCGCCCTTCCTGCCGCCCCGCCGTCAGGCCTCGTCGCCGCACCATGAGCACGGCCGCCGCCCGCCAACCCAGCAGTAGTACCGCGGTGACCGTCGAGGCCACCACCACGAAGCTGACAGCGACACCGGCCGAGCTGGCCTTGCGCAGCAACATCCCGACAACCACCGTGCACACCCAGACGATCACGCCGGTCGGAGCCAGCGCCGTCGGCCGCCGCCACCCTCGCGACAGCAGCCAACCCAAAATCGTGCCGATCAAAAACGGCCATGCCGTCGTCGCTACACCGGCAACACTGAGTCCTTCGTCATGGCTGCGCCGGCCCAATGCGCAAAACACCAGCACACAGATGACGTCAACGCCCAGCCAACCCAGGGCCATCGATGGTCGCATGCCGCGACAGTACCGGGCTTGACCGCCACCCGAACTGAATATAGATTCGTCCAGAATGAACGCCAATTCACCCTACGCAGACATCACCTACGAGATCGACGCTGCTGCGGCGATCATCACGATCAACCGGCCGCACCGCTACAACGCCTTCACCGGCAAGACCGTCGAGGAACTCGTCAGGGCGTTCCGCGCCGCGTGGGCCGATACCCGAGTGTCCGCAATCATCTTGACAGGCGCCGGCGACAAGGCGTTCTGCACCGGCGGCGACGTCAAGCAGCGGGCGGAGACCGGTGACTACGGGCCCACCGAGAGCGGCATGTTCGAAATCGGCTATCTGCACAAGCTGATTCGCGACGTGCCCAAGCCGGTGATCGCCGCGGTCAACGGAGTCGCGGTCGGCGGCGGTCATGTGCTGCATGTGCTGTGCGATTTGTCGATCGCCGCGGAGCACGCGACGTTCGGCCAGGCCGGACCGCGAGTCGGGTCGTTCGACGCGGGCTTCGGATCGGCGTATCTGGCGCGGGTGGTTGGCGAGAAGCGGGCTCGCGAAATCTGGTTCCTGTGCCGACGCTACGACGCCGCCACCGCCGAACGCTGGGGTCTGGTGAACTACGTGGTGCCCGCCGACCAACTGATGGCCGAGGCCAAGGCCCTGGCGGCGGAGATCGCCGAGAAGAGCCCGACCGCGTTGCGTTTCCTCAAGCAGTCGTTCAACGCCGACACCGACCACCAGGCCGGCCTCTCCAACATGGCGATGTCAGCGCTGGAAATCTTCGTGCACACCGACGAAGGCCGAGAAGGCGCGCAGGCGTTCGCCGAAAAGCGTCCCGCCGAGTTCGGCCGCTATGTCACGGCCTGAGGAGAAGCCGCAGATGAGCAAGCTCGCACTGGTGACCGGGGCCGGATCGGGTATCGGCAAGGCGATCGCGCTGGGGTTCGCCGCCCAGGGTGACCGGGTCGTCGCCGCCGACCTCGACCAAGCTGCTGCCGAGGCCACCGCCAAAGCACACCCCGAGTTGATCACCGCACTGCCGGTCGACGTCGCCGACCGCGCACAAGTGGACACCCTGCGCGACCGCACCCGCGCCGAGGTCGGTGTCCCCGACGTGTTGGTCAACGCCGCCGGCTGGGATCGCACCGACCAATTTCTCAACGCCACAACCGAGTTCGCCGAAAAGGTGGTGGCGATCAACTACCTCGGCCCGGTGCACATGTGCAGCGCGTTTCTGCCGGGCATGATCGAAGCCGGTGGTAATGGGCGAGTGGTCAACCTGGCCAGTGACGCCGGACGGGTGGGCAGCGCGGGCGAAACCATCTACGCCGGCGCCAAGGGCGGTGTCATCGCGCTGACCAAGTCGCTGGCCCGCGAAATGGCCCGCCACCAGATCACGGTCAACTGCGTGTGCCCCGGCCCGACCGACACCCCGCTATTCGCGGCGCAACCGGACAAGCTGAGAGAGGCTCTGGTCAAGGCGATCCCGTTTCGCCGATTGGCCCGGCCCGAGGAAGTCGCGGCGCCAGTACTGTTTTTCGCCTCCGACGCCGCGTCGTTCATCACCGGCCAGGTGATCAGCGTCAGCGGCGGACTTACCATGGCGGGATGATGAGCTTCGACCCCTACGATCCACTCGGCCTGGATGTGTCGTTGTCCAGCGACGAGATTGCGGTGCGGCAGACGGTCCGTGATTTCTGCGCCGAGAATGTCACCCCCTATGTCGCCGACTGGTTCGAAGCGGGCGATTTGCCGGTGGCCCGCGAACTGGCCAAGCAGTTCGGCGAGCTGGGCCTGCTGGGCATGCACCTGAAGGGTTATGGCTGCGGCGGCGCATCGGCGGTGCACTATGGGCTGGCCTGCACCGAGCTCGAAGCCGCCGACTCGGGCATCCGTTCACTGGTATCGGTGCAGGGGTCGCTGGCGATGTTCGCGATCTGGAACAACGGCTCCGAGGAGCAGAAGCAGCAGTGGCTACCGGGCATGGCGGCCGGCGAGCTACTGGGGTGCTTCGGGCTGACCGAGCCCGATGTGGGGTCCGATCCCGCAGCAATGAAAACCCGTGCGCGACGCGATGGTTCGGACTGGGTGCTCAACGGCCGCAAGATGTGGATCACCAACGGCACGGTGGCCGATGTTGCGATCGTGTGGGCGGCCACCGCCGACGGGATCCGCGGATTCATCGTCCCCACCGACACGCCCGGCTTCACAGCCAACACCATTCACCACAAGTTATCGCTGCGCGCGTCGATCACCTCCGAGTTGGTGCTCGACGACGTGCGGCTACCCGACGACGCAATGCTGCCGAACGGCAAAGGCTTGCGCGGGCCGCTGGCCTGCCTGTCCGAGGCGCGGTACGGCATCATCTGGGGGTCGATGGGCGCTGCGCGGTCGGCCTGGCAATCCGCGCTCGACTACGCCACCCAGCGCACCCAATTCGACCGCCCCATCGCGGGATTCCAGTTGACTCAAGCCAAACTCGTCGACATGGCCGTCGAGTTGCACAAGGGGCAGCTGCTGTCGCTGCAGTTGGGCCGACTGAAAGACAGCGTCGGGCTGCGGCCGGAGCAGGTCAGCTTCGGCAAGCTCAACAACACCCGGGAAGCGATCGAGATCTGCCGTACCGCGCGAACCATCTTGGGCGGCAACGGGATATCACTGGAATACCCGGTGATCCGGCACATGGTCAATCTGGAGTCGGTGCTGACCTACGAGGGGACCCCGGAGATGCACCAACTGATACTGGGGCAGGCCTTTACCGGCCTGGACGCCTTCCGATGAGCGCGCTGAGCTACACAGCCGAGCACCACCAGTTCCGGGAGCTGGTGCGTGGCTTCGTACAGCAGACCGTGCTGCCGGCCCACGAGAACTGGGAACGGGCCGGGTGTTGGGATCGGTCGCTGTTCACCGAGGCGGGCAAGCTTGGGCTACTGGGCTTTCCGGTGCCTGAAGACCTCGGCGGTCCGGGTGTCCACGACTTTCGCTACCACGCAATCGTTATTGAAGAACTGCAGCGGGCCGGCGCAGCCGCCGAGGCGATCGCCTTCTCGCTGCAAAACGACGTCGTGCTGCCCTATCTCACCGACATGACCACCACCGAACAGAAGCAACGCTGGCTGCCCCGAGTGGTGACCGGCGAGACCGTGCTCGGCATCGCAATGACCGAGCCCGGCACCGGCAGCGATTTGGCCGGCATCCGCACGACGGCGGTCCGCGACGGTGACCACTACGTCGTCAACGGCGCGAAAACCTTTATCTCCAACGGCCAGAACGGCGACCTGTTCGTCATCGCGGTCCGTACCACGGCCGAGAAGCACAAGGGACTGTCGCTGCTGGTGGTCGAGCCGGACACACCGGGATTCAGCCGCGGCCGCAACCTGGAGAAGATCGGCCTGCACGCCCAGGACACCAGCGAGTTGACCTTCACCGACATGCGGGTTCCCGTCGACAACCTGCTCGAGGACGAGGGCAAGGGCTTCTACCAGTTAATGAGCAACCTTCCCCAAGAACGCCTTTCGCTCGGCGTCGGTGCCGTGGGCGCCGCCGAAGGCGTGCTGGCCGAGACTATGGAGTATGTCCGGCAGCGGCAGGCGTTCGGCTCGCCGATCGCCGACTTTCAGAACACCCAATTCGTACTCGCCGAACTGGCCACCGAACTCGACGTCGCCCGGACCTTCCTCGACGACTGCATCGTTGAACACCTGACCGGTGAGCTCACCACCGCGCGCGCGGCCCGGCTGAAGTGGTGGACCACCGAACTGCAAGTGCGGGTGGCCGACCGCTGCCTGCAACTGCATGGCGGCTATGGCTATATGCGGGAGTATCCGGTGTCGCGGGCGTTCGTCGACGCGCGCATCCAGACCATCTATGGCGGCACCACCGAGATCATGAAGACGATCATCGCCAAGGATCTGGGCTTCTGATGGTGCTCGACTACGGCGACCTGCCAGTCGAGGAGGCCGTGCGCGCCGTACGCGCCAGCACGCGCCGCCGACAGTTGCTCGACGCCGCGGTTACGGTGATGGGCCAGAAAGGCTTTCACCAGATGTCGATGCAGGATTTGGCGGCCGAGGCCAGCGTCAGCGTGGGGCTGATCTACAAGTACTTCGGCGGCAAGGAGGATCTGCTGCTGGCGACGATCGTGCGGATCCAGGACGCTTTCCGCGACCAGTTGGCTCCGGTCATGGAGGCGGCCGGTGCCGACTCCGCCGAACAGCTGGCCGCCGGGATCCGGCGCTACATCGAGATCGTCGACGAAAACCTGGATGCGGTGGTGCTGACCTACCGGGAGAGCCGCACCCTCGACGCGGCCGGGCGTGCCCAGATCAAAGACCTGGAGATCGCCACCGCCGCGCCGCTGCGTGCGGCGATCGAGACGGGTATCGCCGACGGCACGTTCCGCGACGCCGACGTGGATCTGGTGGTCTTCGACATCATGCTGCTCGCACACGGATGGGCCTTGAAGCATTGGCATTTCGGGCCCAACTACAGCCTCGACGACTACATCCGCCTACAGACGCAGCACGTGCTCAACTCGTTGCAGTGTCGAGGCCGTGAATGACCGCACGGATCTGATGCTCGACGGCGCTGCCGGCGACGAACAACATTTCGTCGCCGGCCTCCAGCACGTCGTCCGGTTGCGGAAGGATGATCTCGTCGCCGCGCAGCACGGTGATCAGCGCGGTGTTCTCGGGTAGCGCCAAGTCACGGACCCGTTGTCCGACGAGTGGGTTGTCCGCGGGGAGCGTCAGCTTTTCCAGGTTGGCCTGGCCCCGCCGAAGCCCCATCAATCGCACCAGGTGGCCGACATCGATGGCGCCCTCCACTCCGGCCACCATGGCCGTCGGGGTGGAGACCGCCACGTCGACGCCCCAGGCGTCGGTGAACAGCCATTCGTTGCGCGATTCGTTGACTCTGGCCACCACCCGGGCCACGCCGAACTCGGTCTTGGCCAACAGAGCCGCGGCGAGGTTCACCTTGTCATCGCCGGTGGCGGTGATGACCACATCGCACATCTCGATGCCGGACTCTTCGAGCGAGGTCAGCTCACACGCGTCGGCAAGCAACCACTCCGCATCGGGAACGGCACGCGGCTCGTAGTGCCGGGGGTCGCGCTCGATCAGTAAGACTTTGTGCCCGTCGTCGAGCAGTTCCCGCGCGACGGACCGACCGACAGCGCCTGCGCCCGCGATCCCGATCCGCACCTCTGGTCTCCTCACCGCCGTTGCCCGGGGTGGTACTCGGCCGGTACCACGGCATTCACTAGCGTTGGTACTGATTTGCCGGCCTGAACGCAACTCCGGTGACCTTTGCTGCACGCAGTAGGCGGGATGTTCCGTCGCACGTGCGCAGGCCCGACGAGGATGACATGACCCTGCAGCAGCTGTACGTGGCGCTGCTGATCGGCGGCGTTGTGCTGCTGGCCAGCATCGTCGCCACCCGGTTGGCGGCCCGGGTGGGTTTGCCCAGCCTGTTGCTGTTCCTCGCGGTCGGCGTCGCGCTCGGCAACGACGGGCTCGGGCTGGACTTCAGCGACGTTCAACTCGCCAGTGATCTCGGCACCGCGGCGCTGGCCGTCATCCTCATCGAGGGCGGTTTGACCACGCGGTTCGCCGATATCCGGAAACTGCTGGCACCCGCCGGTGTTCTGGCCACCCTAGGCGTCTTCGTCAGCATGGTGGTCACTGCTGCTGGTGCGCACTTCCTGCTCGGGATCAACTGGCAACTCGCGCTGCTGCTGGGCGCCATCGTTTCCCCCACGGATGCCGCCGCGGTCTTTTCTATCCTGCGCGTCCTGCCACTACCGAGGCGCGTTGCGGGGCTACTGGAGGCCGAGTCCGGATTCAACGACGCGCCGGCGGCCATTCTCGTCCTGATGCTCAGCGCCACGCCGCTGACTTTTGCGCCCGGACCCGCCATCGCCGGGGTGGTGTACGAGTTGATTGCCGGCGCGGCAATCGGATTGGCGTGCGGGCTGGTCGGCGCCATCGCGCTGCGGCGCGCGGCCCTGCCGGCCTCGGGCCTCTATCCGCTCGCGACGTTCGGGCTGGGCATGGTGGCCTTTGCCGCGGCGGGCAGCGTGCACGCCAGCGGGTTCCTGGCCGCCTACCTGTCCGGAGTTGTGTTGGCCAACTCCGGGCTGCCGCATCGCTCGGCAACTCGCTCCTTTGCACAGGGGCTGGGCTGGCTTGCCCAGATCGGCCTGTTTGTTCTGCTCGGCCTGCTGGTGAGTCCGGGCCAGTTGGCCGGTGATTTGGTGCCGGCGATCGTCGTCGGAGCCGTCCTGCTGCTGCTCGGCCGACCGCTGTCGGTCATCGCCTCGCTTGCGTGGTTCCGGGTGCCGTTGCGCGAGCAGGTGTTTCTCTCGTGGGCCGGACTGCGCGGCGCAGTCCCGATCGTGTTGGCGACTTTTCCGATCGTCGAAGGTGTTCAGGACAGCTACCGACTGCTCAACATCGTCTTCGTCCTGGTGGTGGTGTTCACCCTGGTGCAGGGCCCCAGCTTGGGCTGGATCGCGCACTGGATGAGGTTGATCTCCCGCGAGGCCACCCGGGAAATCCAGGTGGAAGCGGCTCCGCTGGACGTGCTGGAGGCTGAGCTGCTGACGATGACGGTGTCCAAGGCGTCGCGGTTGCACAACGTCTCGCTTCTGGAGCTGCGGCTACCCGAACCCAGCGCCATCACCTTGATCATCCGCGACGGCAGCACGTTCGTGCCCCAGCCGGACACTCGCATCGAGGCCGGCGATGAGCTGCTCATCGTCACCACCGCCAAGACACGTGCGTCCACCGAACGGCGACTGCGGGCAGTCAGCCGCCGCGGCAAACTCGCGTACTGGTTCGACGAGTACGGCGAACCAGATTAAGACCGGGTTCCACACCGAACTTGACACCTGTAAAGTCGCTGGCCATGGACAACATCAGGGGTAAGACCGTCGTCATCACCGGCGCTGCCCGGGGTATCGGTCACGCCACCGCCAAGGCGCTGCTGGCCCGCGGTGCGCGGGTGGTCATCGGCGACCGCGACATCGACGTGCTGGAAAAAGCCGTCGCGGGGTTGAGCAGTCTGGGTGCGGTGTCGGGCCATCCCCTCGACGTCACCGAGCGAGAGTCGTTCGCGGCCTTTCTCGACAAGGCCAGCGCCGACGGCGGCGGGCACATCGATGTGCTGATCAACAACGCCGGTGTGATGCCGGTGGGCCCGTTTTTGCAGCAGTCTGCCGAGGCCATCCGCTCCTCGATCGAGGTCAACTTCTATGGCGTGCTCACCGGCTGCCAACTGGTGCTGCCGGAAATGGTCAAGCGCCGCAGCGGCCACATCGTCAACATTGCATCGATGGCCGGCATGGTGGCGGTCCCGGGCCAGGTGGTCTACGCCGGCACGAAGTTCGCTGTGGTCGGGCTCTCCAGCGCGATGGCCGACGAATTCGCCCCGCAGGGCGTCAACGTCAGCGCGGTATTGCCGACCTTCACCAACACCGAATTGATCTCCGGCACCGCTACCACCGCCGCGACCAAGCCGGTGCAGCCCGAAGACGTCGCCGCCGCAATCGTCAAGGTGCTCGACAAGCCGAAAGCGCAAGTGTCCGTACCCGGCTCGTCGCGCTTCATCGGCATCGTCACGATGTTGCTGCCGTCTCGGGGCCGGCGCTGGCTGGGCAAGAAGATGGGCACCGACACGGTGTTCCTCAACTTCGACAGCACCGCCCGCGCGGCCTACGAGGACCGCGCACAGCACGCGACCGGCGTCGTCGAGCACAAGGACTGAGCACTGGCCTGACCGGAGGCGTCGGTTTAGCCTCGATGAGGTGAGCCCGCCTGCAACCCAGCGTCACCGTGTCGTCATCATCGGGTCGGGCTTCGGCGGCCTGACCGCGGTCAAGGCTTTGAAGCGAGCGGATGTCGACGTCACGCTCGTCTCCAAGACCACCAATCACCTGTTTCAGCCGCTGCTCTATCAGGTGGCGACGGGGATCTTGTCCGAAGGCGAGATCGCCCCGGCCACCAGGCTGATTCTGCGCAAGCAGCGCAACGCCCGGGTGCTGCTCGGGGATGTCGAAGCGATCGACCTGACCGCGCGCACCGTGACGTCGAAGTTGATCGACATGCAAACGGTGACGCCCTTCGACAGCCTCATCGTTGCCGCGGGTGCGCAGCAGTCGTATTTCGGCAACGACCAATTCGCCACCTATGCACCAGGCATGAAGACGATCGACGACGCGCTGGAACTGCGCGGCCGGATCCTCGGCGCGTTCGAGGCCGCCGAGGTCACCACCGACCACGCCGAGCGGCAACGCCGTCTGACCTTCGTAGTGGTCGGGGCGGGGCCGACGGGCGTCGAGCTCGCCGGGCAGATCGCCGAGCTCGCCGATCGCACGCTGGCCGGGGCGTTTCGCACCATCGAGCCGACCGATTGCCGGGTGATCTTGCTCGACGCCGCACCCGCAGTGTTGCCGCCGATGGGTGAGAAGCTCGGGCTCAAGGCGCAGCGCCGGCTGGAGAAGATGGGCGTGGAGATCCAACTCGACGCGATGGTCACCGCCGTCGACTATCAGGGCATCGGGGTCAAGGACAAAGACGGCACCGAGCGGCGCATCGAATGCGCCTGCAAGGTATGGGCGGCCGGCGTGCAGGCCAGCCCGCTGGGCACGATGCTCGCCGAGCAGTCCGACGGGGCCGAGGTGGACCGCGCCGGACGTGTGGTCGTCGAACCCGACCTGACCGTCGAAGGACATCCGTACGTGTTCGTGGTCGGCGATCTGATGTCGGTGCCGGGTGTGCCCGGGATGGCGCAGGGCGCGATTCAGGGCGCGACCTACGCGGCCAAGTGCATCAAGCGCGCACTGAAAGGCCACGACGACCCCGCGCAGCGCGCGCCGTTCAAGTACTTCGACAAGGGCAGCATGGCGACGGTGTCGCGCTACAGCGCCGTCGCCCAGGTCGGCAAGCTGGAGTTCGGCGGCTTTCTGGCGTGGCTGGCGTGGCTGGTGCTGCACCTGTATTACCTTGTGGGACATAAGAATCGGTTCACCGCCGTGGTTGCCTGGGCCGTCTCGTTCCTGGGCCGCGGTCGCGGGCAGATGGCCATCACCAGCCAGATGATTTACGCCAGGCTGGCGATGAGCAGGGTGCGTGAGCAGCAGGCGGGCGCGTTGGCCGCGGTCGAGCAGGCCGAGCACGCCGAACAGGAGGCGGCGAGTTAAGACACCGGACCGGTGCTCAGCGCCCGAATCGTTTGAATTTCGCTGCCCTGGAAGGGCTGCCCGTCGGGTCGTAGCAGGTCGTGGAACCATACTCTCGGAATTGACGTGTACGGGTGGTTCCACGAGTCCCATGGGAAGTAGGTCTGGGTCCTGCCGGCGACCAGACCCCAGTTGAACGCTCCAACGTTGTGCTGCTTGGCAATTGGCAGGATTCCCTCGACCGTGCTGCCCTGGGTCCGCGCCATGTATTCGGTGCACAGCATCGGCCGTCCCAGCGGCGCGAGCTCGCCGATCCGGCTGGCGAAGGTGGCCGGTTTGGCATAGGAGTGGAACGTGATCACGTCGGAGTTGTCGAGCTGAATACTGGCTATTGTGCTGCGGCGTGCGGGATCTCCCCACTCGCCGTCCCACACACCGCTGGTCAGTGGCTGGCTGGGCTCGACTGAGCGTGCCCAACCGAAAACCTGAGGAAGCAACTCGGCAACCAGCTCCAGCTTGTCGCTGCGCTCGACGCTGCGGTACTGGTTCGCGGGATTGTCGGGCTCATTCCACAGGTCCCAGCCCAGAACACGATCGTCGTTGCGGAACTGGCTGATCACCCCGGTGACATAGGACTGCATAACGCGTTGATAGCCGCGGTCATCGAGACGTTCAGCGCCCGGGCTCTGCACCCAACCGGAGTTGTGGACTCCTGGTCTCGGTGCGTGCTGCCGGCCCAGTCTGGGGAACGGATCCCAACACGAGTCGAAGAAAACGAAAAGCGGTTTGATGCGATGACGCGCGGCAATGTTGACGAACTGCGCCAGGCGCATTTGAAAGCCCCGGGAATCCTGGGCCCAGAGCTGATCGTGCAGGAAGACCCGCACACTGTTGAGTCCGTGAAACCGCGCCCAGCCCAGTTCGGTGTCGATGCGCCGTGGGTCGTAGGTGCCGGGCTGAAACATCTCGAGCTGATTGATGGCGGTTGAGGTGCTGTAGTTCGCGCCGACGGGCCAACCCTGCGCTTGATACCACCGGTTGGCACGGTCAACCGACCACCGACTTGACTCGCCAGAGGCGCGGGGCGGGTCCGCAGCAGCGTGCGGCGCCTGGGCCATCGCCGCGCCTGCTGCCACCAGCAGCGGCAGCTTCAAGACGGTTCGGCGATACACAAAATGACGATATGTTGACCAAGGCGGTGTCCCCGGTATTTGCCCCGCGCGTTGCGCTAGATAGTCGTTAAAAAGTTATGCGGCAGCTGTAATCTCACAAATATCGTCAGCTCAGCGCCCGGTCGAGGTCGGCGATCAGGTCGTTGGTGTCTTCCAGCCCCACCGAGATCCGGATGACCCCTTCGCCGAGGCCGATCGCGGCCCTGCCTTCGGGTCCCATCGCCCGATGGGTGGTGGTCGCCGGGTGAGTGACAAGGGATTTCGCGTCGCCGAGATTGTTGGAGATGTCGATGAGCTGCAACTTGTCCAACAGGTCGAAGGCCCGCTGCTTGACCACGCCGGCCGGGGCATCGAGCTCGAACGTGACCACCGTCCCGCCGCCAGACATCTGCCGCTTGGCCAGATCGTATTGGGGGTGCGACGCCAGATAGGGGTACCGCACCCAGCGTACGCTCGGGTGACTTTCCAGGAACTCGGCCACCCGCTGCGCCGACGAGTTGGCGTAGTCAACCCGAACCGCCAGCGTCTCAAGGCCTTTCAGTAATACCCAGGCGTTGAAGGCGCTGATCGCCGGACCGGTGTGCCGCATCAGCTTCTGCACCGGGCCGTCGATGTATTCCTGGTCGCCGAGGATCGCCCCGCCCAGCACCCGGCCCTGCCCGTCGAGGTGTTTGGTCCCGGAGTACACCACGACATCGACGCCCAGCGGAAAGCCCTGCTGCAGCAGCGGCGTGGCGAAGACGTTGTCCAACACCACCTTCGCCCCGGCGGCATGCGACATTTCGGTGACTGCGGCGATGTCGACCAGCGACTGCATCGGGTTCGACGGTGTTTCGAAGAACACCGCCTGGGTGGGCACCGACAGCGCCTGCTCCCATTGAGAGAGGTCGTCGCCGTCGACGAACACGGTCTCCACACCCCAGCGCGGCAGGATCTCGTTGCACACTACGAAACACGAGCCGAACAAGCTGCGGGATGCGACCAGTCGGTCACCGGCACCCAGCAGTGCGCCCAGCGAGGTGAACACCGCCGCCATGCCGCTGGCGGTGGCGAACGCGGCCGGCGCACCCTCGATCAGCCGCAGCCGCTCCTCGAACATGGTGATGGTCGGGTTGCCGTAGCGGGAGTACACATACCGGTCCACCTCCCCGGTGAACGCTTGCTCGCATGCGGCCGCGGATTCGTAGACATAGCCGGAGGTCAGATACATCGCCTCGGCAGTCTCGTGGAACTGCGACCGCAACACCCCGCCACGCACCCCGATGGTGGCCGGACCGACACCCTCGGGCAGCGGCGGTGGTATCCGGATCGAGCGTTCGTCGTCGGCGCTAGTCATGACTGTTTCCACGGCAATCCGATTGCCCGCCAGCCGGTCACGCCGCGGTGGCCGGCCTCGTCGAGATCTCCTTCGAATCCGTCCAGCACGTTGTAGGACGGTGCGATGCCGGCGTCGGTGGCGGCCTCCGCGGCGCCCACGGAGCGGTTACCCGAGCGGCACAAGAACACCACCGGTCGGTCGTCTCGCGCCGGGACCTGGTTTAGCAGTTCGGCGACGAAATTCTCGTTGCGGGTGCCGTCCACGCTGTTCCACTCGATGTACACGATGTCGCGGCCGAGACTGGACAGGTCGGCCATGCCGACGAAGCGCCATTCGGCGTCGGTGCGTACGTCGACCAACACCGCTTCGGGATTCTCGCTGAGCAGCTGCCAGGCCTGCTGCGGCGTGATATCTCCTGCGTAGGGCATGTGCGCGAGTCTCTCACGACCGCCAATGCTTGCGCAGCGCGGCCGACGCCTGACGGGCGCGGTCACGCGCGGTGGCCACGTCGTCCGCGGTGATGACGGCCAGCCCAAGCCGGTGCCGCCCCTCGGCTTCCTGGCCGAAAACCCGCACATCGCTTTCCGGCACGGCCAGCGCTTCGCGTAGGGCGCTGCCTATGGTTCCGGGCTGATCGACCGCCTCCGTGTACACGACGTGTGCGGCCCCTGGCGAAATCATGATGGTGTCGGTGCGCAGGCCGAGGATCGACCTGGCCTGCAACTCGAACTCCGACAGCCGTTGCGTGCGCAGCGTCACCAGCCCGCTCTCGTACGGCGACGCGCTGACATCGCAGAAGTACACCTCGTCGCCGCGGACCATCAACTCGACCCCGAAGACGCCCCGTCCGCCGAGTGCCTTGACAATGCGCGCGGCGATCGACTTGGCGGCATCCAGCGCGGCCGGCGTCAGATTCTGCGGCTGCCATGACTCCACCACGTCGCCGGTGGTGTCGCCGTGCCCGATCGGAGTGCAGAACTCCACCACCGGACCGGTCGGTCCCTCGCTGCGCACAGTGAGCAGGGTGACCCGGAAGTCGATTTCGACGACGGTCTCGGCCAATACCCGGTTGGGTGTGCGAGATCCGCCGGCCGATACGGCGCGCTGCCAGGCCGCATCGAGGTCATCCGGCGCCGAGATCACCGTCGCTGCCTGGCCGTCAACGCGCGTGACCGGCTGGACCTGCAACGGGTACCCGGCGTAGTCGGCCACCGCGCGGAGTTCCTCCAGCGATCCGGCGAACCAGAACGGCGCAGTGGGCAACCCGAGTTCGTCGGCGGCCAGCCGCCGCAGAGCCTCCCGGTCGGTGGTGAGCCGGGCGCTGCGGGCGGTCGGGAACACCTGCGCGAAATCGGTTTCGGCGGCGGCCGTCAGCGCGTCGGCTGCGACCGCATCGGTCACGGTCACCACGAAATTGGGTTGCAACCGCCCGATTACTGCGGCCAGCTCGTCGGTGTCGGTCAGGTCGACGACGACCGACTCGTCGGCAACCCGGTGCGCGGGCGCGTCGGCATGCCGCCCCACCGCGATCACCTCAGCGCCGAGGCGCTGAAAAACCACCGCCAGCTCGCGGCTGAACTCACCCGCACCCAACAACATCACCTTGGTGTGTTGGATGTCATCGCTGCGGAGCTGCTCGTCCTCGACCGGTTCGGCCTGCATGCTGCTCAAGGATAGAGCGGGAAACTAAGCGCTGAACTGGTCGCAGGGTTGGCAGCCGGGCCGCTGTCGTGGTGGATACGGCCGTCGATATCGACCAGCCGACCGCCACCGCCGCCCCAGCGTCGGGCGATGATGTCGGCGGCAATCGACACCGCGGTCTCCTCTGGGGTGCGTGCCCCGAGATCCAGCCCGATCGGGCTGGCCAGCCGGCTCAGCTCGACGTCGGTCAACCCTGCTTCGCGTAGCCGGACCATCCGGTCGTCGTGGGTGCGGCGCGATCCCATCGCCCCGACGTAGCCGACGTCCAGGCGCAGTGCGACCTCGAGCACCGGCACGTCGAACTTCGGGTCGTGGGTGAGCACGCAGATCACCGTGTGCCGATCGATGGCGCCCGCCTGCGCCTGCGCCGCTAGATAGCGGTTGGGCCAGTCGACGACGACCTCGTCGGCGGTGGGAAAGCGCGCCGGTGTCGCGAATACCGAACGGGCGTCACAGACGGTGACCCGGTAGCCCAGCAGCGAGCCCTGTCGCGCCAGTGCCGCAGCGAAGTCGATGGCGCCGAACACCAGCATCCGCGGCCGCGGCGCGTGGCTGGCCACGAACACATCCATGCCTTCGCCCAGCCGTTGGCCGTCGGGCCCGTAACGCAGGACCTCGCTGCGCCCGGTCGCCAGCAATCCCCGCGCGTCATCGGTGACCGCGGCGTCGGCGCGCGCCGTACCGAGTGAGCCGGACACCGCCTCGGGGCGGACGATCAACCGTCGGCCCAGCCGCGTGGGGTCGGGATGAACGATCACGGTGGCGATCGCCACCGGCCGGTGGGCGTCCAAATCGTCGGCCACCATGCTTAGTTCTGGAAACGCTTCCCGCGAGATCGCCTCGATGAAGACGTCGATGCTGCCACCACAGGGCAATCCGACGGCGAACGCGTCGTCGTCACTGATGCCGTAGCGCTCCAGCCGCGGCGTCCGGCTACGCGCGGTCTCGGCGGCGAGCTCGTAGACGGCGCCCTCGATACAGCCGCCCGATATCGATCCGCTCACCGACCCGTCGGGAGCCACCACCATCGCCGCGCCCGGCGAGCGTGGTGCGGACTGGAAGGTTCGCACCACGGTTCCCACGCCGGCGGTGCCGCCGGCGTGCCAGATCGACATCAGATCGGCGAGCACGTCGCGCACGAGACCAACCTACGGCTGGCCGGGCAGCAACCGCACCATCAACGCGTGTACCTCGGCTAGCACAGTGTCCTCGGAGTCGACGAGCTCTCCGGAGATGAACGCCTTGCGGCCCTCGGTGGAATCGATGCGTGCCCGCACGATCAGCGGGGTGTCGATCGGAGTGACCTTGCGGTAGTCCACTTTCAAGAATGCGGTTCGGCTGATGGGCCGGGAAGCCGCGTGCACCACCATGCCGCAGACATGATCGAAGATCAGCGGCAGCACACCGCCGTGCACGGCCGAGTTGCCGCCGACGTAGTAGCGGCTGAACTGCCCGCGCATTTCGACACCGTCGGGGTCGAACTTGGTCATCTTCCACGGCGGCATCAACAGACTGCCCATGCCGGGCATCGACGGCACCCGGCCGGCCGGCGCCACGCCCTCCGGCGCTTGGAACGGATCGAGCAGCTTGACCAGTTCTTCGGCCCGCTCGGCGGCACTGTCCCACGTGTCGTCATCGGGATCGGTGGACACCGCCAGGTCTTGCAGGCGCCGCATCGCGGTGACGAACCGAGCGAAACCCGGACCCGGTTCGGCGGCCTCGTACCGCGGAAACCCGCCATGCTTTCCGTAATCGGGGTCGACCGACTCCGGTTGATCTGTCATCGGCGCACCTGCAGAACATCGCGGCGCACAATGGTTTGGTCTCGGCCCGGACCGACCCCGATGCACGAAACGTGTGCTCCGGCAAGCTCTTCCAATCGCAGCACGTAGTCACGCGCCTTGGCCGGCAGGTCGTCGAACTCCCGGGCGTGTGAGATGTCTTCCCACCAGCCCGGCAACTCCTCGTATATCGGTTCGGCGCGACCCAAATCGCTTTGGGTCATTGGCATCTCGTGGGTGCGTTTGCCGTCCACGGTGTAGCCGATGCAGACCGGAACGGTCTCCAGGCTCGACAGCACGTCGAGTTTGGTCAAGAAGAAGTCGGTGATGCCGTTGACCCGGGTGGCGTAGCGAGCGACGACGGCGTCGAACCAGCCGCAGCGCCGGCGCCGGCCGGTGGTCACCCCGAACTCGCCGCCGGTCTTGGACAGGTATTCGCCGTTTTCGTCGAACAATTCGGTGGGGAACGGTCCCGAACCCACCCGGGTGGTGTAGGCCTTGAGGATTCCCAGCACCGTGGTGATCCGGGTCGGGCCGATGCCGGAGCCGACGGCAGCGCCACCGGCCGTCGGATTCGACGACGTCACATAGGGATAGGTGCCGTGGTCGACGTCGAGCAGGGTCCCCTGCGAGCCTTCCAGCAGCACCGTTTCACCGGCCTCCAGCGCGTTGTTGAGCAGCAGACGGGTATCGGCGATGCGGTGCTTGAAACTTTCGGCCTGCTCCAGCAGGTTGTGCACGACCTGCTCGGGCTCCAGTGCCTTTCGGTTGTAGATCTTGACCAAGATCTGGTTCTTGAGCTCCAGTGCGGCCTCGATTTTGTGGGCTAATTGTTCGGGGTCCAGCACATCGGCGACCCGGATGCCCATCCGTGCGATCTTGTCCTGATAGCAGGGGCCGATGCCGCGACCGGTGGTGCCGATCTTCTTGCTGCCCATGTAGCGCTCGGTCACCTTGTCGATCGCCACGTGGTAGGGCATCAACAGATGCGCGTCGGCCGAAATCAGCAGCCGGGAGGTGTCGACGCCGCGGTCCTCGAGGCCTTCGAGTTCGTCGAGCAGCACACCGGGATCGATGACTACGCCGTTGCCGATGACGTTGGTGACGCCGGGTGTCAGCACACCCGACGGGATCAGGTGCAGGGCGAAGTTCTCGCCGGTGGGCAAGACGACGGTGTGCCCGGCGTTGTTGCCGCCCTGATAGCGCACCACCCACTGCACGCGTCCACCGAGTAGATCGGTGGCCTTGCCTTTGCCCTCGTCGCCCCATTGGGCGCCGATCAGGACGATTGCCGGCATGGTTCTCCTGTTTCTTGTGGTTCCAGCCGGTGTCTCACACTATCTCAGGGGTTTGCGAGGACGCCGCTGAACCGCCCGGCTAACTGCATCTGCGCGCATCTGGCAAACCGCTACTAGCCGTGCCCTGGCGGGGTTACGATCCGCGACAAGAAAGTTCCAAGACGTCTGCTCGAGACTTTGCCAGCCCCGTAGCACACCCTCCACAGGGGGAAGAGCAATGACGACAACATCCCGCCAGCCCGGCTGGTACGACGACCCCAACGACCCGAACGCCCAGCGTTACTGGGACGGTCAGGACTGGACACCGCACCGTCAGCGAAAGCAGGCCACGCGGCCCGCGGCGCGGCAGCAGCCCCCTCCACCGGAGCAGCCGGCCGGCAGGTCGGCGCCGCCGCCACCGCCTCCGCCGAACGAGCCGCCACCACCGCCCCCATCCAGCGGGCCACCACCCACGCAGGCACAGCCGGCTGCCGCGTCCCGGGTCACGTCCGGCGCGATCAAGACCGCGGCCATCGTCGCCGGCGTTGCGCTGGTGGTGGTCATTGCCGCGTTCGTGGCCGGCCGCGTCCAGTTCGGATCGTTCCTGCCGGGCATCCTGATTGTCGCCGCGATCGCGGCCATCATCGGGTTCTTCACGCTCCGGTCGCATCGATCCGTTGCGTACAAAGCGTTGGTCGTCACCGCCATAGTGGCCGTCTTCGTCGTAGCGATACCGGCGAGTTCGAAAGTGGTGTTCCCGGTGTACAGCCACTTCTTCGGGCAAGAGTCCGGTCCGGGCTCGCAAGCGGAGCCTGGCGGCTCCGGCTCGGGGCCTGGGGGTTCGCACCATGGGGGAGGATCAGGGAAAGCGGCAGACGCCCCGACGTCAGGAATACTGGTGATGTCGAATGACGGCTCTGGCCTCAACTATGGCTACATTGATCCCGGCACCGGCAAATACGGTCTTGTCTCGACGTTCAATGTCACAGGATCAGGATCAGGAGCCACCGATGATCTGGAACAGGTATCTCCAGATCTGACCAAATTAGCCACGATGAAGCAAGATGATACCGCGGGGCCATACAGCGCAACCCGCGCCGGATGGGTCGATACCAGCGGAAAATTCACCGCAGTCAGCCCCGCCGCGCCGAAGGCGGGCGATTTTCAGCAAAGTCTGCCACCGACCTACAGCTCGCCGCACTTCGACGGAGCAGGAAACTTCTATTACGTGGCAAACCAAAACGGAAAGTCTCACCTGTACAAGCTGCCGTCGGGGTCAACATCGGACCCCCAAGAGGTCACGCCGACCCCCAAAACTCAAGGCACCGCTCCCCTCCGGAATCCCGACGGCACCCTCAATTTCGACTGCGCGGAGATACCCGGACAGTGGCTCGGGTCCGACAGCCGCATGGAAGTCGCCAGTACGTCCGGTCTGCCCGGCAGCTCCAGCAGTTCGTCATCTCCAGGGTTCGCTATCGTCAAATACCCCATCACCACCACCGGCAGTGGCTGCCCTTCTATCAAGCAGGGCGGCGAGGACGTCACGAAGGTTTTCGACTTAGGTATCCAAAACGTGAGCCAGCCGGTAGCGAATCCCGACGGCACCAAGATCGCGTTCATCAACACCAACTCGCCAGGCGGCCTGTACGTCGTCGACGTCGGCGGCGACAACAAGTCCAACCGCATCGCCTCACCAAGCGACCTCGATCTCGGCCAGATGACGTTGATCGGTTGGAACTAATAGACAATGGGTGATCGCTGAATTCGACCGCGCTTGCCCGGAATCCATGAATACCGGCGGGAATGCCGCCAGCGTGGCGGTGTTGTTGTTCGGCGATCGTCGTGCCCCGGCTCCGCTGCGCAGCCTGCCCGCCCGCCGGGTCACCAGCCCGGCCGACGTGGACGCTGCCGCGAAATCCTGTCAGCGGCTGGTGGTGGTCGGCGCCGATGCCGACCTGGCCACCGTGCTGATCCGGCTGCTGCGCGCCGAGCTGCTGAACGTCGAGGTGGCCTACGTGCCGCGCCGCCACAGCCCGGCCACCCGGGCCTATCGGCTGCCGGCCGGGTGGCGCGCTGCCCGTCGAGCGCAAGGTGGCACCGCCAAGCGGGTGCCATTGATCCGCGACGAGACCGGGTCGGTGATCGTCGGGGCCGCCGAGTGGCAACCGTCCGGTGACGCACAGTTGCTGCACGGCGAAGCCGTGGTCGACGACACCGTGCTCGTCGACGGCCATTTCGGCGGGGCGCGAATCGAGCCGACCGCGACGGTGCCCGGCCTGCGCGCCCGGGTAGTTGGCCGGCGCCGCTGGGTGACCGGACGAGCTGCCCAGCTGGGCACCACCGGCGCCGCGGTGATCCGCGACGGGATACCGGCCGCCCGTCCGGCACGGCGCTCGACGTTCTACCGGAACACCGAAGGCTGGCTACTGGTCCGGTAGCGTCGTGACGTGAGCATTCGCGGTGTGCACCAATCGGTGCGGCCCAGCCCGATCTTCCTGGCGATCGTCGGTCTAACGGTGCTGGGCGGTGCGCTGGCGTGGCTGGCCGGTGCCAACATCGCGCCGCTGGCCTATGCCGGCGTGTTCGTCATGGTGATCGCCGGATGGGTCGTGTCGCTGTGCCTGCACGAGTTCGGGCATGCCGTCACCGCCTGGCGGTTCGGCGATCACGACGTCGCCGTGCGCGGCTACCTGACGCTGGATCCGCGCCGTTACGCCCATCCGGGTCTGTCGCTGGGCCTACCAATGCTGTTCATCGCGTTGGGCGGAATTGGGCTACCCGGCGCCGCTGTTTATGTGCGCACTTCGTTCATGACGGCCACGCGGCGCACCATCGTCAGCCTGGCCGGACCGTCGGCCAACCTGCTGCTGGCGGTGCTGCTGCTGGGAGTGACCCGCATCTGCTACGACCCGGACCACCCAGTGCTGTGGGCCGGCGTGGCTTTCCTCGGCTTCCTGCAGGTCACCGCGGTCCTGCTGAACCTCCTGCCGATTCCGGGCCTGGACGGTTACGGCGCACTTGAACCACATTTGAGTCCCGAAACGCAGCGAGCACTGGAACCGGTCAAACCGTGGGGCTTGCTGGCGCTATTGGTGCTGCTCATCGCGCCGGTGCTGAACCAGTGGTTCTTCGGGATCGTCTACTGGTTCTTTGAGCTATCCGGAGTGCCCGCGATGCTGGCAGGTGCCGGCGGACAGCTGACCCGGTTCTGGAGCGCGTGGATGTGACCTTGCCATATATGCGCTAACACGCATATATTTCGTGGCATGGGCGCCGGTCACCAGCACACCGATGTCGACGCCCGAATATCCAGGTTGCTCGCCGCCGCGGCGCTGCTGAGCGGGTTCTTCGCCGTCGAGATCGCCACCGCGCTGGCCATCGGCTCGATTGCGCTGCTGGCCGACGCCGGACACATGTTGACCGACGTGGTGGCCGCGTTTATGGGGCTGGCCGCCGTGTTGCTGGCCCGTCGCGGCAGTACGTCGCCGCGGCGCACCTATGGCTGGCACCGCGCCGAAGTGTTCACCGCTGTCGCCAATGCGGCGCTGCTGATCGGGGTGGCGGCGTTCATCCTCTATGAAGCGGTTCGGCGGCTTGGCGACGCCCCGGCGGTGCCGGGCGTACCGATGATTGTGGTCGCGCTGCTCGGCCTGGCCACCAACGCCGTGGTGGCGCTGATGCTGCGCTCGCACGCCGCCCAGAGCCTGGCCGTCAAGGGCGCGTACATGGAGGTCATCGCCGACGCGATCGGCAGCGTCGGCGTGCTGATCGCGGGGCTGGTCACCGTCACCACGCACTGGCCGTACGCCGACGTGGTGGCGGCCGTCGTCGTTGCGCTCTGGGTGTTGCCGCGGGCGTTCTCACTGGCCGCCGAGGCGTTGCGGATTTTGTCCGAAGCATCTCCTGGCCACATCGACGTCGAGGAGCTGCGTTCGGCCCTGTGTGCCGTCGACGGTGTGACCGACGTCCACGACCTGCATGTCTGGACGCTGGTACCGGGCAAGGACATGGTGACCGCGCACCTGACCAGCCACGGCGACTCGGCCCGGGTGCTCGACGAGGCCCGCGCGGTGTTGGGCACTCGCGGATTGGCGCATGCCACCGTCCAGGTCGAGCCGACGGGCGGCGCGGATAGCTGCGGAGCCAGCTGGTAACTAACTCAAGCCGAGCGCGGGGCGGGCGTTCGGGTCGCAGTCGTCGAGTAGATCTCGACAGCGCACGTATTCATCGGTTTCGCCGATGGCGTCGGCGGCCCGCGCCAGCGCGGCCACACACCGCAGGAAGCCACGGTTGGGCTCGTGCGCGTAGGGCACCGGACCGAAACCCTTCCAGCCGTGGCGGCGCAGCTGGTCCAGTCCGCGGTGATAGCCGGTGCGGGCATAGGCGTATGCGGTGACGGCCTGGTCGTCGGCCAGCGCCTCTTCGGCCAGCACCGCCCAGGCCACCGACGCCGTCGGGTGCGCGGCGGCGACAATGGCCGGTTTCTCGCCGGCCCGCAACTCGGTCTCGGCCTCGCTGTCGCCTGGCAGCAGGATCGGGTCCGGCCCTAAGAGGTCACCCATGGAAGTCATGACTTCTATCTTGCCGTTGCCTCGGTCTCGCCGCGGCGTCGCCACACAAACTGGGTCGGGTCGCTAAGCTCCCACATACCGATTCGACTGCGGGGAGGACAGCAGCGCTCATGCCCACGTCACCAGGGCCCGACCGCGACAGCAGGTCGAATAAGGCTGGATTCGATCCAGACGCCGGCAACGACCCGGCGGGCCCGGGCGCCGGTCCCGCCGACGGGCACGCTGGCCCCGACGACGAGGCCACCGAGGCCTACCGGCGAGCGCCGTCGGACGCCGAACCCGCCACCGAGGTGATCGCCAAAGGCCACGACACGGAGCACGAGGACGCCCAACCGCAGCGCGAGCGCGGTGAACGGCGTTTTACCGCACCGGGTTTCGACGCCAATGAGACCGCGGTCATTGACACCGGCCCGGAGCCGGCCACCGAGGTGTTCCAGGCCGGTGAGGCGCAGCCTGGCGGCCAGGGCCGGTTAACGCCGAGAGCTGCTGTGCCCCAGCTGATTCCGCCACGGCTGGGGGCCAAGCTGCGTCCGTCGAGCCAGCGCAGCTGGGGCTGGGTGTTGGCTCTGATACTGATCATCCTGGCGCTGGCGGCGATCGCGGTGCTGGGAACGGTGGTGCTGACGCACGGAAACAAGAAGAAAGCCGCTTCCCAGGAAGATGAGGTCCGCAGCACCATCCAAAGTTTCGACGTCGCTGTGCAAAAAGGCGACCTGGCTGCGTTGCGCGGCCTAACCTGCGGCACCGCCCGCGACGGCTATGTGAATTATGACGAGCACGCCTGGGAGGACACCTACCAGCGCGTCGCGACCGCCAAGCAGTATCCGGTGGTGGCCAGCATTGATCAGGTGGTCGTCAACGACGGTCACGCCGAGGCCAATGTCACCGCGTTCATGGCCTACGCCCCGCAGGTCCGCTCCACCCGCAGTTTTGACCTGCAATACCGCGACGACCAGTGGAAGATCTGCCAGTCCAGCACTGGCTGATCACTATAAGCGGCCACGCGGGATGGCCCATTGCTGTGCAAACGTCAATACGGTTGCGGCCGTGTCGAAGTCGGCGTCATAGTGCACGACGGTGAGGTCGTGGGCTGCGGCCAGGGCTGCGGTAAGTAGATCGGCGACCCCGACAGAGCGGTGCCGGGCCGTTCGAGCGAGTTCACGCTGAGCGTTAAGAGCGGACTGCCAATGCTCGTCGTTGGTCGGTAAGTATTCATAGGCTGCGCGGCGATCGTGCCATAGCTGTTCGTATTCGCTTGGACTACGCGCGCTGTGCAGCGCTTCGGCGTCAAGCGAAGCAGTGGTCGCCACCAGTCCGGCCTCGATCAACGGGGTGATCCGTCGCGACACGTCGGGGTGCCGCATCCGGGCCGCGGCGCTGGTGTCGATCAGGTAGCGTGCGATTAGCGCCACACGTCGACGCGTTTCTGCGGTTCGGCCATCTGCTCTAGACCGCCACCGACAAGCCATTCGACTTGGCGCGCACGGGCGGAGTTGGCCGCCGCGTGTTCCAGGGCCAACCGCACGGTGTCCGAAACGCCAGTTGTATTGAGCGCACGTTGCGCCGCGATGAGCAGGTCATCGTCAAGATCAATCAGCCGCTTTGTCACCACACCTCCACATACACATATATACGTTCAACGCCTAAAGTATATATGGCGCATGGTCTCGCGCTCCCACATCCATAAGTAGCGGTGCGCGCCGAGCGGTGGCCATGACGTGCTGTTTTCGGCGAGCTAGCGGTTAGCCGGACAGCGACTTTCCGGCGCAGTGCAAGTCGTTGCAGGCCTCGATGACCCGCTCGGTCATCCCGGCTTCGGCCTTTTTCAGATAGCTACGCGGGTCGTAGACCTTCTTGTTGCCGACCTCGTCGTCGACCTTGAGCACGCCGTCGTAATTGCTGAACATGTGCCCGGCGACCGGGCGAGTGAACGCGTACTGGGTGTCGGTGTCGACGTTCATCTTGACCACGCCGTAGCCCAGCGCCTCTTCGATCTCCGACTTCGCCGATCCGGAGCCGCCGTGGAACACGAAGTCGAACGGCTTGGCGTCGTCGGATAAGCCGAGCTTGGCCGCCGCCACCTTTTGGCCTTGCGCCAGGATGTCGGGACGCAGCTTGACGTTGCCGGGCTTGTAGACGCCGTGCACGTTGCCGAACGTCGCGGCCAGTAAGTACTTTCCGTGTTCGCCGTGGCCCAGCGCGTCGATAGTTTTCTCGAAGTCGTCCGGTGTGGTGTACAGCTTGTCGTTGATCTCGTTGGCGACGCCGTCCTCTTCGCCGCCGACGACGCCGATCTCGATCTCCAGGACGATCTTGGCGGCCGCCGCGTCCTTGAGCAGCTGGCGGGCGATGTCGAGGTTCTCGTCGATCGGCACTGCCGAGCCGTCCCACATGTGCGATTGGAACAGCGGGCTCTTGCCGGCCGACACCCGCTCCGAAGAGATCGCCAGCAGCGGCCGCACGTAGCCGTCCAGCTTGTCCTTGGGGCAGTGGTCGGTGTGCAGCGCCACGTTGATCGAGTACTTCTCGGCGATGATGTGGGCGAACTCGGCCAGCGCCACCGCGCCGGTCACCATGTCCTTGACGCCGAGACCGGAAGCGAACTCCGCACCACCGGTGGAGAACTGGATGATGCCGTCACTGCCGGCGTCGGCGAACCCCTTGATCGCGGCGTTGACGGTCTCCGAAGATGTGCAGTTGATCGCCGGGAAGGCGTAGCAGTTCTGCTTGGCCCGCTCCAGCATCTCGGCGTAGACCTCGGGTGTTGCGATCGGCATGGAACTCCTCCTGAGCTGGTGTGAAGCGGGCCGGCGGCGGCTGCACCTGAAGACGTGTCCGCCCAGTATCGCAACACCGCGCGGGCGTCGAGACCCCACCCGGGCCGCGTCTGGTCAGAGCGGGCCCCGGACGCCGGTATCTTGGGTCCTCATGGACACCGCCGTGTTGGCCTTGCCCGACCTGATGGACCCGATGTATTGGATCGGTCCGCAGGGCCTGTTCGCGTCGGCGGTACTGCCCGCCATCCTGCTCATCGTCTTCATCGAGACCGGCCTGCTGTTCCCGTTGCTGCCCGGCGAGTCGCTGCTGTTCACCGGCGGACTGCTGGCCGCGCACGGGACGATGAACATCTGGGTGCTGGCCCCGGCGGTCGCGCTGGTCGCGGTGCTCGGTGACCAAACCGGGTATTTCATCGGTCGCCGGATCGGGCCGGCGTTGTTCAAGCGGGAAGATTCCCGCTTCTTCAAGCAGCATCACGTGACGGAATCGCACGCGTTCTTCGAGAAGTACGGTCCGATGGCCATCATCCTGGCCCGGTTCATGCCGTTCGTGCGCACCTTCACCCCGGTGGTCGCCGGGGTGTCCTACATGCACTATCCGACGTATCTGGCGTTCGACATCGTCGGCGGCATCGCCTGGGGTGGCGGTGCGACGGTGGCGGGCTACTTCCTGGGCAACGTGGACTTCGTCCATCGCAACTTGGAAGCGATCATCCTGTGCATCCTGTTCGTGTCGATGTTGCCGGCGTTGATTGCGGTCGGGCGGAGCTCTCTGAACCGCCGTAGGGCAGCCAAGAGTGACCCCGAGCAGCTCACGGTGTCCGAGTAGCCGCTAGTCCAGTGCGACGGTGAAATCGCAGCCGGTCTTGGCGCGCACGTCCTCGACCGTCACCCCGGGATGCAGTTCTTTGAGAGTCAGCCCCCGGTCGGGTTCGACGTCGAAGACGCACAGGTCGGTGATGATCATGTCGACCACGGCCTTGCCGGTGATCGGCAGGGTGCATTGCTTGAGAATCTTCGGGCTGCCGTCTTTGGCGGTGTGATCCATCACGACGATCACCCGCTTTACGCCCGACACCAAATCCATGGCGCCGCCCGGTCCTTTGACCATCTTGCCCGGCACCATCCAGTTCGCCAGGTCGCCGTTCTCCGCGACCTCTAATCCGCCCAGGATGGACAGATCGATGTGGCCGCCGCGGATCATCGCGAAGGACTCGGCGCTGCTGAAAAAACTCGAGCCGGCAAGCGTGGTGATGGTCTGCTTCCCGGCGTTGATGAGGTCGGGGTCGATCGCATCCTCGGTCGGGTAGGAGCCGATACCCAGTAGGCCGTTCTCTGACTGCAGCGTCACGCTGATGCCCGACGGAATGAAATTGGCCACCAGCGTGGGAATTCCGATGCCCAGGTTGACGTAGTAGCCGTCACGCAGTTCCTGGGCGGCCCGGCGGGCCATCCGCTCGCGAATCGGACTGTCGTGCTTGAGCGCGGCACCGCTTGTCACCGTGCGGAATTCGATGCGCTTCTCGTAGCTGGGCCCTTCGATGATGCGGTCGACGTAGATGCCGGGAGTGTGAATCTGATCGGGATCCAAGTCACCGACTTCGACGAGCTCCTCCACCTCGGCGACGGTCACCGTGCCGCAGGTGGCGATCATCGGATTGAAGTTGCGCGCGGTCTTGCGATAGACGAGATTGCCCGCTGTGTCGCCCTTCCATGCCTTGACGATGGCCACGTCGGCGCGAATGCCTTCTTCCAGAACATATTCGGTGCCGTCGAAGACCCGGGTGTCTTTGCCCTCGGCGAGATTGGTGCCGTAGGCGGTGCGGGTGTAGAAGCCCGGAATGCCTGCCCCGCCGGCGCGCAACTTCTCCGCCAGCGTCCCCTGCGGAGTGAGGGCGAGATCCAGTTCACCTGACAGCACCTGGCGTTCGAACTCCTTGTTCTCGCCGACGTAGGAGGCGATCACTTTTTTCACCTGTCGGGCCTTGAGCAGCAGGCCCATGCCGAAATCGTCCACGCCGGCGTTGTTTCCGACGATCGTGAGGTCCTTGACACCGCTGTCCACCAGAGCCTGGATCAGGTTCTCCGGAATGCCGCACAGGCCGAAACCGCCAGCGGCGACGGTGATCCCGTCCTTCAGCAGGCCGTGCAATGCGGTCTCTGCGTCGGGATGGACTTTAGTCATTTGCGCCATTCCTCTCTACTGCGCTGACTGCGTGGGCGGCCTCCATCAGCATCCAGCCGGACAGCTGCACCGACAGGTCACGCTCGGCGACCTCGGAGCCGGTCACCGCGCCCTCGACGAACTCGGCCTCTTTGCCGCCCGTCGACGGCAGGTCGGCGGTGCGATCCCAGAACGGTCCGAACAGCGGCAGCCCCTGCACCGACTGCCGGTAGTCCCACGCCGACTGCGCGGAGTCCAACACCAACTCGCGAGCGGTGTCACGGGCCGCGGCGTCTTCGACCGACTCCCCCGGCAACGTGGTGGCGACCTGCGCCAGGTAGCGGACGGTGACCCCGCCGAACAGTCCCCCGTCGCCACCGCCTTCGCCCTTGAGCACCCCCGCCGGCGCCATGTGCTCCTTGACGGCGTCGACCAGCCGGTGCACCCGCGGCGCGTGCCGCGGATCGCCGGTGCGCGCGGCCAATTCGGTCTCCAGCCCCAGCACCACGCCCTGGCAGTAGGTGTACTGGGCACGGACCAGCGAACCGGCTTTGATGCCGTCGAACACCAGATGCGTCTTCGGGTCGATCAGCGTGTTGTCGATCCAGTCGGCCATCTGCTGCGCGCGCTTGAGGCGGTCGCCGTAGCGGGCCAGAAAGATTCCGGCCGGACCGTTGCCCGGGGCGTTGAAGAACTGGTCCTGTTTGCGCCAGGGGATGCCGCCGCCATCCTCGGGCACCCAGGCTTTGACGAACTGGTCGGTCAGTGTGTCAAGGGCGCGATGCCGGTCGACGCCGACAAACCGGGACGCCCGCTCGAGCGCCAGCGCCAGCCAGGCCATGTCGTCGTAGTAGTCGTTGACCCATCGCCCGACGTTGCGCAGCCGATGTGCGCGGATCTGGCGTTTGATCTCTTTGTGACGCTCCGACGTTGGGTCGCGTAGTTGGGCGTCGACCAGACAGTCCAGCAGATGCGCCTGCCACCAGTAATGCCAGTGTCCGAACAACCGGTCACGTCGCACCGGCGGCCAGGCCACCACGCCCAACTGGGTGCCCGGCAGCGCCCACAGTCGTCTGAGGTGCCGGGCGGTCACCGCCGCTTCGGCGCTGGCCGCCCGGTTGGCCCATAGCTGATCCATATGCACTGATCCTAAGGTGATTGCCCTTACCAGGCTTTCGCGACGTCTCCGTGTTGGGTGATCCAGGCGTGCATGGCGATCCCGGCGGCCACCGCGACGTTGATGCTGCGCGTCGAGCCGAACTGAGCGATCGAGACGGTCAGCGCCGCGCCGGCGCGGGCGTCGTCGCTGATGCCGGGCCCCTCCTGGCCGAAGACCAGCAGGCAATTGCGTGGCAGCGGCGTCTGTTCCAGCCGGGCGGCGCCGGGGACGTTGTCGACGGCCACCACGGTCAGCCCGGCGCCGGCAGCAAAATCCAACAGGTCGGCGATGTGGTCGTGATGGGACAGCCGCTGGTAGCGGTCGGTCACCATGGCGCCGCGGCGATTCCACCGGCGGCGGCCCACAATATGCACGGTGTCCACCGCGAACGCGTTGGCGGCGCGCACCACCCCGCCGATGTTGGAGTCGTGGCCGAAGTTCTCGATCGCGATGTGCAGCGGATGCCTGCGCTGGTCGATGTCGGCGATGATCGCCTCCCGCGTCCAGTAGCGGTAGGCGTCAACGACATTGCGGGTGTCACCGTCACGCAGCAGTGCCGGGTCATACCGCGGATCGTCCGGAAGATCTCCCACCCACGGGCCCACCCCCGCACTGGGCACGCCCCACTCGGTGGGCCCGGGCTCAGTCATTGTGTGGTCCAGACCGCGGCGTGGGTGCCGACTACCGCGACAGTCGCGTACAACAGCGCCTGGTTGATCTCGCCCTGAGTGCACAGCGACGCGTCGACGTGTACAGCGTCCAGCGACGCCTCGGGCAACAGCAACACTGACGACCCGTACGCCGAGCAGGCGGTGCTGAGCCCCGGCGGGGGCAAGGTTGGGGTGGCCAGCAGCATCATGGGCCCATCGCGGGCAGCCGACTCCTCGCGGTAGCGCGCCGCAACAGTGTCAGCGACCAGGCCCAGCAGCATATAGCCGTTGCCGCTGAACACGGCCGGGTCGCCCAGCGACTCTTGAGTCAACTGGGTGCCGTCGGCGCGCCAGGCCGACACGCTGGTGGTCTTGACCACCATGCCGATGTCGTTCTCCTTGGTCGGCAGCATGCCCACCGGAAACGTCGCCGGATACGCGGCCGCGGTGGCGGCGATCCGGTCCCGTGGCGAATACAGGTACACCCCGCGCACCGCGCTGCGGTCCTTCAGTGGGCCCAGGCACACCGTGCCGGTCAGCCGGTCCGGCGTGGGTGCGGAAAGATGCTGCACGACAACATTTTTCGCGCCTTCGCAGCTGCCGATGCCGGTGGCTTCCATCGGGTGGGCCAGCGCGCCGTAGAACCCGAACCGGAAGTCCTCGGGCTTCGCGTGCGCTGCAGCCGGGTCGGTCGGGGCGGCGTCGACGTCGACCAGAACGTAGTCGGCATTCCAGCGCAGATTGGACATTGCGACGTTCCAGCCCAACACTGCCAGCGATTCGCCCAGCCGAGCGGACTGCGCGCCGTAAACCCGGTTATCGTGTGCCGCACCCGAACAGGCCGATACCAGCGCCAGGGTGGCCACCATTGCGATCAGAGCCCGCACGGTGCGAGGCGGGCTGTCGCGCGACAATTAACGCAGTCCTAGATCGGCGAGATTCAGCACGCTGCGGTAGGGCAGGCCTTCGGCTTGAATCGCTTCGGCGGCGCCGGTCGCGCGATCCACCACGGTCGCCACACCCACCACGTCGGCGCCCGCGTCACGCACCGCCCGTACCGCAGTCAGCGCCGAGGCTCCGGTGGTACTGGTGTCCTCGACCACCAGCACCTGCTGGCCGGTAATGTCGGGGCCCTCGATAAGACGTTGCATGCCATGGGCTTTCACCGACTTACGCACGACGAACGCGTCGATCGGGCGGCCCGGGGCATGCATGACGGCGGCGGCGACGGGATCGGCACCCAAGGTCAGACCGCCAACCGCCGCGTACTGCCAGTCTTGGGTGAGTTCGCGCATCAACCGGCCGATCAGCGCGGCGGCGCGGTGATGCAAGGTGGCCCGCCGCAGATCGACGTAGTAGTCGGCTTGCTTGCCCGACGACAAGGTGACGCGGCCGTGCACCACCGACAGTCGGCGCACCAGGTCGGCCAACTCGTCGCGGTCGGCGGGCTCAGGTGCGGCCACGGCCCCGGCCAATCACATTGGTAAAGCCGCGGACCAGGCTTCGCGGCGCCATCCGCCCGGCCGTGGTGAGCGCCTTGTATTGCAACCCCGGAACGCTGATCACCTTGCCGCGCGCGATATCGGCCAGGCTTTCCCGAATCACGTCGTCGACCTCGAGCCACATGAACGACGGCATCGAGGCCATGTCGATGCCCGCGCGGCTGTGAAATTCGGTGTGTACGAAGCCCGGACACACCGCATGTATGCCCACCCCGGTGCCCTTCAGCCCACCGGCCAGCCCTTCGGTGAACGACACCACCCAAGCTTTGGACGCCGAGTATGTCGACCCGCGACCCGACACCAGTCCGGCGACGCTGGCGACATTGATGATGGTGCCCGAACCCGCGTCGACCATGGCCGGCAGCGCGGCACGGGTCAGCTGCATCACCGCGGTCACATTGACATCCAGCTGGGCTTGTAGCAGCGCGGGATCGGCGGTCCAGAATTCGCCGGAGGTCCCGAAGCCGGCGTTGTTGACCAGTACGTCGACGCCGGCTGCGAGCCGCTCGGCGACCTTGCCGCGATCAGCAGCGTCGGCCAGGTCGGCCGGGAGTACCTCGACCGCGCGGCCGCCTTCGTCGCGCAGTTCGGCGGCCAATTGCTCCAGTCGGTCAGCATCGCGGGCTACCAGTACCAGGTCGTGGCCGTCGGCGGCGAAGCGGCGGGCGAAGCCTGCGCCGATCCCCGATGTGGGCCCGGTGATCAGGGCGACGGGCGACGGCATGACCGACAGCGTAGCTGTCAGATATCAACGCTGATAATGCGTGGCCTGGTAGCCGTTGCTGGGTGGCGGCGGGCGGCGGACGGCCTCGTCGGGTGCCCGCCGCGCCGGCTCGGATCGCCCGGAGGCTTCGGCGCGCTTCGGTGCCGCCTCCGCCCGGGCGGTCGGGGCCAGCGGGCGACTCGGCGCGGCGTTACGGCGGCCGGCGGACTGGGTCAGCGCGGCCTGCTTGGGTACCGGCGGCAACACCCGCAGCAAGTCGTTGAACTGGCGCACGGTGCGCAGACCCTCGTCCCACTGGGCGCGGGTGCTGGCGATCGGCATGCTGACCAGTGTCCAGTTCTCCTCGTTCCACATGATCTCGGCGCAGTCCGGTGCGGTGTGGGCGAAGGTGACCATCCGGCGGTCGCATGCGCGCCGGGCCGCGTCCAGGTTGGTGGAGTACACCATCCGCGGCCCGATCGCGCCGAGCAGCCAAATGTCGTTCTCCCGCGGCTCTTTCAGGCCTTTGAGCCGGACGTCGACCACGACGTTGGTGCCCACCTTGCGGTGCAGCGCGATCACCGTGGCGACTTCCTCGAGGTCGAAGATGAACACCGCTTCGCCGCGGATCTGGCCCAGCACCACGTTACGGGCGGGTATGTCGCCGACGGTCGACATCACGCCGCGCTTCCAGCGCTGGAGGATGCCGGTGGATTCCGGTTCGTAGTCGAACCCGTGCGAACGCGCCCAGGATTTGCGGCGCCGGCCCCGCCCGCGGCGTCGATCGATGTCGACGTAAAGCAGCACCACCGCGCCGACGAAGCACAGCGCGGAGAGCGTGAACCAAAGCGGGACCATCGCACGTAGCCTACTTGCTTTTCGTGGAGAATCACGAATGCTTGCAGGTCACAACCCCATCACACCCCCGCTGCCGAACGTCGACTTGTTGGGCGATTTTTGGGAAATGTCCACAACAAGTCGACGTTCGAGCGCGGCTCAGCCCAGGATGAGGGCCTCGCCGTCGGGGCTGACGTTGACCGGCACGGTGTCGCCGTCGTGCACCTCGCCGGCCAGCAGCATCTTGGCCAGCTGGTCGCCGATGGCCTGCTGTATCAGCCGCCGCAGCGGACGCGCCCCGTAGACCGGGTCGAACCCGCGCTGCGAGAGCCACTTCTTGGCCTGCAGCGACACTTCCAGCTGTAGCCGCCGCTGCGCCAGCCGCTTGCTCAGCTGCTCGAGCTGGATGTCGACGATGTGCACCAACTCCTCGGGGTTGAGGCCCTCGAAGATCAGCACGTCGTCGAGCCGGTTGATGAATTCCGGCTTGAACGTCGCCCGCACCGCGGCCATCACCTGCTCCTCGCTGCCGCCCGACCCGAGGTTGGACGTCAGGATCAGGATGGTGTTGCGGAAGTCGACGGTACGGCCCTGCCCGTCGGTGAGCCGACCCTCGTCGAGGACCTGCAGCAGCACGTCGAACACGTCCGGGTGGGCCTTTTCGACCTCGTCGAAGAGCACCACCGTGTAGGGCCGGCGGCGGACCGCCTCGGTCAGCTGACCGCCCTGGTCGTATCCGACGTAGCCGGGCGGCGCTCCGACCAGGCGGGCCACCGAGTGCTTCTCGCCGTACTCGCTCATGTCGATGCGGACCATTGCCCGCTCGTCGTCGAACAGGAAGTCGGCCAGCGCCTTGGCCAGCTCGGTTTTACCGACACCGGTGGGGCCGAGGAACAAGAATGCCCCGGTCGGCCGGTTGGGGTCGGCGACGCCGGCGCGTGAGCGCCGGACCGCGTCGGACACCGCCTGCACCGGCTTGCGCTGGCCGACGACCCGCTTGCCCAGCTCGTCTTCCATCCGCAGCAGCTTGGCGGTCTCCCCTTCGAGCAGTCGCCCGGCCGGGATGCCGGTCCACGCGCTCACCACGTCGGCGATGTCGTCGGGCCCGACCTCCTCCTTGAGCATGACGTCCTCGCGGGCCTGCGCGGACGGCAGCGCCGCGTCGAGTTTCTTCTCGACCTCGGGGATGCGGCCGTAGCGCAGCTCGGCGGCCTTGGCCAGGTCGCCGTCGCGTTCGGCGCGGTCGGATTCGCCGCGCAGGGTGTCCAGTTGCTCCTTGAGTTCGCGGACGACGTCGATGGCGTTCTTCTCGTTGTGCCACCGGGTGGTGAGTTCGGCCAACTTTTCTTTGTGGTCGGCCAGTTCGGCGCGCAGCTTCTCCAACCGTTCGCGCGACGCCTCGTCTTCCTCTTTGGCCAGCGCCATTTCCTCGATCTCGAGGCGGCGGACCAGCCGCTCGACCTCGTCGATCTCGACGGGCCGCGAGTCGATCTCCATCCGCAGCCGCGACGCGGCCTCGTCGACCAGGTCGATGGCCTTGTCCGGCAAAAACCGCGCGGTGATGTAGCGGTCACTCAGTGTGGCCGCGGCGACCAGCGCCGAGTCGGTGATGCGCACCCCGTGGTGCACCTCGTAGCGGTCCTTCAATCCGCGCAGGATCCCGACGGTGTCTTCCACCGACGGTTCACCGACGAAGACCTGCTGGAAGCGGCGTTCCAGGGCGGCGTCCTTCTCGATGTGCTTGCGGTATTCGTCGAGCGTGGTGGCGCCGACCAGCCGCAGCTCGCCGCGCGCCAGCATCGGCTTGATCATGTTGCCGGCGTCCATCGCCGACTCGCCGGTGGCGCCGGCGCCGACGATGGTGTGCAGCTCGTCGATGAACGTGATGATCTGTCCGGCGGAGTTCTTGATGTCGTCGAGGACCGCCTTGAGCCGTTCCTCGAACTCGCCGCGGTACTTGGCGCCGGCCACCATCGAACCCAGGTCCAGCGAGACGACGGTCTTGTCGCGCAGGCTCTCCGGCACGTCGCCGGCCACGATGCGCTGGGCCAGGCCCTCGACGATCGCGGTCTTGCCGACGCCGGGCTCACCGATGAGCACCGGGTTGTTCTTGGTCCGACGGCTCAGCACCTGCACAACGCGGCGAATCTCGTTGTCGCGGCCGATGACCGGGTCGAGTTTGCCTTCGCGGGCGCGCGCGGTCAGGTCGGTGGAGTACTTCTCCAACGCCTGGTAGGTGGCCTCCGGATCGGGGCTGGTGACCCGGGCGCTGCCGCGGACCTTCACGAATGCCTCCCGCAGGGCTTGCGGGGAGGCGCCATGACCGGTCAGCAGTTTGGCGACCTCGGAGTCGCCGGTAGCCAGCCCCACCATCAGGTGCTCGGTGGAGACGTACTCGTCGTCGAGTTCGGTGGCCAGTTGCTGGGCGGTGGTGATCGCCGCCAGCGATTCGCGCGACAGCTGCGGCTGCGAGCTGGCGCCGCTGATCTGCGGCAGCCGGTCAAGTAGACGCTGGGCTTCGGCGCGGATGGTGGCGGGCTCGACGCCGACAGCCTCCAGCAGTGGCGCGGCGATCCCGTCGTTCTGCGTCAGCAGCGCCAACAGCAGATGAGCGGGCCGGATCTCGGGATTACCGGCGGCGGAAGCCGCCTGTAACGCCGATGTCAGCGCCGCTTGCGCCTTGGTTGTCGGGTTGAAAGAGTCCACGACGCCTCCGTTCTGGGTCTGGGAAAAATGCTTGTCGCGTTGTTCAACGCCGTCAAGGTTGAGTCTGTTCCGCTCAAGTCTATCGAGATGCTGAGCGGACGGCTACCGTGCTGGCGTGACAGGCAGCTGGGGTTCGGCGCTGACCGGACTTCTTTCCCTCGCGCTGGTGATCAGCCTTTCGCCGCTGTCGATCATTCCCGCCGTGCTGGTATTGCACACCCCCCGACCGCGGGCGACCGGGCTCGCGTTTCTCGGTGGTTGGCTGGTGGTGCTGGCTGGGCTGACGGCTCTGTTCGTCGCGATCTCCGGGTTGCTCGGCGGCCTGCAGAAGTCGCCACCGGCGTGGGCGTCGTGGTTGCGAATCGTCGTCGGTTCAGCGCTGATCCTCTTCGGCATCTACCGGTGGCTGAGCCGCCACCGCCACACAGAGACGCCGCGATGGATGCAGTCGCTCACCACGCTCACGCCGATCAGGGCCGGAGTGACCGGGGCGGTGCTGGCAGTGGTACGGCTCGAAGTGCTGCTGATCTGCGCCGCGGCCGGTTTGGCGATCGGCAGCGCCGGCCTGGGCGCCACCCGCGCATGGATCTCGGCGGTGTTTTTCGTCGCGGTCGCCGCGTCGTCGGTCGCCATCCCGATCCTGGCCTACGCCGCTGCCGGTGAGCGCCTCCACGAACCGCTGGGCCGACTCAAGGATTGGATGGAGCGCCACAACGCTGCGATGCTCGCGGTGATCCTGGTACTGATCGGTTTGCTGGTGCTCTACAAGGGAATTCACACCCTCTAGGCAGAAGTCTTGTTCGCCGCGGCGACCATGTGCCTAAACAGGCCTAAAATCGTCGGCCGTGGGCCTTGACGACCGAGATGCGCTGCGGGTGTTGCACGCCGCGTTCGACGGCGAAGCCCCATCCGGCGCCGACGGGCTCGTCGGCCAGTTTTATGCCCGCTGGTTTTCCCTCGACGTGGCACTGCGCGATTTGTTCCCGCCGGATATGGCCGGACAACGGGCCGCGTTCGCGCACGCGCTGCACTGGGTGTACGGCGAACTGGTCGCGCAGCGCGCTCAGTCGCCGGTGGCATTTTTGGCTCAGCTGGGCCGCGACCACCGCAAATACGGCGTCATCGCCAAGCACTACGAGACGTTGCACCGCGCGCTGTATGCGACGCTGCGCGACACGCTGAGCCACGCCTGGACCGATGCCGTCGACGAGGCCGCTCGGCAGTCACTGAACCTGATCACCGGGGTGATGAGCGGTGCCGCCGATGCCGACGAGGGCCCCGCTTGGTGGGACGGCACCGTGATCGAACACCTGCGGGTGTCGCGCGATCTGGCGGTGGTGCGGTTGCAGTTGAACCGGCCGCTGCACCATCATCCCGGCCAGTACGTCAATGTTGCGGTCCCGCAATGCCCGCGGCGGTGGCGCTACCTGACGCCGGCCATCCCGTCGGATGACAGTGGCGCCATCGAATTCCATGTCCGGGCGGTACCCGGCGGCCTGGTCAGCACCGCCATCGTCGGCGAAACCCAGCCCGGTGACCGGTGGCGGCTGTCCAGTCCGCACGGCGGGATGCACGTCGACCGCGACTGCGGCGACGTGCTGATGGTGGCCGGCAGCACCGGCCTGGCGCCGCTACGGTCGATCGTCATGGACCTCGCCCGCTTTGGGCAGAATCCGCGGGTGCACCTGTTTTTCGGCGGCCGCTACCCCTGCGAGCTCTACGACCTGCCCACGCTGTGGCAGATCGCGGCGCACAACCCGTGGCTGTCGGTGTCTCCGGTGTCGGAGTACGCCGGTGACCCGGCTTGGGCCGCCGGCTATCCCGACGTGACCCCGCCGCGCGGGCTGCATGTGCGGCAAACGGGCCGACTGCCCGACGTGGTGACCCGATACGGCGGCTGGGGCGATCGCCAGATCCTGATCTGTGGTGGACCGGAGATGGTGCGCGCCACCAAGGCGGCGCTGATCGCCAAAGGAGCGCCGCCCGAGCACATCCAACACGACCCGCTGCACAGCTAGCGCACCAAGTCCGCGGCGACCCGCTGCGCCCGGCTTCGCCGTGCTTGCGATCGCCTAGGCTGGCCGACGTGCACATCGTCACGCTGCGTGACCCGGCGTCAACCGTGCAGGCGCAGTTCGTGCCGGAGGCCGGGATGATCGGCGTCTCACTCACGGACTCCGGTGTGCAACTGCTCGGCCAGCGCCGTGGGCTGGACGCATACGTCGCCGACGGTAAGACGATGGGCATCCCACTGCTCTACCCGTGGGCGAATCGGTTGGGGGCCAATACTTATCGCGCCGAGGGCGAGACGGTCAACTTGGTGCCGGGCAGCAACGGAGTTCGGGCCGATCCGCACGGGCTACCGATTCACGGTGTGCTCGCGGCGTATCCACGCTGGCGGGTGGTGGCCGAATCCGAGAGTGAACTGACCGCCGAGGTCGATGTCGGCGCGGATCCTGAGTTGCTGTCCAGCTTCCCGTTCCCGCATCTGCTGGCGTTGACCGTTCGACTCTCGCAGCGGACGCTGACGCTGCGAACGGCGATCACACCGACCGGGAACGCCGCCGTGCCGCTGTGTTTCGGCTTTCATCCGTATCTCCAGTTGCCGGGCGTGGCGCGCAGCGAGTGGATCATCGAGACTCCGCCGCTGCGGCACCTGAGCCTCGACGAGCGCGGTCTGCCCACCGGTGAGTCGTCACCGCAGCCGGCGACCAGAGACGCATTGGGCGACAAGACTTTCGACGACGGCTACGACCAGGTTACCGACGACGCGGTGTTCGCAGTCTCCGGTGGCGGCCGACGCATCGAAGTGCACTTCGAGCTGGGCTATCCCGCGGCGCAGATCTTCGCTCCGCCCGGCGAGGACGTGGTGTGCTTCGAGCCGATGGCCGCGCCGACCGATGCGCTACGGCGCGGCGGCTACCGGGCGGCGCAGCCGGGCGGCTCGGCCATCGCCCAGTTCTCGATTCGGATCAGCTAACCGCCGAACGTGAAACCATTGCGAGTTTTTCGCGATTTTTTCGCAACCATTTCACGTTCGGCGGTGAAGCCTCAGCGCGGCCGGCGGGGTTGCCAGACCACCACCGCGGTGCTCTTGGGCACGACGGCGACATCACGCCGTTGAGTGGCCCGCAATGCCTCGATTTCGGCGGCCATCTCGCGGAGCCGCGACTGCAGCGCCTCGACTTGATTGGTCAGCTCGATAATCCGTTTGATGCCGGCCAGGTTGACGCCTTCATCTTGGGAGAGCCGCTGCACCTCGCGGAGCAGTTCAACGTCGTGCTGCGAATACCGCCGTCCGCCACCGGAACTGCGCTGCGGACTGACCAGCCCGAGCCGGTCGTAGGTGCGCAGGGTCTGCGCATGCATACCGGCCAGCTCGGCGGCCACCGAGATCAGAAACGTGCGGGCGTCTTCCTTCTTAGCCATCAGCGGTTACCTGCCCATCCGGCCCGCGGGTCGAAGCCGCTGGACCGCTCGGCGGCCGCGTAGGCTTCCAACGCATCCTGGGCGGCACCTTCGAGGTTCGGCGGGACAGCGACTTTGACGGTGACCAGCAGGTCACCGCTACCGCCGGCGCGCTTGGGCACACCGCGCCCACGTACCCGCAAAATGCGGCCGTCGGCGGTGCCCTTGGGCACCCGAACACCGACCCGCCCGTCCAGCGTCGGCACCGAAAGCGTGGTACCCAACGCCAATTCGGAGAAGCTGACGGGAATCGTCACGGTCAGGTCATCGCCGTCGCGGCCGAAGACATTGTCCGGCCGCACATGAACGGTCACGTACAGGTCACCTGACGGGGCGCCCCGCAGCCCAGCCTCGCCCTGGCCGGCCAGCCGGATCCGTTGCCCGTCCTCGACACCCGGCGGGATCCGCACGTTGATGGTGCGGGTGCGGGTGGTGACACCGGTGCCCTTGCACTCGTCGCAGGGGTGCTCGATGATCGACCCGCTGCCGCGGCAATCGGTGCAGGGCTCGGAGAAGCCGAACGCGCCCTGGTTGCGGCTGATCACCCCGGAGCCATTACACGTGGCGCAGACCTTGGGGCTGGTTCCTGGGCGCGCGCCGCTGCCATGGCAATTCGTGCACGGCGCAGGGCTGGTGAGCCGCAACGGCATCGCCACGCCCTTGGTGGCCTCCAGGAAGCTCAGCTCAGCTTCGGTCTCCAAATCGTTGCCACGCCGTGGCCGGCTCGGACGTGGGGCTCCACCCCGGCCGAACAAGCCGCCGAACAGGTCACCGATATTGGTGCCGCCGCTGCGGCCGGCGGCGTCGAACAAATCGTTCAGATTGAATTCGGCGCCGTCGCCGCCCACGTTGAAGCCGCCGCCGAAGTCGCCGCCGTTGAACCGGCGACCGAAACCGCCGCCCGCGAACAGGCGGCGGGTTTCGTCGTACTCCTTGCGCTTGGCCTGATCCGTCAGGACTTCCTTGGCCTCGGACACCGCCTTGTAGCGGTCTTCGGCCGCCTTGTTGCTAGGGTTGCGGTCGGGATGGTTCTCGGCGAGCAGCTTGCGGGCCACCCGCTTAATTTCGTCTTGGCTGGCGTCAGGGGAGACGCCTAACTCCTTGTAGAAGTCCTTTTCGACCCACTCCCGTTGGGCCATTGCGCGTCACCCCCTCTCACCTTTCTGCATTTGTCTCGTCGTTAATTCTCCGTTGGTTCTGATTCTGCGGTCTGCTCGGCGTTATTGGCGTCGTTATCGGCTGTGTCGGCGCCCTCTTCCGGGACGGTGTCGACCACGCCGACCATGGCGTGCCGCAAAATCTGGTCACCGAGTTTGTAGCCCTGCCGCATGACATTGCCGATCACCGGCCTCGAGCCTTCACCCCCGTCGCCTTCGTGCTGGACAGCTTCGTGCAGCTCCGGGTCGAAGTCGTCGCCCTCGGCGCCGAACGCCGCCAGGCCAAGCCCGGTCAGCGTGCTGGTCAGCTTGTCGGCGACCGAGCGCAGCGGACCTGACTCCAGATCACCGTGGCTGCGTGCCCGGTCGAGATCGTCGAGCACGCCCAGCAATTGGCTGACCACGGTGGCCTTGGCACGGTCCGCCGCCGCCTGCTGGTCGCGCAGCGCCCGCTTGCGGTAGTTGGCGAAGTCGGCGTGCGCCCGCTGCAGATCGCCGGTCAACTCGGCGACCTTGTCGGCATCGGCCGGCCCTTCGGACGCGGCGGCCTCCGGTGGCGGCCCGCTAGGGGCCGCACCGGACGCCACGTGTCGTACCTCGCCGGTCTCGGGATCAACCCGCCGCTTGTCGGTGACAGTTACCGGTTCGTGTGGGTTGCCTTCGGTCACTTGGCCTCCCGGTCATCATCGACCACCTCCGCGTCGACGACGTCATCGGCTCCGCTCGGTCCGGCCTCAGCGCCGCCGCCGGCAGCCTGCTCGGCTTGGGTGGCCTCGTAGATCGCCTGGCCCAGCGCTTGAGACTCCTGGCCCAGCTTCTCCATCGCGGCCTTGATCTCCCCGATGTCGGTGCCTTCCAGCGCCTTCTTCGCCTCGCCGATCGCCGCGTCGACCTTGGTCAGGGTGTCCTCGGGGACCTTGGATCCGCCCTCGGCCTCGCGCTGGTCCTTGACGAACTTCTCGGTCTGGTAGACCAGCGATTCGGCTTGGTTGCGGACGTCGGCCTCCTCGCGACGCTTGCGGTCCTCATCGGCGTGCGCCTCGGCGTCCTTGATCATCCGGTCGATCTCCTCCTTGGACAGGCCGGAGCCCTCCTGGATTTTGATCGTGTTTTCCTTGCCGGTGCCCTTGTCCTTGGCGGTGACGTGCACGATGCCGTTGGCGTCGATGTCGAAGGTGACCTCGATCTGCGGAACACCGCGCGGCGCCGGCGGAATACCGGTCAGCTCGAAGGAGCCGAGCAGCTTGTTGTGCGAAGCGATTTCGCGCTCACCCTGGTAGACCTGGATCTGCACCGACGGCTGGTTGTCGTCGGCGGTGGTGAAGGTCTCCGACCGCTTGGTCGGAATCGTGGTGTTGCGCTCGATCAGCTTGGTCATCACGCCGCCCTTGGTCTCGATACCGAGACTCAGCGGTGTGACGTCAAGCAGCAGAACGTCTTTCACCTCGCCCTTGAGCACACCGGCCTGCAGCGCGGCACCCACCGCGACCACCTCGTCGGGGTTGACGCCCTTGTTGGGCTCCTTGCCGCCGGTCATCTCCTTGACCAGTTCCGACACCGCGGGCATCCGGGTGGAGCCACCCACCAGTACGACATGGTCGATCTCGGACACCGCGATACCGGCGTCCTTGATCACCGACTGGAATGGGTTACGGGCGCGGTCCAGCAGATCTTGGGTGATCTTCTGGAACTCCGCACGGGTCAGCTGCTCATCGAGGAACAACGGGTTCTTGTCAGCGTCGACGGTGATGTAGGGCAGATTGATCGAGGTGCTGCCAGACGACGACAACTCGATCTTGGCCTTCTCGGCCGCTTCCCGCAGCCGCTGCATGGCCATCTTGTCCTTGGTCAGGTCAATACCGCTGCTGCCCTTGAACTTGTCGACCAGCCACTCGACGATCCGGTCGTCCCAGTCGTCGCCGCCGAGGTGATTGTCACCGGAAGTCGCGCGGACCTCCACGACGCCCTCGCCGATCTCGAGCAGCGAGACGTCGAAGGTGCCGCCGCCCAGGTCGAACACCAGGATCCGCTGTTCCTTCTCGCCTTTATCCAGCCCGTAGGCCAGCGCGGCCGCGGTCGGCTCGTTGACGATCCGCAGCACGTTCAGCCCAGCGATCTGGCCGGCCTCTTTGGTGGCCTGCCGCTGAGCGTCATTGAAGTAGGCGGGTGTGGTGATCACCGCGTCGGTGATGTCCTCACCGAGGTAGGCCTCGGCGTCGCGCTTCAGCTTCATCAGAACCCGGGCGCTGATCTCCTGCGCGGTGTATTTCTTGTCGTCGATCTCGATCGACCAGTCCGTGCCCATGTGCCGTTTGACCGACCGGATGGTGCGGTCGACGTTGGTCACTGCCTGGTTCTTGGCGGGCTGACCGACCAAGACCTCGCCGTTGCGGGCGAACGCAACGACCGATGGTGTGGTCCGGGAGCCCTCGGAGTTGGCGACGACGACGGGGTCACCGCCCTCCAGAACTGCGACGACGGAGTTGGTGGTCCCGAGGTCGATACCGACCGCACGAGCCATAGTGAATCCTCCCTGATTATCGAGCCTTGTCAGTTGCACTACGCTGAGTGAACCTCGCTCAAGACTGCCTCCGCTGCCGCGGTGCTGTCAAGCCAAAGGTTGAGTTTGGTGCGCTCAGGTTGTCGAAGGGGTCAACGGCCTCGGTTGGCCATTTGTTCCCGGCCCGGATGATCCCTCCTTTTCAGGACCCCGCTCGTCCCGACTTCCCGATCGCAGGTACGACAGCGAATAAAATCAACGCAAGTTGATATTATGCGAATGAAGCGGTAACTTTTGACCATGACCGTGAACAGCACGCCGGTGTCGAAGGTGCGTCGCGGGCGTCGGCCAGGCACCAGTACGACCCGGCAGGCCATCTTGGACGCAGCCCGCGCCCGGTTCGCCAGCGACGGCTTCGCCGCGACAACGATCAGGCGGGTCGCCGCCGATGCCGGTGTTGACGCGGCGCTGGTCATGCAGTTCTTCCGGTCGAAAAACGAGCTATTCGCCGCAGTCATGTCGATCTCACCGGAGACGTTGGCGCGCTTGGGTACCGCATTCGACGGACCCGACGAACACCTCGGCGAACGTGTGGTCCGCGCTTTCATCGATGTATGGGAGGGGGATCCAAAGGATTCGGAGCCGCTCATGGCGATTCTGCGCGGTGCCATCGTTAACGAGCAGGCCAGCGAGCAGCTGCGCGAGTTCATCCAGACCCGGCTGCTCGATGCCGTCGGGCCGCGCGCAGACAGCGACGCGGCGCTGCGCACCGGCCTGGCGTCGTCGATGCTGGTCGGAATCGTCCTGGGACGACGAATCGTCGGAGTCCCCACACTCGCGAACACCGATACCGAGACACTCGTCGCGCTCGTCGCACCGGCAATCCAGGACGTGCTGACTTCCACGCCACCAGCAGTCCGGTGCAGCCAAGCCTCTCCGTCATGGGGAAAACCGATTGGAGCCGCAAATGGCTGACACGGGTCAACCGTCGAACTGGGGGCGGTGGGGCGACGACGACCAGTTGGGCACGTTGCATTTGATCGATACGGCAGCGCGGAAGCGGGCCGCCGCCGAGGTGCGCAGCGCCCGGCACGTCAGCTTGGCCCGCGTGGTCGAGCCGGTGCCATTTTCGGGCGGCCCTCCGATCGGTGGCACGGCCACTATGCCCGCCGCGGTGATGAAAACGCTGAATTTCACCGGTGTCCGCCCGATGGCCATCACTGACTCGCTCGTAATCAACACCCACAACGCGGGTCTGACTCATATCGACGCCGTCTCGCATGTGCCCGTGCAGGACAAGATCTATCCCGGCGTGCCGTTAGGTGATGCGGTGACCCCGGGTGGAGTTCGGCACGGGTCTAGCGACGCCTTCGGAGCGGGCATCCTCACCCGGGGCGTCTTGTTGGATCTGGCGCCCGACGGGCAATTGGATGCCGAGCATCGCGTCGAGGCAACTGACCTCGATCATGCGCTGCAGCGGACCGGGACCGACGTGCACAGCGGTGATGCTGTCGTCGTGCGCGGCGGCTGGGATACCAACCAGCCGCTCGACCAGCCGGTGCCCGGACTGGGCCTGGGTGCGGTGAGCTGGCTTCGCGACCACGGGGTCAGTGTTTACCTCGGCGATATCGGCGACGCGCGGCCATGGTCGCCGCCGCTCGCGGTGCACCAGATCGCGCTGGCGCGTTTGGGCATGCCCTTGGTCGATGCGACCTCGGTCGACGAGCTCGCCGACGTGTGCCGGGCGGAGAAGCGCCACAGCTTTATGTTGGTGCTGGCTCCGCCGCGAATCAGCGGCGCGACCGGCCTGCCCGTCAACCCCATCGCCATCTTCTGACGAGACGACAAGAGACCAGCTATGCCAACTCATTCCGAAGACGAGCGTCCGATCACCTTCATCAATGTCTTCGACATCTCCGAGGACGAGATCGACGAGTTCATCGCCCGGTGGGAGCGGCGCTCTCGCCTGATGACCGCCGCCGACGGATTCATCTCAGCTGAACTGCATCGTGCCGCCGACGCGGACACCGAGTTCCGAGTGGTCAACGTCGCCAAGTGGACCAGTCGAGCTCATTTCGAAGCGGCAATCAAGGCGCCGCAGTTCAGAGCTGAACTCGAAGCCGACTCGACTGCGCCGGCTTCAACCTGGACCGCACACCGGGGCATCTACCGCACCGCCGCCAAACTCGTCGGAAAGGCCGCCGACGAGCCGTCAGATCCTTAGCAGCGCTTCGACGTTGGTGTGCGCAACGGCGTGCATCTGCTGATCGGAAAGCCCTGAGGCGGTGAGGAATTCGGTGACGTTGTCACGCTTGACGTACGGGAAGTCCTCGGAATAGACGATCCGCTCAGCGCCCAGTTCGGCAACCACGTGGTCGAGCTGACGCTGATTAAACATTCCCGACGGGGTGACCCAGATCTGTTCCCGGTAATAGTCGCTGACGTTGCGCTCCGAGCCGTTGCGCACCAACGCGAAAGTCTCGTCGAGGCGTTCGAGCCAGAACGCCATCAGCTCGCCCCAATGGCCACTCAACAGTTTCAAGCCGGGATGCCGGTCCAACGCGCCGGAGAGAATCAACCGGATGACGTGGATTCCCGCCTCAGCATGCCATCCGAACGCTGGACCCGAGAACATCATCCCGATCGCAGCAGACCAGTCGCCGAAGTAATAGGGCCGGCTGACCTGCGGATGCGGCAGCCCCGGGTGCACATAGATCGGCAGATCGACGGCCTCAGCGGCAGCAAGGATCGGATCGAATCGGGCGTCATCGAGGAACAGCCCCTCGAAGGTTCCCGCGATCAACGCGCCGACGAACCCCAGGTCTCCGACGCAGCGGCGCAGTTCCTCGGCCGCTGCAGCGGGATCGTAGAGCGGAAGTGTGGCGAAGCCGCGGAACCGGTCGGGATTCTTCGAGATCTGTTGGGCCAGATTGTTGTTCACCTGACGGCATAAGGCCACCGACTCCGGGGACGCCAGCGAACTCGGGCTGCCGTTGCCGTGAGAGACGACTTGAACATCGACACCGACGGCGTCCATGTGCGCCAGCCGATGCCCACCTAGCAAGGTTGCAGCGTTGCGGTCGTCATTGAAGACCGAACCGAATGCGGCGAGCTCTTCCAACGGTAGCCCGCTTGGTGGGCCGCCCAGCTGTAGCACCCGCTGGCTGACCTCGGGGTGCTCGAAGTGCTCTTCGACGGTGATGATGCGCATCCGGTTAACTCTTTCGCCGTTCCGACGCCCGCGATCAGGTTAGACCGCCAGCCTGTGGTAAGTGCTCCCCGTAGGTGTGCGTAGGTACGGCGAGCCGGGTCAAAAGCCTTCGCCCCCTAGGCCATCGTTGTCGGGGGCTTCCTGATGTCCTACGAGCAGCGGGGAACTCGACAACAGCACCGCACCCGCGGCGAGCAGGGCCGCGCCCAGTCCCGCGCCGAGCAGCCACAGACCAGTGCGCACCTGCTCGTGGAAGAGTCCGACACCCCACGCGCCCGCGACCAACGGGCTGGCGAGCGTGATGCCCGGCTGGGAGGCGACCAGCCGCCCGGCCTGCAGAGCGTTCTGCAGCAGGAAGAAGCCGCCGACGCCGGCGACGAGCAACACCCAGGTCTGCCAGGTAGCGATAGCCGCCAGGAACCCGCCGCTCAAGGCGGCCGCCATCGCCTTGACCAGGCTAGCGATCAGACCAGAAGCCACCCCTGCCGCGATTCCGGCAAGTGCGGTACTGAGTGCGGGGCGTCGGGTGAACTGACCCGCCATGAGGATCGCGGCGATCACTGCGGTCGTCGCCCCGAGCCCGAGCAGCCAGGTGAAAAGGTTCACGGATTGGGGGTCGCCGCCGGTGGCGGAGAGGGAGAACAGCACAACGGCAACTCCGAGGGTCATCGCGACGAGGGCCGACCATTCCCGTGCTTGCAGCCGGCCGCCCAGGATGAGCCCTGACAGGATGAGGGAGAAGGGCAACTCCATCACTATCACGAGCTGTATCTGCGACACTGGCCCATTGGCCAGGGCGATCACCTGTATCGCGAAGCCGGTGGCAAGGGTCACAATTCCGGCAGCCCACACCGGGCGGCGTCGAATCAGCACCCACAGCAGTTGCAGCGAAAACTGCGGACGCTCGGGTTCGGCCTGCGTCGCTTTACGTAACAGCACCAAACCCAGCGCGCTGACGGTGGCCGCGGCGAGCGCGATCACAATCACCAGCATCGGATCCCGTCCTTCAATCCCGTCGTCCGTTGATCCTGTAATCACCGGCAGCCCGGTCACCGACTTCCCGCACGTGAGCGCCGAGCGTGCATCCAGGGCGGAAAATTCGCCCCCCGAATCCCCACCCTCAGCGCACGCTCGAAGCCGCCAACGCCCCAAGCCTATGGGCGCATCACGTAGGCGCCGTCGTACGCCTTGACCCGCTGCCAAACCCGGTCAAAGCGGTCTGCGTCCACGACTGGCCTGCGCACCGCCGATAGCGCCCATTCCTGTTGTGCCGAAGTGGAACTCGGTTTGCCGTGCAACGCGACGCCATGCGTGGAGAAGTCGCGGATCTGGACGTCGAAGATCTGGTCCACCAGGTCATGATCTAGCCCGATCAGATCGGCCTGTTCAAGAATCAGCTGCCCGTAGACAACGAGGGTGAACAGGTGACCGACGACGAGGAGAAAGTCGAGGTCGCTCATCTGGTCCGGGGCCGGTGCAGCGGTGACCAGCAGTTCCTTCAGCGCCCCGGCCTGCTCATAGAAGCGCGCGACGTTCGGTACAGCCAGGAATTTTTCGTAGCTGGGGGCCCAATCGGCGAATTGCACCTTGGACGCGCCCCGGGCCGGACCTTGCGCCCAGAAGAACACGTCATCGGCCGGGTCGTTGCGGGTGCCGATCTCGGAATAGTCGGTCGGGCTGAACATGTAGTTGGGCATGAACTTCAGGATCTGCGCCACATTGACGTGCACCGTACCTTCGAGCCGCGGCAACGCACCGATCAGCCGCGCGACCTGGCAGAAGTAGGTGTTCTTCTCAAAGCCCTTGGCGGCCAGGATATCCCACAGCAGGGTGACAACTGTCTCGCCCTCGGACGTCACCTTGGACTTGGTGACCGGATTGAACAGCAGGTATCGACGGTCGTCGCGGCTGGCGCTGCGGAAGTAGTCGATCGCGCGGTCGCTGAACAGCTTCATCGCGACCAATCTCGCGTAGGCCTCCACGAAGCTGGCGCGCACGTGCGGGAAGTCGGTGACCGGGTTGCCGTAGAGGATGCGGTTGTTGGCATGCGTGATCGCCTCGTAGAAGGCGTGCTCGCACATGCCGATTGAGCCGCTGCACAGGTTGAACTTGCCGACATTGACGGTGTTGAGCGCGACCGAGAACGCGTCGGGTCCGGTGCACAGGATGTCCTCCTCGTGCACCGGGTAGTCGTTGAGCCGGAAGTTGCTGACGTACATCTGGCCGTGCACGACGTTGCCGATGAGTTCGTAATTCTCGTGCGTGCTGTCTGCGACGAACCATACGTAGCCGTCGGCGCCGTCGACGTCGGCGCGGCGCGAGAACACCGACACCATACCGGCCGCGTTGCCGTTGCCGATGTAGTACTTCTCCCCCGAGGCGCGGAAGACAACTCCCTCGCCGCCATCGTCGCTCGAGGGTGTCAGCACCATGTCGGTGTTGTAGATGTCCGCGCCGTGCTCGCGCTCGGAGAGCGCGAATGCCATCACGCCGCCCGCCTCGAGTTGCTCAGCCGCGCGCTCCTTGGCCTTGATGTTGTCGCTCTGCCAGATCGGCCCGAGGCCCAGGATCGTGACCTGCTCCGCGTACCAGTACGCCAGCCCGTAGAACCCGAAGATCTCGCTGAGCGCCGCATTGCGCGAGGTGTCCCACCGCTTGTTCGGGTCATCACCGCCATACTCCGACGGCGTGAGGAAGGTCGCGAAGATTCGCTCTCGCTTGATCAAGTCCAGGAAGTCCGAGACCCATACGGCGTCCAGATCGTCCTGTAGAAGCTTTCGCTTGCCGCGCCCTTCGAACCAGTCGATCACGGCCCGGAGTTGACGCCGCGTCTCGGGGTCGAACTGGCGCGGGTCGTAGACGTTCGGGTTGAACAACAGTCCGCTGGGCTTCGCCATGGCGTTTGAATCTAGCAGTCGATAGCGCCGAGACGATCGAAAACCGCAGCTCAGCCAATGCCGGACCATCCAGGCGGGGTAGTCGGATACCCTTTCCCCCAGCCCGTTGCACGGGTGCCCCCGGCGTCGCCGTGTACGCCCGGTCACGACGATAGGAATCCGATGCCACCGCTGCCCGACGCGCCTACGCCGGCGGTGTCCGAAGTAGCGGACTTCTTGACTCGCGAAGACGCCGGGTATCACAAGGAGCTGCGTCCCCGGCAACTGCAGATGATCGCGATCGGCGGCGCCATCGGAACCGGCCTGTTTCTGGGGGCCGGCGGGCGGCTGGAGTCGGCGGGGCCGGGGTTGTTCCTGGTCTACGGGATCTGCGGCGGCTTCGTGTTCCTGATCCTGCGCGCGCTCGGCGAACTGGTCCTGCACCGCCCCTCGTCGGGATCGTTCGTCTCTTACGCCCGCGAATTCTTCGGTGAGAAGGCGGCCTTCGTGGCCGGCTGGATGTACTTTCTGAACTGGTCGATGACCGGAATCGTGGACTCCACCGCGATCGCGAATTACTTCCACTACTGGACGGCGTTCCACGTGATCCCACAGTGGACTCTCGCATTGATCGCGCTCGTGGCGGTGGTGTCGGTGAACATGATTTCGGTGAAACTCTTCGGTGAGTTGGAATTCTGGGCCGCGCTGATCAAGGTGGTCGCGCTGATGACGTTTCTGGTCGTCGGGACGGTTTTTTTGGCCGGGCGCTACCAGGTCGACGGCCAGGACACCGGACTCAGTCTGTGGTCCAATCACGGTGGGTTCCTGCCGACCGGTCTGCTACCGCTGGTGCTCGTGACTTCCGGAGTCGTATTCTCCTATGCCGCAGTCGAGCTCGTCGGCACCGCCGCCGGTGAAACGGCCGAGCCGGAGAAGGTCATGCCCCGTGCCATCAACTCAGTGGTGGCCCGCATCGCGATCTTCTACATCGGGTCGGTTGCGCTGCTGGCGCTACTGCTGCCGTACACCGCCTACAAAGAACACGAAAGCCCGTTCGTCACATTCTTTTCCAAGATCGGCTTCGGCGGCGCGGGGACGCTGATGAATGTGGTGGTCCTGACCGCAGCGTTTTCCAGCCTGAACGCCGGACTGTATTCCACTGGCCGAATTCTGCGTTCGCTGGCGATCAACGGCAGCGGCCCGAAATTCACCGCGCGAATGTCGAAAAACGGTGTGCCCTACGGCGGTATCCTGCTGACCAGCATGATCGGACTGTTCGGAGTCGTGCTCAATGCAGTCAAACCGGGCCAGGCCTTCGAAATCGTGCTCAACATCGCGGCGATGGGCGTGATGGCGGCCTGGGCCACGATCGTGGCGTGCCAGCTGTGGCTCTACCGGGCGGCGAAGGCAGGGAAAATGCAGCGGCCCCATTTCCGGATGCCGTTAGCCCCCTACAGCGGCTACGCGACATTGGCCTTCCTGGCGGCGGTACTGGTGCTGATGATGCTCGACCATCGGCGCGGCCACTGGATCGTTGGCACGCTGGCGGTGGCGATCCCGGCCTTGATCGGCGGTTGGTACCTGGTCCGCCACCGGGTGATGGCTACCGCTAAGGAGGGAAGCCGATGAGCCGCAATCGATATGCGGCCACACCGCCGCTCTACGGAATGGTGATGGTCTTCCTCGCTATCGCGATTGTCGCCGTCACCGCATATCTGCACGCCGGCTGGTGGTCGATTCTGAGCTACGGAGCCGCCGCCGTGATCGCGGTGACGGGCTTCGCGCTCGCCTTCCGGGACTTCTCGTAACGAACGAAAGGATGATGCCGTGGCCATTGGCCTGACCTACCACGACAAGATCGCCGTCCTGAACCTCGGTGACGACGAAAACCGGTTCTCGCCGGTATTTCTCGACGAGATGAACTCCCACCTCGACGAAATCGTCGGCTCCGGGGCAGCTGGCCTGGTCACCACAGCAGCCGGCAAGTTCTACACCAACGGGCTGGATCTGGACTGGCTGGCCGCCCATGGTGAGCAGACCCAGTGGTACGTCGGGCAGGTGCAGGCCATGCTGGCCCGGGTATTGACGCTGCCGATTCCCACCGCGGCCGCTGTGGTCGGCCACGCGTTCGGCGCCGGAGCAATGTTGGCCCTGGCACACGACTTTCGGGTGATGCGGGCCGACCGCGGCTACTTCTGCTTTCCCGAAGCGGATATCCGCATTCCGTTCACTCCCGGTATGGCCGCGCTGATCCAGGCCAAACTCACCCCGCAAGCGGCGGTCGCTTCGATGACCACTGGACGGCGCTTCGGCGGGGCCGATGCGGCGAGCCACGGCCTGGTCGATGCGACCGCACCCGAAGGTGCAGTGACCAACGCTGCAATTGATCTGCTGCGCCCACTCGGCGGGAAGGATCCCGGCACGTTAGGCGCAATCAAGCAGACGATGTTCGGCCGGGCTGCTGACACGCTGATCGCGGATGCCGCTGCATCCTCGGCTTAGCTCGAAACCGACTGTGCACGCAGGGGTTTGAGTGTGTACTCAGGGACGGCCGCCGGCGGAAAAAAGCCCGCCCAGGATTCACACTCGACTCCCAGCATTCACACTCGATAGTGTTGCGTCCTCCTCCTCCGGGTCGTCCCAGAGCAGCAGTTGACGCACCGCGGGGCGTGATCCGTAAGGCTGCAGCATCTGACTGGCCGGGCGCGGACGCACCCGCTGCGGCCACCAGAACCAGCGCCCCAGCAGCGCCGCGATGGACGGCGTCATGAACGAGCGCACGATTAGCGTGTCGAACAGCAGGCCCAGCGCGATCGTGGTACCGACTTGTCCGAGAATCACCAACGCGCTGAAGGCGAACGACGACATGGTGGCGGCAAACACCAGGCCGGCAGTAGTGACCACCGAACCGGAGCCGGCCATCGCGCGGATGATGCCCGTCTTCAACCCCACGCCGATCTCTTCCTTGAACCGGGAGATCAGCAGTAGGTTGTAGTCGGATCCGACCGCCAACAGCAGGATGACGGCCAGCGCCAAAACAACCCAGTACAACTGCATCCCGAGGATGTCCTGCCAAACCAGCACGGAGAGCCCGAATGATGCGCCCAACGACAGCGCCACCGTGCCGACGATGACGATCGCGGCGACCAGGCTTCGGGTGATGAACATCATGATGAGCAGGATCAGGCTCAGCGCGGCGATCCCGACGATCATCAGGTCGTATTTGACCGAGTCCTGGATGTCTTTGTAGGTCGCGGCGGTACCGGCGAGATAGATGTGGGAGCCCTCCAGCGGCGTTCCCTTTACGGACTCTTTCGCCGCCTTTTTGATGGCGTCGATATGCGAGATGCCCTCGGGCGTCGCGGGATCACCTTCATGGGTGATGATCATCTGCGCCGCTTTGCCATTCGGCGACATGAAGAGTTTCAGCCCTCGCTTGAAATCGGGGTTTGAGAACACCTCGGGAGGCAAGTAGAAGGAGTCGTCGTTTTTAGCTTTGTCGAAGGCCTGACCCATTGCGGCCGGGTTGTCATTCGCGAAGGCCGACTGATTGTTGATCCCCGAGTTGGTCGCGTAGTTGGACAGCGTCAGCTCCAGATTCGTCATCTGACTCTGGATTTGGGGCGGGATCAGCGCTACCAGTTGCGGCTGGAGCGCATCCAATTTATCCAAAGACGCGGTAATGGCTTCGAACTGCTCAGTGAGTTCGTCGATGCCGTCGATGGCGTCGAAGACGTTTCTCAGTGCGAAGCAGACGGGAATGTCGTAGCAGTGCTTTTCCCAGTAGAAATAGCTGCGGATGGGCCTGAAGAAGTCTTCGAAGTTGGCGATCTTGTCTCTCAGGTCAGTGATCGTGGCGATCGTGTCATGAAAGCTTTGAGTCTGCTCATGGGTAGCAGCGGCGGTTTGCTGTTGGAGGGCATATTGCTGCTGCAAGATGTCGATCGTTTTCCTCAGCTCGCCGGCCTGCTTGAGCAAGTCGGTAGCACGGTCTTTTTGGTACTTCAGGTTCATGACCTGCCCGACGCTTTGCTGGCTGAGCTGAAACGGGATCGAGCTGTGGTCGAGCGGTGTCCCCAACGGCCGGGTAATCGCCTGCACCTTCGCGATACCCGGGGTGTGGAAGACGTTTTTGGCGACCCGTTCCAAGACGAGCATGTCAGCGGGGTCGCGCAGGTCGTGATCCGCCTCGACCATCAGCAACTCGGGATTCAGCCGGGCCTGTGAGAAGTGCCGTTCTGCGGCCGCATATCCGACCTTGGCCGGGGTGGCGGCCGGCAAGTATGGCTTGGAGTCGTAACTCGTCTTATATCCCGGTAGGGCAAGCAGACCGACTAGCGCGACCGCGATGGTCACCACGAGGATAGGTGCCGGCCAGCGCACGATGGCGGTACCGATGCGCCGCCATCCCCGGGTCCTCATGGTGACCTTGGGTTCGAGGAGACCGAACCGGCTGCCCACCGCAAGCACGGCGGGCGCCAAGGTCAGCGCGGTCAGCACCGAAACCAGCATTCCCACCGCAGAGGGAACGCCCATCGATTGAAAATAGGGCTGGCGGGCAAACGTCAGGCAATACACCGCGCCGGTAATCGTCAGTCCCGAGCCCAACACGACGTGGGCGGTGCCATGAAACATCGTGTCGAAGGCCGTATTTCGATCTTCGCCAGCTCCACGCGCCTCGTGATAACGACCCAGAACAAAGATCGCGTAATCCGTGCCGGCGGCGATCGCCAGCAACGTGAGGATATTGACCGAGAACGTCGAAAGCCCGATCAAACCGGAGTTCCCCAGCACGGCAACGACTCCCCGCGCCGCAGCCAGTTCGACAAGGACCGTGACAAGTACCAGCATTGTGGTGACGACGGAACGGTAAACCCACAGCAACATCGTCACGATCACCATCAAAGTGATGATTGTGACCTTGACGATGCCTTTGTTGCCAACCTCGAACTGATCGGTGATCAGCGGTGCCGCACCCGTGACATAAGCTTTGACGCCCTTGGGGGCGGGCGTGTGATCGACGATGTCGCGAACCGCGTCGACGGACTCGCCGGCTAACGCGTCGCCTTGATTACCGGCCAGATACACCTGAACCAACGCGGCCTTACCGTCGTTGCTTTGCGAGGCCGACGCCGTCAGCGGATCGCCCCAGAAGTCCTGGATGTGTTCGACGTGCTTGGTGTCCTGCTCAAGCCGATGGATCAGGGTGTCGTAAAACCGGTGCGCGTCGTCGCCGAGGGGCTTATCGCCCTCCAGCACGATCATGGCCGCGCTGTCGGAGTCGAATTGTTCGAACACCTTGCCGATGTGTTTCATCGCCTGCAACGCCGGCGCGCTCGGGGAACTCATGCCCACCTGATGCGCTTTGGCCACGGTCTCCAGATTCGGTACCGCAATGTTGGTGACGGCAGCCACGCCGACCCACAACAGGATGATCGGCACGGCAAGCCGGCGGATGGTGTGCGGCACGAAGCGCCGCGGGGCGTGGTGGTTACTCATCCGGATTTGTCGAGGCAGTAGGTGTAGGCGTTCACAGCGTTGACGGTCCTCTCGTCCTTGACCTCGTCATTGATGATGATGCGGCAGCCGAGCGTGCTGCTGTTGCCTTGCGCGGTCAGGTTGGCGATGACTGCGGGATCGGTAGTGATGTCCTCGTATTTCCACGGCAACGGAGCGTGGTCGACTCGCTGCGGCACCGCGTGGATGTCTTGGTAGTTGATGGTGGCCACCGCTCCCGGGTCACCGAAGACCTCGTAGACCACGCGCTTCGGGTTGAACGGAACGCTGTCATTCAGGACGCCACTGGGAGTGGACGTGTCGTTGTGCGAGCCGAAGATGCCGTGCAGCCGGTATACGCCGAAACCCGCGAGCGCCACGACCGCGACGGTGATCAGCACCATCCACCAGCGCCTGACCAGGCCGAAGACTGAAAGCCGCTTCACCCGTTGGCCTTTCGATCACCGGTGACGCCGAGGTCATCGTCGCTGTATGAGCAGAAACCTAGGAGAACAGTACGGTACCGGACCGGACTGCACAAGAGACGATGCCGTATACAGTCGGATGTCGGCAGCTGGCCGCGCTAGCGGGTGAGACTGGGCAGGATGACGTCGTCGACGAGGGTTTGCACCGTCTGCGGGTTGGCGGGCCGATCCTGGACGACAGAGCGGAAGATCAGGTAGCCGGGCAGCAGATCCCAAAGTTCGTCGTTGATCGCAGCGCTGACGATCTCACCGCGATCGACAGCCTGCTGCAGCACGTGACGGACGAGGGCCTTCCGTTGGTCGACGAATTCGTGTTGCATGACCTCGTTGAGCGCGGGGTTGCGCGACGTCTCGACCAGCACGGCGCGAATGGTGCTGGCATGCTGGCGAGTCTCCTGGGCGACCAGCTCGCCCAATCGCAGCAAATCACCGCGTAGCGTGCCGGTGTCGGGCGGGACGGCGACCTGGCGGATCCCCTCGATGAGCGCGGCCAACACCAGCTCGGCTTTCGACGGCCAACGCCGGTACACGGTGGCCTTGCTGGCCCGGGCGGTGGCCGCGACAGCATCCACCGTCAGCCGGTCATAGCCGTGTTCCTGCAGTAGTTGCAATGTCACCGCAAGCAACTCGGTTTCGCGCGGCGACCACGGCGAAGGGTCCGCTGCGCAGTCGGCAACCTGGGTCACAGCGCCCACAATAGAGTCCGTCGTTTAGTACTGTCCAGTACCGTACCGGCGGGTTCAGGCGGGTTCGTCGATATCACGGCCGCTGGCCAGGTCGCTGCAGTCGACGTTCTCGACGTCCGCCCGGTCGCGCAGGTAGGTGCCGGCGCCGGTGTCTCCGCTGACACTGGCCAGCACCTCGGGCCAGTGCCGGCGCGCGATGACGACGGGGTGGCCGGGCCGGTTACCGAACGTCGCACGCGCCAGACCCCCGCGAGATACCAACGCCCGCTGCAAGACTCGGCTCACCACGTCACTCCCGACGTCGGGAGTATCGACAACGTGCAGCGCGGCGTAGTCGGCCTGCAGGCGATCGGCGGCGGCCAAACCGGTGCGCACCGACGCGCTCAGCCCGTCCTGCCAGTCAGGTGCGGTGACCGCGGTGACACCCGCGGGGGCGGGCACCTCGGCGGCGCCGAGCACCAGCACGACGTCGTCGCATCCCCCGTCGCGAAGCGCCCGCACCGCGATCTCCAGCCAGTCGTCGACCAGCACTTTCGGTTTGCCATAGCGTCGGCCGGCGCCGGCCGCCAGCAGCACCCCTGTGGTTTTCATGGCCCCACGTCGTGGTGGATGCGGCCGTCGACCTCGGTCAGCGGTCGCCCGCCACCGCCCCAACACCGGGCGATGATCTCGGCGGCGATCGACACCGCGGTTTCCTCCGGAGTGCGAGCACCGAGATCCAGGCCGATCGGGCTGGCAAGCCGGTCGAGTTCGGCTTCGGTCAGTCCGGCCGCACGCAGTCGCTCGAGCCGGTCGTCGTGGGTGCGACGCGAACCCATCGCACCGACATAGCCGACAATGGGCAGCCGCAGCGCCACCTGCAGTAGCGGTAAGTCGAACTTGGGATCGTGGGTGAGCACGCAGACGACGGTTCGCGCGTCGATCGCGCCCTGCGCGGCCTGCGCGCGCAGGTAGCGGTCGGGCCAGTCGACGATGATGTCGTCGGCGGTCGGGAATCGGGCCCGGGTGGCGAACACCGGGCGAGCGTCACACACCGTGACCCGGTATCCGAGGAAGGCGCCCTGTCGTGCCAGCGCCGCCGCGAAGTCGATGGCACCGAAGATCAGCATCCGCGGCGGTGGTGCGTGGCTGGCCACGAACACCTCCATGCCGATGTCCTGGCGTTCGCCGTCCGGACCGTAGGTCAGCACACCGGTGCGTCCGGCGGCCAGCATGCCCCGAGCGTCGTCGGCGACGGCGGCGTCGGTCCGCGCCGACCCCAGCGAGCCGTCGAGCGAATCGGCGGTGATGACCATCCGGCAACCCAGCCGGCCGGGGTCGGGGTGGGCGATCACGGTGGCCACCGCGGTGGGGCGGTGGGTGGCGATGCGATCGGCCACCGCCTGTAATTGCGGAAAGGTGTGCCGGGAGATCGGCTCGGCGAAGATGTCGATTTCCCCGCCGCAGGTCAGGCCGACAGCGAACGGATCGTCAGCGCTGATGCCGTAGCGCTGCAGTTCAGGTCGCCCGGCGCGCGCCACCTCGGTGGCCAAGTCATAGACCGCCGCCTCCACACATCCGCCGGACACCGAGCCGGCGACCGTTCCGTCCGGCGCAACCATCATCGCCGCACCCGCCGGCCGCGGCGACGAGCCCATTGTGCGCACCACGGTCGCGACGCCCGCGATGCCACCGGTTCTCCAAACCGAGGTCAACTCCGGCAAGACGTCACGCACGACCACTCCGTGGCACCCGGGCTATCGACTGCGATAACCGCACTCTCATATAATGGCATTGCACTTCTCATAATGCGATAACCTGCTGAAGCGAGATGGAGCGATGGCATGGCTGACCTGGCGCAACGGACCGTCGCCCCTCGATACGCCGGCACTCGGGTGCAACGGGTCGAAGACACCCGGCTGCTCACCGGCCGGGGCACATTCGTCGACGACGTCACGCGGCCGGGCATGCTGCACGGTTGTTTTGTGCGCAGCCCGTTTGCCCGCGCCCGAATCAACGGCATCGACACCTCCGCGGCGCTGGCGCTACCGGGCGTGCGGGCGGTGTTCGTCGCGGCCGACCTCAACCCGTGCGTCAAAGAAGCCTGGCACGCGGTAGCCGGCAAGGACGTCGCGGACACTCCGCGCCCGCCGCTGGCCGAGGGCGAGGTCAAGTTCGTCGGCGACCCGGTTGCCCTCGTCGTGGCCGAGAGTCGGTATGTCGCCGAGGACGCGGTCGAACTAGTCGAGGTGGACTACGAGCCACTGCCTGCGATCGCCGACTTCACCGCCGCTCAAGGCTCCGACGTCGTGGTCCACGAGGGGTATCCCGACAACGTCGCGGGCGGCATGGCCGGAGCACCGCCGGACGAGGAGACATTCGCGGCCGCCGCGTGCGTGGTTTCCGAAAACGTCTATCAGCAGATCTATCTGCCGGTGCCGATCGAGACGCGCGGCATGGTCGTCGAATGGACTTCTGCGGCCGATGAACTCACCGTCTGGGCATCCACCCAGACGCCGCACGAGCTGCGGGCATTCGCCGCTCGCCTACTGGGCATTCCGGCGCAACGAGTGCGGGTCATCATGCGCGACACCGGCGGCGGCTTCGGCCAGAAGGTGGTGCCGATGCGCGAAGACATGTGCATCATGCTAGCGGCGCGTAAAGTGCCCGGGGCGCTGAAGTGGATCGAGGACCGCCGCGAGAACCTGATGTCGGCCGGACAGGCACGTCACGTAAACGGCAGAGCCCGAATGGCTTTCGACGACGACGGCACCCTGCTGGCAGCCGACATCGACTTCGCTCAAGACATCGGCGCCTATCCCACGCCGTATCCGGTGTTGACCACCGCCGCGATCGGCATGTTCTTCCCCGGCCCCTACCGGGTGCCCAAGGCCAGCTTCAACTACAAGACGGTGTTCTCCAACACCGCCGGACTGGCGGCCTACCGTGGGCCGTGGCAGTACGAAACGCTGGCCCGCGAGATCCTGCTCGACATCGCCGCCCGCACAATGGACCTGGATCCGGTGGAGCTGCGTCGGCGCAACATCCTTCGCGGCGACGAGATGCCCTACTTCAACCCCAACGGCATGCCCTATGACCACGTCGCACCGAACGACACGTTCGAGCAGGCGGTGAAGATCCTCGACCATGAAGGCTTTCGCAAAGAGCAGCGCGAGGCACTGGTGCAGGGACGCTATATCGGACTTGGGTTTTCGGCCTACATCGAGCCGACCGGCGCGGCCACCGGCCATCTGGCCACCGAGGGCGCCACCATCCGCATCGAGTCGACCGGCAAGATCAACGTCTACGTCAACGGGGGCTCGACCGGTAACAGCATCGAAACCACCGTCGTTCAGTTGACCGCCGACGCGCTGGGCGCTGACATCGCCGACGTGGCGTGCATCCAGGGCGACACCGCGGTCACGCCATACGGGGCGGGAACCCAGGGCAGCCGCAGCGGTCCGATGACGGCCGGGGCGGTCAACGAGGCGGGCGGCATGCTGCGCACGCAGGTGGTGGCGATGGCTGCGCACTACCTCGGCGTGGCGGAAACAGATGTGGAACTGGCGAATTCACGCGTCACCGTGCACGACGATCCCGAGAAGAGCGTGAGCTTCGCCGATCTGGCGTACCGGGCCTACTACGAGCCGCAGCAACTGCCGCCGAGGACGTCGGCGTCGTTGGAGGCGACGGCACGCTTCACCTCGCAGGCGCCGATCCACTGGGCCAACGCCACCCACGCCTGCACCTGCGAGGTCGACGTACAAACCGGCCACGTCAAGCTGCTGCGCTACATCGTCAGCGAAGACGTCGGCCCGATGATCAATCCCAATGTGGTGGAAGGCCAGATTGCCGGCGGGACAGTGCAGGGCATCGGCGGAGCGCTGATGGAAAACCTGGTCTACGACGACGACGGCAACCCGCTGTCGTCGACGTTCGTCGACTACCTGTTGCCGACCGCCACCGAGGTGCCGCCGATCGAGTTCGGTCACGTCGAAATTCCCGGTCCCGGCGTCGGCGGCTACAAGGGTGTCGGCGAGGGCGGGGCCATCGGATCGTCGCCGGCGGTGATCAACGCGATCAACGACGCGCTGGCGCCGTTGGGCGTGACGCTGACACATCTGCCCGCCAGCCCGGCGTCGATCGTTTCGCTGCTCGAGCAAGCTCACGACAAGTAAGGACCCCGAAGTTGGAGCTCAACAACGAATTTCGTGTCGCGGTACCGCCGGCCAAGACGTGGGAGGTGCTCACCGACGTCGAACGGGTCGCCCCCTGTCTGCCCGGCGCCACTCTGTTGAGCGTCGACGGCGACGAGTTCACCGGTGCGGTCAAGGTCAAGGTGGGCCCAATCACCGTGTCCTACCAGGGAATCGCCTCCTTCCAGGAAAAGGACGCGGCCGCCCAGCGGGTGGTGCTCAAAGCCAACGGCAAAGAGACCCGCGGCAACGGCAACGCCGCCGCGGTGGTGACCGCCCAACTCAAAGACGAGGGGGCGGCGACCGCCGTCGTCATCACCACCGACCTGACCATCTCGGGCAAAGCGGCCCAGTTCGGCCGCGGCGTATTGGCCGACGTGTCCACCAACCTGATCGCCCAGTTCGCCAAACGGCTCGAGGCCGACTTACTCGGCGACCAAGTCGGCACTGAGACCTCCTCGGCGGCAACGACATCCGCTCCGTCCACGCAGGATCCCGCGACCGATTCGGTCGACCTCCTCAAGGTGGTCGCGCTTCCGCTGGCCAAGCGGGCCGTGCCGGTAATCGCCGGTCTTGCCGCCGGGACAGCGCTCGGGTTTCTGCTGGGCCGCCGGAACCGGCGGGCGGGTGCCCATCCAGTACTGGCCGAGGATCTGCAGGCCGCTTTGGTCCGGCTGCTGTCATGAAAGCCGCCCCGTTCGCCTATCACCGTCCCGAGTCGGTCAAAGAGGCGGTGGGCCTACTCGACGAGTACGGCGACGAGGCGAAGATCCTGGCCGGCGGGCAGAGCCTGGTGCCGATGCTGGCGATGCGCCTGACCTACTTCGAGAACCTCGTCGACATCTCGCGTGTCGACGAGTTGGTGGGCATCGACCTGTGTGGCGACGAGGTGCGGATCAGCGCGGCGACCCCGCACGCATTGGTCGGAATGGACGACGAGGTCGCCGATTCCGTTCCGCTGCTCACCCGGGCCACGCCGTTGATCGGGCACTTTCAGATCCGCAGCCGGGGCACCCTCGGTGGTTCGATCGCCCACGCCGATCCCGCGGCGGAGTACGGCGCGGTGGCGCTGGCGCTCGGCGCACAGATGGAGGCGGTGTCGTCGACGGGCAGCCGGGAGATCGCTGCCGACGACTTTTTCACCGGGCTGTGGGAGAACTCGCTGGAGTCCGGCGAAATACTGACCGCCGTGCGCTTTCCGGTGTGGGGCGGCCGGTCGGGTTTCGCCATCGAGGAGTTCGCGCGCCGCCACGGTGACTTCGCGATCGCCGGCGCCGCGGTGGCGGTCCAGCTCGACGACGGCAACCGGATCAGCCGGTGCGGTATCGGGCTGCTTGGGCTCGGGTCCACTCCAGTGCGGGCGTCGGCCGCCGAGCAGGCAGTGCTCGGCCGTCCCGTCGACGACATCACGTCCCAGCAGATCGGTGAACTGGCCATGGCCGAACTCCACGATGTTCCCGCCGACCTGCAGGGATCGGCTGCATACCGAACCAGAGTGGGAGCCGCGATGGTGGGGCGTGCCTGGACTCGGGCGCTTCAGGAGGCACGCAGTGAATGAATTGCCGGTCCGCGTATCGGTCAACGGGCACCCGACCGAAGCCATCGTCGAGCCGCGGCTGACGCTGGCCGACTATCTGCGCGAACACTGCGGGCTGACGGGCACCCACTTGGGCTGCGAGCACGGTGCCTGCGGCGCATGCACCGTGCTGCTCGACGGGGCGGCGGTGCGATCTTGCCTGATCTTCGCCGTCCAGACCGACGGCATGGAGGTGACGACGGTCGAAGGCGTCGCCTCCCCCGACGGTGAGCTGTCGCCGGTGCAATCAGCACTGCGTGAATGCCACGGCCTGCAATGTGGTTTCTGCACACCGGGTTTCGTCATGTCGATTACCGCGCTGCTGCGCGACAACCCGCAGCCCACCGACACCGAGATCCGCGAGGGTCTGTCCGGCAACTTCTGCCGCTGCACCGGCTATCAAGGCATCGTCAACGCCGTTCACCGCGCCGCCGAGGTCATGCCACAAGCAGACGGGAGATAACCCCAGCACAAGGCGCGTCCCTGCAGTCACCGGCGTCACCTCCTGCGTACGCTGATTTCGATATGTCTGGGCGGAGGACAAGACGCGGTCGCATCGGCGGGTCGCTGCTGGCGGCAGCGCTGTTGGTGGTCGGCTGCAGCACGTCTACCGACGGCAAGCCGGTAGCGGTCCCGGGCGCAGGAGCGCCCGAACCGTCGTTCCCGACCGCCCGGCCGTCCCTTCGGCCGACGGCGAAGCCGCCAATGCCCAGCCCGTCGCCGAGCCCGACCGCGCCGGGCGGGGCTATTGCGCTGCCGCCCGACCAGAACGGTTACGTCTTCATCGAAACCAAATCCGGTCAGACACGCTGCCAGATCGCGACGGACAGTGTGGGCTGCGAAGCGCAGTTCACCAACTCGCCGATCAAGGACGGTGAGCACGCCAACGGTGTCAATATCACCGCCAGCGGGGACGTGCAGTGGGTGCTGGGCAACCTGGGCGACATCCCTGCCGTGACCATCGACTACCGCACCTATGACGCGCAGGGCTGGACGATCGATGCCTCCGAGAGGGGCACCCGCTTCACCAATGAGCGCACCGGCCACGGCATGTTCGTCAGCATCGAGAAGGTGGATACGTTCTGAGCAGGGGCAGCAGCCGTAGTCTGTCGGGCGTGGACTTCCGGGTTTTCGTCGAACCGCAACAAGGCGCCAGTTACACCGACCAACTCGCCGTCGCGCAGGCCGCCGAATCGTTGGGCTTCTCTGGGTTTTTCCGCTCCGACCACTACGTGGCGATGAGCGGTGACGGATTGCCCGGCCCCACGGATTCCTGGGTGACGCTGGGCGGTATCGCCCGGGAGACGTCGTCGATCCGGCTCGGCACGCTGGTCACCTCCGCGACGTTCCGGCATCCGGGGCCGTTGGCGGTGTCGGTCGCGCAAGTCGACGAGATGAGCGGCGGGCGTGTCGAATTCGGCATCGGCGCCGGCTGGTTCGAGCGGGAGCATCAGGCCTACGCGATCCCGTTCCCACCGCTGGCCGAGCGGTTCGCCCGGCTGACCGAGCAACTGGAGATCATCAGCGGGCTGTGGACCACCCCGGAGGGCGAAACGTTCGACTACGCCGGAGCTCACTACGCGATCAACGACTCCCCCGCGCTGCCCAAGCCGGTGCAGCAACCGCAACCCCGCATCATCATCGGCGGGATGGGCGCCAAGCGGACACCGCGGCTGGCGGCAACTTTCGCCGACGAGTTCAACGTGCCGTTCGCGCCGTTGGACACCATCCGCGCCCAGTTCGATCGAGTCGGCGCCGCAGTGCAGGCGGTGGGCCGGTCGGCGGACTCGATGACCTATTCCGCGGCCTTTGTGCTGTGCGCCGGGCGTGACGACGCAGAGATCCGCCGGCGGGCCGCCGCCATCGGGCGTGATCTCGACGAGCTGCGGGACAACTCTCCCGTGGCGGGCAGCCCCGACGAGATCGTCGACCGGCTGGGGCCGTTCGCCGAGACCGGTGTACAGCGGGTGTATTTGCAACTGCTGGACATGTCGGATCTGGAGCACCTGCAGCTATTCGCCGACGAGGTGCTGCCCCAGCTGTGACAGTCGTAGGATCGATCCGTGGCCCGTTACGGTCCCCCGGATAATCCAAGCAACCAGCCCACTCAGCGGGCCGACTACGACCCGAACGCACAACAACCGACCGGTCCGATCGAATCTGCTCAGCTCGCCGAGTCCGACGCCGCACCAACGCCGTGGTATCGCAAGCGCTCACTGCTGGCCGCGTGGGCCACGGTGGTGGCGATCCTGGTCGCGCTGATCATCTACGGGCTGGTCGAACTCTCCACCGGTGGCGGTGGCGCGCCCACCCCGACGACGTCGTCGACGTCGACGACCACCACCAGCCCGTCGTCAACGACGACCACCACGAGCCCCTCGCCGTCCAGCTCGAATGAACCGCCGCCGCCACCACCGCCGGCGCAGAACGCGCCCGTCCCACGGCAGCCCGCACCGGCCGCGCCGCACCAACCTCCGCATCTGCCCAAGTTGCCGCCGTTGCCGCATCTGCCGTCGACGATCACCCTGCCGCACACGGTGATTACCCTGCCGCCGGGCATCTGAGCCGAGGCGCCGACGGCCGGTCGGCCTGCCGTCCGCGTGGCACCGGTGTCGCTGCGATGGTCAGAGCTACCATCACCCACCGTGACAGGCTACGAACCCCCCGGCAATGGCGGCGACGAGCCGACTCAGTACGCGCCCAATTACGGGCAAAGCGGCGACCCGACCCAGTACGCCGGCAACTACAACGAGTACCAGGCGGGTCCGGAATACGACGACGGCGGCGGCGCCACGCCAGAACCTGAACCCACCCCGTGGTATCGCAAACCCGCAGCGCTGGTCGCCTGGGGTGTGGCAGTCGCAATTCTCATCGCACTGATCGTTTGGGGCATCGTGCAATTGGTGAGCGGAGGCGGTACCTCCACCACGACGACGTCGTCGACCACCACGACCACCACCACACCGGCGCCCACGACGACCACCGCCGCGCCGGTCGTGCCGCCCAGCACAGCTGCTCCCACCACCACGACTGCCCCAACCAGCACCACCACGACGACAACGACCACCACCACCGAGACAACGACCACCACGACAACGACCACCACTGAGACGACCACGACGACGACCACCACTACCGCCAGCGCGCCCCCGCCGGGAGCGTTCAACGCGCCGTCAGTGATCACCCTGCCGCCGATACCGACTGCAATCACGCTGCCGCCAGGCCTCTGAAGCGATAACATCGCTCGTCGTGGGGGTCAGCGAACCACCTGGCAACGCCGACGACTCGCGCTCAGGCGGCAATGGTGACGACCTGTTCAGCCGCACCGACGAACCGTCGCCCTGGTTTCTCAAGCCTTGGGTGCTGGCCGGCTGGGGCGTGCTGGTCGCAATCCTGATCGCGGTGATCATCTACGGCCTGGTCATCCTGGCCAGCGGCGGTGGCGGCACGCCCGCCACCACTACACCGTCATCTACCACGACGACGACCACCACCACCACGAAGACCACGGTCAGGACCACCACCACTACCACCACTACGGTCCCGTCCGAGACAACCGAGGAACCCCTACCGCCGGAGCCTTACCCGCCGCCGACTGAGCAACAGCCCCGTCATCACTGGTGGCAGGACCTGCCCAACATTCACGTGCCCTCTATCCCCTGAGCCGTTGGCATTGCGGTCGTCAGCAGCACCACTCCGGCGCGGACGGCGGCACCGGCCACATCGGTAAGGTGGGTGCCAGCGATCGATTGTGCGGGAATCTGCGGCACAGCGTGCGACGGCATCGGGATTGCGCACCGGAACAAACACGAAGTCCAGCAATGAGTTTGCCACGGAACCTCCTGTTCGCCTGTTACCAACGACCCTGGTATTCACAGCAACCCCCAAGCTGTTTCCCATCTTGTCTCGACCGCAGCCCGACTCGTGAGGGGTGCGCAGCCCGCTGTGATAACTGCTGGATTAGAGCGCGCCATAACGGGGGACTGACTATAGGGATCGTGGGGCAGTGCCGGCGCTGTGGGCCAGGGGGGTCTTGGCCGTCGGCCATGTGTGGGATACAGAGGTGTGCGATATGAGCGATCCGCTCGGGCTGTCGGTCGGGGTGGCAAACCTGGTGGCAGCGCGGGTGGGGAGCGCGCCGGTGACCCGTCGATCGGTGTTGACGGTGTTCGACCACCGGCCACCCGAGGTCGGCGTCCCGGAGGACAATCCGAAGCTGAACGAACCGGGCCTGATCTTGAGCGGATTCATCGAGCGGGTCGACGACCCGGCGCCGTTCATCGGGCCCGACGGATCGATTCACCGCAGTGACGTGTTGGCGGCCGAAGCCCTCGACGCGGTGGCCCGCGCCGCTGGCGGCGGCGCGCCAACGGCGGTCGCGGTTCCCGGGCACTGGGGCCAAAACGCGGTCGCTGCGCTGCGCGAGGCATTGCGCGCCAAACCCGCGCTGACACCCAACGGTGCATTGCCTGCCTTGATTTCCGACGCCACCACGGCGCTGGCCGCGCTGTACGCGAAACCGGGATTCCCGACGGACGGCGTCGTCGCGCTGTGCGACTTCGGTGCGAGCGGCACCAGCCTCACCCTCACCGACGCGGCAGCAAACTTTCGGCACATCGGTGAAACCGTCCGCTACACCGAATTCTCCGGCGACCAAGTCGATCGCGCGATCCTGAACCGACTGCAGGCTCGCGGTACCGGCAGCACCGACGCGGTGGGCACCGGGCCGGTCGGCTCGCCGGTGCGCCGCCTCGACGAATGCCGGCGCGTCAAGGAGCAACTGTCCGCGGCGACGGTCGCTGTGGTGCCCGCCGAGATGCCCGGCCTGGGCGACGAGGTGCGGTTCACCCGCGCGGAGCTGGAGGACCTGATCTCCGGACCGCTCGAGCGGTTCGTCAACTGCGTCCAAAATATGTTGCGGCACAAAGAAATTCAGAGAACCCAACTGGCAGCGATCGCGACGGTCGGCGGTGGGGCATGCATCCCGTTGGTCACTCACCAATTGGAGGAGCGGCTGCAGGTGCCGGTGGTGACCACACCACAACCCACGCTGAGCGCTGCGATCGGCGCGGCGGTCCTCGCCGAACAGCAATCGTCGACGAGCGGTGTGGCCGCCGCGGCACCTCCGACTGCGGTTGGACCCACCGTCGCCGCCCCAGCGGAGCCGCGCGGTATCGACGAGGTCGAGCGGAGCGACCCAACCGAAATGGTCCCCGCGGGCTGGGCCGCCGGGGTCAGCGCCGCGGCCGCGGGGCAATCGGTCGAGGACGGCGCCCGCTCGGCGACCTATCGCGCCTTGGCCTGGTCCCAGGAGGCCTCCACGGGTAGCGAGCCGCTGCCCTATACCGGTGAGGACCACAGCGGCGAATACGAGCAGGCCCCGCCTCCCGCCCCGCCGGCTGCCCCGCCGCCAGCGCCCGCCGCGCCCGAACGGTCGCACTGGTACAAACGATCAGGAGTGCTGTTCAGCGTGGCCGCGACCGCCGCCCTGGTGGCGCTGCTCGGGGCCGGTGTCGTGGTGTTCAAGCTGAGCGCCGCCAACCAGAACCCCACCAAAAGCACCACCACCGTGCCCACACCGAGCCAATTGCCCAGCGTCGGACCGCTGACCACGGAACCACCGCCGCCGGCGACCGAGCCGCCCGCCCCCGAGCCGATCGAGCCGGTCAATCCGGCCCCACCGCCACCACCGCCGCCAACGACCACCCAGCCGCCCGTGACCACCACGACGACGCAACCGACGACTACCACTACCCGACCGACGACGACCATGCCGACGACCACGCAACCGACCACCACCTTCACCTACCCGCCGGTCACGACGCGTCCGCCCACGACTGCCCAGATCCCGACGCTGGTGCCGGTCACGCCCACCTACGGCCGCTGACGGGCCGCTCGCTCGCTACGGGCATGAGTTAGGGCAGCCTTGGTCGCGCTCGTCGCCGCAAAGATGTCACTATGAGCTGGCCGAGCAGGCACCTGCAGCTAAGTTACCGGCTAGTAACATTACTTAAGTTACCGATCAGTAGCGCCAGAATTGGAGAGACGCTCAGTGGACACACAGATGCTGATCAGACTGGTAGTCGGCCTGGGCATGACGGCGCTCGTGGTGCTGTTCGCCGCCCGACGGGTCGGCTGGCTGGCCAAACTCACCCTGACCGGCCAACCGGCCAGCGGACGCACCGACAATATCGGCGAACGGATTTGGATCGAGCTCTCCGAGGTCTTCGGGCAGCGCCGGCTGCTGAAATGGTCGATCCCCGGCCTGGCCCACTTCTTCACGATGTGGGCTTTCTTCATCCTGCTGACGGTCTACATCGAGGCCTACGGGTTGCTGTTCGACCAAGAATTCCACATCCCGGTTATCGGTCGCTGGGACGTGCTCGGCTTCATTCAGGACTTCTTCATCGTTGCGGTGACTGCCGGGATCGTCACCTTTGCGATCATCCGTCTCCTGCGCAATCCGCGTGAGATCGGGCGCGCCTCCCGGTTCTACGGCTCGCACAACGGCGGGGCCTGGCTGATCCTGTTCATGATTTTCAACGTCGTCTGGACGTTTGTGTTGCTGCGTGGGGCGGCCGTCAACAACGGCACGCTGCCCTACGGTAAGGCGGCATTCGTTTCACACCTGTTCGGTGTGATCCTCAAGCCGCTGGGCCACACCGGCAACGAGATCCTGGAAACCGTTGCACTGCTGCTGCACATCGGCGTCATGTTGGCGTTCCTGATCATCGTGCTGCACTCCAAGCACCTGCACATCTTCCTGGCGCCGATCAACGTCGTGTTCAAGCGGCTGCCCGACGGTTTGGGACCGCTACTGCCGATCGAGTCCGGCGGCAAGCCGATCGACTTCGAAAACCCGCCCGATGACGCCGAATTCGGCCGCGGCAAGATCGAGGACTTCACCTGGAAGGGCATGCTCGACTTCGCCACCTGTACCGAGTGTGGACGCTGCCAGTCGCAGTGCCCGGCCTGGAACACCGGCAAGCCGCTGTCGCCCAAGCTCGTCATCATGGACTTGCGTGATCACTGGATGGCCAAAGCGCCCTACCTGCTCGGCGAGAAACAGGCCGGCGAGGAGGCCGGTGAAGGCGGCTACATCGAGTCCGGTCGCGGCGAAGGTCACCACGTCCCGGAATCCGGGTTCGGCCGGGTGCCCGGCTCCGGGCCCGAGCAGGTCAACCGCCCGCTGGTCGGCACCGAAGAGCAGGGCGGCGTGATCGACCCCGACGTGCTGTGGTCCTGCGTGATGTGCGGCGCCTGCGTCGAGCAGTGCCCGGTGGACATCGAGCACATCGACCACATCGTCGATATGCGCCGCTACCAGGTGATGATGGAGTCGGAGTTCCCCTCCGAGCTCTCGGTGCTGTTCAAGAACCTGGAAACCAAGGGCAACCCGTGGGGGCAGAACGCCGCCGACCGGACCAGCTGGATCAAAGAGGTCGACTTCGACGTCCCGGTCTACGGCGAAGACGTCGACAGTTTCGACGGCTACGAGTACTTGTTCTGGGTCGGCTGCGCCGGCGCCTACGACGACAAGGCCAAGAAGACCACCAAGGCCGTCGCCGAACTGCTGGCCATCGCCGGGGTGAAATTCATGGTGCTGGGCACCGGGGAAACCTGCAACGGCGACTCGGCGCGCCGTTCGGGCAACGAGTTCCTGTTCCAGCAGCTGGCCGCCCAGGCCGTCGAGACGCTCGACGGAGTCTTCGAAGGCGTGGAGACCGTCGACCGCAAGATCGTGGTCACCTGCCCGCACTGCTTCAACACCATCGGCCGCGAATACAAGCAACTGGGCAGCAACTACTCCGTGCTGCACCACACCCAGCTGCTCAACCGCCTGGTGCGCGACAAAAAGCTGGTGCCGGTCGACCGTGTGGATAGGAACGGCGGCGACGGACCTTCGATCACCTACCACGACCCGTGTTATCTGGGCCGGCACAACAAGGTCTACGAGGCGCCGCGCGACCTGATCGGGGCCTCGGGTGCGACGCTGACGGAGATGCCGCGACATGCCGAGCGCAGCTTCTGCTGTGGCGCCGGCGGCGCGCGGATGTGGATGGAAGAGCACATCGGCAAGCGGATCAACCACGAGCGGGTTGACGAGGCCCTGGGCACCGGCGCCACCACCGTGGCCACCGCCTGCCCGTTCTGCCGGGTGATGGTCAGCGACGGCGTCAACGACCGCGCCGAAGCCGCCGGCCGCACCGATGTCGACGTGCGCGACGTGGCCAACATATTGCTGGAGACCATCGACCGCAGCAACGTCACGCTGCCGGCGAAGGGCACGGCTGCCGAGGAGGCCGCCAAGGCCGCCCCGAAAGCCGCTCCGAAGGCCGCGGCAGCCCCCGCCGCGACCGCGCCGGCCAAGGAGACCACCGAAGCGGAAACCGCCGCGCCCACGCAGGAGAAGGCCACCAAGGCCGTTACCGGTCTGGGTATTGCCGGTGGCGCTAAGCGACCCGGTGCCAAAAAGGCCGCAGCGCCAACGCAACCGGCGCAAGAAGCCAAAGCCGCGGCGCCCGCCGCACCCGTGAAGGGGTTGGGCATGGCCGCCGGCGCCAAGCGGCCAGGCGCCAAGAAGACCGCTGCACCAGCAGAATCCGCGGCCGCCCCGGAAGCAAAGCCGGAAGCAGAGACCACGGCCGAAGCCAAACCGGAAGCCAAGGCGCCGGCCGCGCCGGTCAAGGGGCTGGGCATCGCCGCCGGGGCCAAACGACCCGGCGCCAAAAAAGCCGCTGCCAAACCCGCAGAAGCCCCCGCGCAACCGGCGAATGCCGAGTCGGCGCCGGCGCCCGAAGCAAAGCCGGAACCGGAATCCAAGCCGGCCTCCACGGACCAGGATGGCGACAGCGAAACGCCAACGCCCCCGGTCAAAGGGCTGGGGATCGCCAAAGGCGCGCGGCCCCCGGGCAAGCGCTGAGGCGCTTTAGCGAATTTTCACTGGACAACCGTGGCACCATAGTTGACGTGACTACGCATCAGCTGCCCTGGCAGGCCACCGGGCATCCGCCGCGGCAGCGCACGTTCGCGCAGTCGTCCAAACTGCAGGATGTCCTCTACGAGATCCGTGGCCCGGTGCATGATCACGCCGCACGGCTGGAGGCCGAGGGCCACCGGATTCTCAAGCTGAACATCGGTAACCCGGCACCGTTCGGGTTCGAAGCTCCCGACGTGATCATGCGCGACATGATCCAGGCGTTGCCGAATGCGCAGGGCTACTCGGACTCCAAGGGAATCCTGCCGGCGCGGCGTGCGGTGGTCACCCGCTACGAAGTCATCGAGGGCTTCCCGCGGTTCGACGTCGACGACGTCTACCTGGGAAACGGTGTCTCCGAGCTGATCACGCTGACGCTGCAGGCCTTGCTGGACAACGGCGATCAGGTGTTGATCCCGGCGCCCGACTATCCGCTGTGGACGGCGTCGACGTCACTGGCCGGCGGCACCCCGGTGCACTATCTGTGCGACGAGACTCAGGGCTGGCAGCCCGACATCGCCGACCTGGAGTCCAAGATCACCGAGCGCACCAAGGCGCTGGTCGTGATCAATCCGAACAACCCGACCGGTGCCGTCTACGGCCGCGAAGTCCTCACTCAGATAGCCGATTTGGCGCGCAAGCATCAGCTGTTGCTGCTCGCCGATGAGATCTACGACAAGATCCTCTACGACGACGCCGAGCACATCAGCATGGCTTCAGTAGCGCCCGACCTGTTGTGCCTGACGTTCAACGGATTGTCGAAAGCCTATCGAGTGGCCGGCTATCGGGCCGGCTGGCTGGCGATCACCGGTCCCAAAGACCACGCCAGCAGTTTCCTCGAAGGCATCCACCTGCTGGCGAACATGCGGCTATGTCCCAATGTCCCTGCGCAGCATGCCATCCAGGTCGCGTTGGGCGGTTACCAAAGCATCGACGACCTGGTGCTTCCGGGTGGCCGGCTGCTCGAGCAGCGCGATGTGGCGTGGACCAAACTCAACGAGATCCCCGGGGTGTCGTGCGTCAAACCCGCGGGTGCGCTGTACACCTTCCCGCGACTGGATCCCGAGGTGTACGACATCGCCGACGACGAGCAGTTGGTGCTGGATCTGCTGTTGACGGAGAAGATTCTGGTGACTCAGGGCACTGGATTCAATTGGCCCGCACCCGATCATCTGCGCATCGTGACGCTGCCGTGGGCACGCGACCTGTCTCATGCGATCGAGCGGCTGGGTAATTTCTTGGCCAGCTATCGCCAGTAAGCACACCTTTGGGTGTGCAAGATGTCAGCGTTGTTCCAGCAGGCCCAGTAGGTAATTGCCGTACCCGGACTTCGCCAGCGACCGGCCGCGCTGCGCCAGTTGCTCGTCATCGATGAAGCCGCTGCGCCAGGCCACTTCCTCGGGGACACCGATCTTGAGGCCTTGCCGTCGTTCCACGGTGCGGACGTAGTCGCTGGCGTCCAAAAGGGAATCGAACGTCCCGGTGTCCAACCAGGCGGTGCCGCGTGCGAGCACTTCGACGCCGAGCCTGCCTTGATTTAGGTAAATCTGGTTCACCTCGGTGATTTCGTACTCGCCGCGCGCCGACGGCCGCAGGCCACGCGCGATCTCGATCACGTCGTTGTCATAAAAGTACAGACCGGGAACCGCGTATTGCGATTTCGGGGTGGCCGGCTTCTCCTCCAGCGACAACGCAATGCCGTCGTCGCTGAATTCGACGACACCGTAGGCTGATGGGTTGGCCACCCAGTAGGCGAAAATCGCTCCGCCGTCGACGGTTTGGAAGCGGCTGAGGTTTGTTCCCAGGCCGGGGCCGTAGAAGATGTTGTCTCCCAAGGCTAATGCCACCGAGTCGTTACCGATGTGGTCTGCCCCGAGGACGAACGCCTGGGCCAGGCCGTCGGGCCGGTCCTGTACCGCGTAGGTGATGTTGATGCCGAATGCCGCGCCGTCCTCGAGTAGTCGCTGGAAAGCCGGCGCGTCGTGGCCGGTGGTGATGATCTGGATGTCGCGAATGCCGGCCATGATCAGCGTGGACAGTGGGTAGTAGATCATCGGTTTGTCGTAGACAGGCAGCAACTGCTTGCTGGCGCCCATTGTGATCGGATAGAGCCGGGTGCCCGATCCGCCGGCCAGAATGATGCCGCGCATGTGCTACTCCTCAGTCGACGAGGTCGGCCTCGGTGAGATCGGTCGCGGCCAGTGCGGCCGCCAAGTCGCGATGACCGAATACCGAGGTGATGTGATCGTGGACCACCCGGAACGCTGCCGCGGCAACGACGTTAGCGGGCGAATCGTCGGGGCTGGCCTTGTGTTCGACGACGACGACGCCGTCGTGCACATACATCCTGCCCGGTTCGGTGCCGCCCGGGCGATCGCTCGCCCATTGGCGCAGCGCGTCGTGCCCCTGACCGGCACCGTGTGCGTCGCCGACCTCGATGTCGTCGCTGGACAGGGCGACCAAGGTGTCGATGTCGGACGCGTTGAGGGCGTCGTACCAAGCCAGCACGGTAGCGATCTCCGATGTGCTCATGGACTGCAAAATACCGGGTCGGGCTGACCTAGAACGGCGTGTGGTCGAGCCAATTCTGCCAGACCGCGGTGTCGCCGAACACCGCGATATCGGTGTCGGTGGCCGAAACCCGCCGGGTGGCGGCCAACAGCAGGTCGGCGGCGGGGCCCCGCAGCGCCACCGTTCCCTTGCCGTGGTCATGCGACCAGGTGATCCCGGAGTCGCCGACGCCGATCGTCCATTCGCCCGAGGCGCCCAACCCGGGATCGCTGGCGTGCAGGTGCACGGTGTTGCCCTGCTCGAGCGGCATCGGTCTATCGTCGCGTCCGGCCTGGGCTGCCACACGTTCCAGCCATTCGCTGATGCCGTCGGCCGCCAACTCGGCGCTCAGCGTGTACTCGCTACCGAACGCGAGCGCAGCGTCGGCGCGGTGCACGGTCGCCTCGTGCAGGCGACGCCGCACCCACCAATACGCCGGACGCTGTCCGAGGAAGGTCCACACCGGGGTTTCCACGCCAGCCAGCTCGACGGCATCGATCAGCCGCCGCGCCCCGGCGTACAGCCACGAGATGGCGTCGTCGGGGTCTGGTGGCGGCTTGCCGCCCTCAACGGAGCGGGGATCCAGAAAGTGGTCGACTCGGTCGGTGATGATCTGCGCCGCCCACCGGTCGCCGCGGCCGACGTGCCGAAACAGCTGCTGGATCGTCCAGTCCGGGCAGGTCGGCACTGGGGTCGACGGGTCGCCGCTGCGGATCACCTCACCGAAGGCGCGGTTCTCCTCGAGAAATGCTGCCGCGTAATCCACCCGGTTAGGCTACGCGGCGGCCCAAGCAATACACCCGCCAACCCGCCTGCTGCCAGCGGGCGACGTCGAGACAGTTGCGGCCGTCGACAATGACTTTGGCGCGCACCTGATGAGCCAGGTCGCCGGGGTCGAGGTCGACGAATGCCGGCCACTCGGTGAGCACCAGCACGGCGTCGGCGCGCTCGCACGCCTCGGTGATCGACACCGCGTAGTTCAGGGTCGGAAACAGCCGTTGCGCGTTCTCCAGCGCTTTGGGGTCGTAGACGTTGACCGCGGCGCCGTTGAGCTGAAGTTGGCCGGCGACGTTGAGCGCCGGCGAGTCGCGCACGTCGTCGGATTCGGGTTTGAACGCGGCGCCGAGCACAGCGATGTTGGCGCCCAGCAGTGACCCGCCGCAGGCGGTGGTGGCCAGTTCGACCATGCGGCTGCGTCGGCGCATGTTGATGTTGTCGACTTCGCGCAGAAACGTCAGCGCCTGGTCGGCTCCTAGCTCCCCGGCGCGGGCCATGAATGCCCGGATGTCTTTGGGCAGGCAGCCGCCGCCGAAACCGAGGCCGGCGTTGAGGCATCGGCGGCCGATGCGCGGGTCGTGTCCGAGTGCGTCGGCCAGCATCGTGACGTCGGCGCCGGCGGCTTCGCAGACTTCGGAGACTGCATTGATAAACGAGATTTTGGTCGCCAGGAATGCGTTGGCGGCCACTTTGACCAGTTCGGCGGTTTGCAGATCGGTGACCAGGAACGGCACACCGGCCTGTCGCAGCGGTTGATACAGCTCACGCAGGGCGGCCTCGGCGTACGTGGAGCCAGGTTCCACCCCCAGCACGATGCGGTCTGGCTGCAGCGTGTCCTGCACCGCCAGGCCCTCGCGCAGAAACTCCGGGTTCCACGCCACCTCGACGTCGACTCCGGGCGGCGCGATGGACCGCGCGCGTCGACCCAGTTCGGCGGCGGTACCCACCGGCACCGTGGACTTGCCGACGATCACCGATGGGCGGGTCAGCCGCGGCACCAGCGCGTCGATGACGGCGTGCACATGGCGCAGGTCGGCGCCGTATTCGCCCCGTTTCTGCGGCGTGCCGACTCCCAGGAAATGCACGTCGGCGAATTCGGCAGCCATCTCGTAATCGGTGGTGAACCGCAGCCGGCCCGCAGCGAGATTGTCGCTCAACAGCTTTCGTAGGCCCGGCTCGTAGAACGGGATGTCGCCACCCGCCAGCTTGGCGATTTTGCCCGGATCGATGTCCACCCCGACGACGTCATGGCCCAGCTCGGCCATCCCGGCGGCATGGGTGGCGCCCAGATAACCCGTGCCGAAGACGGTGCATCGCATAACACCGTGTGTAGGCGGTCGCGACGAGCTGACCGTGACCGCTCCCTGATCGATAAGCGAACGTCAGATGACAGTTTGCTGCTACAGCCCGGGGACTCCCGGGATGCCCGGGACGCCGGGAATCCCGCCACCGCCGCCATGACCGCCGCCGTGACCGCCGCCGTGACCGCCGCCGTGGCCACCACCCGGAATACCGGGCGGCCCACCACCGCCGCCTGGAAGCCCTGGGATCTGCGGTATTTGCGGCACCGGCGCCGCAGGTGGCGGAGCGGCGGGGGCAGGCGCCGGCGCGGGAGCCGCAGGGGCCGGTGCTGGAGCGGGTGCGGGAGCGGGCGCCGCTGGAGCCGGGGCCGCCGGAGCGGGTGCAGGTGCCGGTGCCGAGGCGGGTGGCGGCGGGGCGGGAGGCGGCGCTTGCTGCGGTGCCGAATTGCCCGGCACGACCATCTTGTGCCCTGGATTGGGCTGCTCACCCGTCGGGCGCAGTGTGACCACCAGCGCAATCGCCAATGCCACGACGCCGACCACGAAGATCGCGGCCACCGCACCCGACACCAGGGTCAATCGCCTGCGCGGCCGGCTCTGCTGATCCTGATCTGGCTCCACTGGTTGGCGGTCGGCGAGGGCGGTGGGAGCGTTGGCTTCGTCGTCGGCGACGGCGCTGTAGGCAAGTGCGTCGCCTCCCGCTTGGGCGGCCGCGTCGGGCATCGGACGATATGCCGGAGTCACCGCATACGGGTCGACCGCACCGGTGCCGGGATCCTGTGCATACGCCAGCGCCGCGGTGGACGACGAGACCAACGGCGCGTGCGCCGAAGCCAGCGCCGCGCCGCGGGCGAGCGCCGTCGCGGGCTCCTCGGGTGAGCTCACCGGCAGCGAAGTGGTCGCTTCCAATTGGGGCTTGAGAGGGCCGACGTCCACCCCGGAACCGACCATGAAAAGTCCGTCCGGGCGCGACTCCAGAGTCTGCATGTCGCCGACCATCGCGGCCAACTCCGCGGCGGGATCACCGCTGGTAAACGGCTCGCGGCGCGCCTCGATGACCGATCCGTCCGCGGAATCGACAATGGCGGTCGTCGCGGCATCGGGTTCGACGAACAGCAGGCCGGTTCGGCCGTAGCCGTTGGCGCTGCCGACGCTTTGGGCCAGCGCGGCGGCAGCCAAAAACGCCGACACCAGCATGACGTTTTCGATTTTGTGGGCAGCCAGTGCGTCGCGCAGCGCGGCGGCCTCGGTCGGATCACTCCACGTCACCCCGGTCGATGCCAGCTGGTAGCCGCCTTCGGCCGCGCCTTCCCGGGTGCCCAGGATCGCCGACACCACCTGCTCCGGCGCGCCGGGCGGCGCCGCGTCGCCGTGGCCGGGCAGGGCAAAGTCATCCTGCTCGACGTTGGCGCCGTCGCCGTTTTCGCCCTCCACCAGCACCATGCGAACCGTCGAGGGTGCCATCGACACGCCAAGTACGGTGTCCACTGCTCCTCCAAATTTTGCCGCCGTCAGGGTCCGGTTGGAGGAGTACCCGTTTTTGCGGGGCGGAGGAACCGGCGCTTACCCGATACCGAGGTTGAGCCCCGGCACCGGCAGCGGGATCTTGATCCCCGGTCCGCCGCCGTGGCCGCGGCCGCCGCCACGACCGTGTCCCCAGCCACCGCCGCCGTGGTCATCGCCTCGCGGTCGAAGGGGTGGGCCTTGCTGCGGCGGCGCCAAGATCTCGCCGAGCTGCGGCAGTACCGGCGGCAGCGGTGGCGGAGCCGGCGGTGCAGGAGCAGGAGCCGGCGCGGGCGCGGGAGCCGGCGCGGGTGCCGGGGCTGGCGCAGGTGCAGGCGCGGGAGCGCCAGCCGGTGCAGGCGGAGGTGCGGCCGGCGTGGGCGGCGCGGGAGCCGGGGCGGGCACGTGTGCCGACGGCGGCGGTGGCGCAGGAGCCTGCTTAGACGGGGCGACGACGTTGTGTCCGATGTCGGGTCGTTCGCTGACCGACGGCCGGATGGTGAACGCCAGCGAAATGACCAGTGCCACAACGCCGCCGACGAAGATCGTCAGCACGCTGATGGCAGTCAGGAACGGCCTGCGACTCGGTGACTCGCCCTGCGCGAACCGAAAGTCGAGCATGCCCGAATCCAGGTTTTCGTCTTGGTCGTCGAGGTCGCTGTACGCCTGGGCCCCTTCTGCGGTGTAGGCCTCGGCTTCCTCGTCGGGGACCGCGCTGTAGGCGAGAGCCCCGTCCCCCGACTCCGCATCGGCGGGAACATTCGCGGCGGCGAGGTAACCGGGCGAGACGGCATACGGGTCCACGGCGCCGGTGCCGGGATCCTGGGCGTAGGCCAGTGCGGCGGTCGACGACGCGAACAGCGGTGCGTTCGCGGAGGCCAGGGCTGCCCCGCGCGCCAGCGCCAGGTCGGGTTCCGCGGGTGCGCTCACCGGTAGCGACGTCGCGGCCTCCAGCGCCGGTTTGATCAACGGGATGTCCACGCCAGAGCCGACGACGAATAAGCCGTCGGGGCGCTCTTCCAGCGCCTGGGCGTCGGAAGCCAGCTTGACCAATTCGGCAACGGCCGCGTCGTCGTCTTCGGGCAGCGGCTGGCGGTGCACGTCGAAGACGGACCCGTCGTCCGAGTCCACCACGGCCAGGGTGGCGGAGTCCGGCTGAATAAAGAGCAGTGCAGTGTTCGCGTAGTTGGAGGCGTTGGCGGCCGCCTGGGCCAACGCGGCCGCGGCCAAAAACGCCGACACCAGCATGACGTTTTCGATCTTGCGGGCGGCCAGCGCGTCGTGCAGCGCGGCGGCCTCGAGCTGATCGGTCCAGGTCACGCCGGTCGACGTCAGGTGGTAGCCGCTTTCGGCGGCGCCTTCACGGGTGCCCATGATGGCCGAGATCACCTGGTCGGTCACGGCAGGGTTTACTGCATGACCGTTGCCGTTGATCTCGAAGTTGTCCCGGTCGACGGTCGCACCGTCGGCATTTTCGCCCTCGACCAGCACCATCCGGACCGCTGAGGGTGCCATCGACACACCCAGTACGATGTCCACTACTTCCTCCAAAGTAGTTTGCTAGGTACGCGCGATAGTGGGCAGCACCTAACCCGTCCCCGCTGACCCTGTTATTTCGAGCCTACCGGCCCGCTCGCGTTTGGCAGGGCGGCCGCGACCGTGCGATGCCTCACTCGGCTCTACGGCGCGGCGTTACGGCTGGCTGGATTTGAGGAAGTTCTGGTAGGAGCGAGACGGCGTCGGGCCGCGCTGACCCTGGTATTTCGACCCGGCGCGCGCACTGCCGTAAGGGTGCTCGGCCGGGCTGGTCAACCGCAGGATGCACAACTGGCCGATCTTCATCCCCGGCCACAGCGTGATCGGCAGGTTGGCGACGTTGGAGAGCTCCAATGTGATGTGGCCGCTGAAGCCGGGGTCGATAAAGCCGGCGGTCGAGTGGGTCAACAGCCCCAGCCGTCCCAGCGACGACTTGCCTTCCAAGCGGCCGGCCAGGTCCTCGGGCAGCGTGCACAACTCCAGCGTCGAACCGAGCACGAACTCCCCGGGATGCAGCACAAACGGTTCGCCATCGACCGGTTGCACCAGGCTGGTCAACTCGTCCTGCTGCTTGGCTGGGTCGATGTGGGTGTAGCGGGTGTTGTTGAACACCCGGAACATGCTGTCGAGGCGGACGTCCACACTGGACGGCTGCACCAGCGCGTCGTCGAACGGGTCGATGCCCAATCGGCCGGCGGCGATTTCGGCTCTGAGGTCACGATCGGAGAGCAGCACCCGACGAGCGTATCGGCTGCGTGGGCGGCTGCGTTGCCGGTGAACGGCGCGGCGCCGGATGCTAGCCTTCGTCAAGCATCCGCGCCGATGTAGTTCAATGGCAGAACATCAGCTTCCCAAGCTGAATACGCGGGTTCGATTCCCGTCATCGGCTCCAGTTTGGG
>NZ_JCALCV010000015.1:0-131256 GCF_059812525.1 Mycobacterium sp. NGS51
CAAGATGGTGACCATGCCCGACAGGCCCGCTGCCGGTTCACGGCAGATTGCCGGCTTGGCACTACCGGCGCTCGGTGTGCTTGCGGCCGAGCCGCTCTACCTGTTGTTCGACACCGCGGTCGTCGGCCGGCTGGGTGCGCTGAGCCTGGCCGGACTGGCCATCGGGGGGCTGATCCTCGCTCTCGTCGGCTCCGACCTGACGTTTCTGTCCTATGGCACGACGGCACGTTCGGCCCGCTATTTCGGTGCCGGCGACCGCGCCTCGGCAGTGGCCGAGGGTGTGCAGGCGACCTGGCTGGCGCTGGGTCTGGGCGCGCTGATCGTCGTGGTCGTGCAGGCCGCAGCGGTGCCGCTGGTCTCGGTGATCGCATCCGGCAGCGACATCGCCGATGCCGCACTGCCATGGCTGCGGATCGCGATCTTGGGCGCCCCGGCGATCCTCATCTCGCTGGCTGGCAACGGGTGGCTGCGCGGGGTCCAGAACACCGTGCGGCCGCTGCGCTACGTGGTCGTCGGTTTCGGGCTGTCGGCGCTGCTGTGCCCATTGCTGGTGTACGGCTGGCTGGGACTGCCGCGCATGGGGCTGGCCGGTTCGGCGCTGGCCAACCTCGTGGGCCAGTGGCTGGCCGCAGTGCTGTTCGGCCGCGCGCTGCTGGTCCAGCGGATACCGCTGGGGCTCGACCGCGCCGTACTGCGAGCGCAGCTGGTGATGGGCCGCGATTTGATGGTGCGCACCCTGGCTTTTCAGGCCTGTTTCGTGTCGGCCGCCGCCGTGGCGGCGCGGTTCGGCGCCGCGGCGCTGGGTGCCCACCAGGTGGTACTGCAGTTGTGGACGTTTCTGGCGCTTGTCCTGGATTCGCTGGCGATCGCGGCACAGGCACTGGTGGGCGCGGCGCTCGGGGCCAACCGCGTCGAGCATGCCAAATCGGTGGCCCTGCGGGTCACGGTGTTCTCGACGGTCGCTGCCGGAGCTCTGGCCGTGGCGTTCGCGGCCGGGGCTGCGGTGCTGCCTCACCTGTTCACCGACGACCATTCGGTGCTGGCTGCGATCGCTGTGCCGTGGTGGTTTTTGGTTGCCCAATTACCAGTCGCCGGAATCGTTTTCGCGCTCGACGGGGTGTTGTTGGGTGCCGGCGACGCCGCCTTCATGCGTACCGCGACGGTGCTCAGCGCGCTGGTTGGATTCCTGCCGCTGGTCTGGCTATCGCTGGTCTTCGCCTGGGGCCTGGCCGGAATTTGGTCGGGACTGACCATGTTCATGGCGCTGCGGCTGCTCTTCGTGGGATGGCGCGCGTTGTCGGGTCGCTGGGCGGTGACGGGGAGTTGAGCCGAAACCCGTTGAGCGGCAAACCGGCATCCGCCTGGCCGTAGGATCGGTGGGCGTGACCAGTCAGCGCGAGCGGATGCTCAGCGGCGCCCTCTACTACGCCAACGACCCCGAACTCGTCGCGAGCCGCAGGGCGTGTCAGCGCCTACTCGACGCGTTCAACGCGACGCAGGCCGACGACGACGAGCGACGCCAACAGCTGCTGACGAAGTTATTTGCTTCGCTGGGCGAAGGGGCGACGATACTGCCGCGGTTTCAGTGCGACTACGGGACACAGATAAGCATCGGGGCAAACAGCTTCATCAACTACGACGCCATCATGCTGGATTGCGCACCGATCACCATCGGCGACGACGTGTCGATCGGTCCACGCACGCAGCTTGTCACGGCGCTGCATCCCGTCGAGGATCACGATGTACGACGGCAAGGCTGGGAGTCGGCGTCACCCGTGGTGATCGCCAACAACGTGTGGATTGCTACCGGCGTTATCGTCTGCCCCGGAGTGACCATCGGCGACAACTCGGTCATTGGAGCCGGCAGCGTCGTCATCAAGGACGTGCCGGCGAACGTGTTCGCCGCCGGCAATCCGTGCAAAGTGATCCGACAAATTTCGTCGCCGAGCGGCCAGTCACCCGCCGGGTAGGGCGGATCGGGCGTCATGCTTTGCTCAGCGCACCTGCGCACGGCCCCGCTGCAGCACCGCCTCCCGGTTGCCGGCGATGTCGTCGCCGGTCGCGGTGCTCATCCACTGCTTGGCCGCGCTCGCTTCCAGCCACAACCCGGCGGCAGTCTGCGACTCGTCAATGCGGTGGTAGGACGCCAGCAAGGCCCGCACCGCGTTCTGGTTGTTGCCCGCGATCGAGGCCGCTACCTGCCGGGCGGCGGTGAGCAGCTCATCGTGGGCAACCACCTCGGTGACCAGCCCGGCGCGCAGCGCGTCGGATGCGGACAGGTAATCACCGGTCAGGCTCATCCGCCGGGCCAGGCCGACACCCACCTTCTGCGGTAGCCGCACACTCAACCCCCAGGTGGGCAGCAGACCCACCCGGGCGTGAGTATCGGCGAATCGGGCATGTTCTGACGCGATCAGAATGTCGCAATACAGCGCCAACTCCAGCCCGCCGGTCACGGCCGCGCCATTGATCGCGCCGATCACCGGCTTGCTCATCGCCGGCCAGCGCGGCGAAATATCCGGCAGCGCCGACTGCCCGCCCAGCTCTTTGAGGTCCAGTCCCGCGCAGAACACCGGGTCGGCCCCGGTGACGATCACGACGTCGACGGCGTCGTCGGCCTCGGCCTGGGCCAGGGCGGCGAAGAATCGGTCCCGCAGCGCCGTCGACAGCGCATTGCGGGATTCGGGACGGTTCAACGTCAGGACGCGGACCCGCTCGTCGGTGTCGATCAGCAAGATGTCGGTCATCGCATCACCGTAGCCAGTGCCGGCGCACCTATCGTGAGGGGTATGTGCCGGAACATCACCGAACTGCGCGGCCTCGAACCGCCGGCCACGGCCGTCGAGATCGAAGCCGCGGCGCGCCAATACGTCCGCAAAGTCAGCGGCATCGCGCGGCCGTCGTTCGCCAACGCCGAGGCGTTCGAGGCGGCGGTCGCGCAGGTCGCCACCGCGACGGCCCAACTGCTCGACGCGCTGCCTGCGCGGCGCCAGCCTCCCAAAAGCGTCCCGCCGCTGCGCCGACCCGAAGTGGTTGCCCGGCTGGCGGCGCGATGACCCAAACCGCGACGATGCCCGCGCTCAAGGAGTGGAGCGCGGTCGTGCACGCGTTGCTGGACGGGCGGCAGCAGGTGTTGTTGCGCAAGGGCGGGATTCACGAAAAGCGCTTCGACGTCACCGCTCCCGAGTTCGTCTTGTTCCCGACGGTCGCGCACAGTCACGCACAGCGGGTCCGCCCTGAACACGAAGATCTGCTCGCGCCCGCGACCGCGGACAGTACCGACGACCGGGTAATCGTTCGGGCAGCGGCGAAAGTTGTTGCCGCGCTGGCGGTCAACCGGCCCGACGAACTCGGTGCGATCGAGGATCTGCATATCTGGACCGCCGAGTCAGTGCGGGCGGATCGGCTGGACTTCCGGCCCAAGCATCGCCTGACGGTACTGGTCGTGCAGGCGATCCCGTTGGCGAAGCCGCTCCAACTGGCGCGCACCCCGGAGTACGCGGGCTGCACCAGTTGGGTGCATGTCCCGCTGACCCCGACATTGGCTGAACCGGTGTACGACGAGACCGCGCTACGCCAGGTCGCCGCCCGTGTCCGCGAGACCGTCGAATGACGACGTCTGGTCGACCAGCACTGCGCCGTCGGGCCGGTTACCCAAGGTCTGCAGGGGCATTTCCGCACCGCCTACCGTGCTCCGAATGATGTCGGCCAGCTGCGGTGCCGTGTCGCACTGCAGGTAGTGGTCTGCGGCCGGCACGATCCAGTAGCGGTTACGTCCGGGCTTGTCTTTGAGAAACCTCTGCCAGACGAAGTTCGCCACTCGCAGCGGGGCCACGTTGTCGTGGCAGCCCCAGACCAGACTGGTGTTGACGTCATTGCGGGACAGCGCTGTCAGCCAATTGGTTTCGTCGGCAGCGCGCTCATGCAGGTATTGAATCGTGTCGGGGAGCACGGCGATGCCGTCGTTGTACGCGAAACATTGTGCCAACGCGCTGATTTCGGGATCATCCAGGGTTCGTCGCGGCATGAATGTCGTCGCTCCCATGCCGGCGGCCAGCATCTCCGGTGTAGTGGCGCGCGCTGTGTCGCGCGCGGTCGCAGGGTCGAGCAGCGCCTTTTGGAATGCGGTGAGATTGGCCAGCGGCAGATAGATGTTGGCGTTGGTCAAGATGACTTCGGCGGGTGGGATCGGCTGCGGTGCGGCGGTGATCATCTCCAGCGCAATCATGCCGACGCTGGTGCCCCGGTCATGGGTGAGCATCGCGTAGCGCTTCAGTTCCCACACGTCGGCGATCGCGTGGACCAGCAGGCGGGCATCGTCGTAGAGCGAATACACGTGTGGGGCGGGCGGCTTGTCGGAGAATCCGTAGCCGGGGAAGTCCAGCAGGAAGATCTCGAACTCGGCGCCCAGTTCCCGCGTCAACGCGTAGTAGTCGATGCTGGATGTCGGAAACCCGTGAACACACACCAGCGCCGGGGCCCCCGGCGTGCCGCAGCGGCGGGCGAAGACCGTGACGTCGGCTCCGCTGTTGGCAGCCGTCGACGACCGCCAACGGATTTCGGTGCCGCCGCGTTGCCAGTCATCGACGATACTCATCGGCTAATCCGGAGCGGCACCTGCGTCGGCGGCTTTAGAAGACGTAGTAGGGGGAAAGCTCGTTGGCCCGTTGCAGGTTGGTGGACGGGCAGTCCACGTCGGGATCGGAATAGACCGTGGAGTAGAACAGCGCCTGCTGGATCAACCCGTAACTGGTCTTGAACGCCACCATGCAGGAGGCGAACCAGTAGCTGTTGTGATACGTCGGCTTCAAGATCCAGTACTGCGCGACGCGGTGGCCGTTGACGGTGGTCTCGAGCGCGTCGGCGGGCAACGTCTGGTCATAGTTGCGCCAGATGATCGGTTCGACGGCCAGCTGGTAGTTGCCGGCGTCGTATTGACAGCGCAGCCCCTCTTGGGGCTCCGGCGGGGTGAACGACAGGCCGAGCCGCTGGACGACATCGAACGGAACGTCGTTGCACGGGTCGAAGGGGCTGGGGTCGGTGGTCGCGATGATCGGGCTTTTCATCGTGCTGGCCGGCGACATCGGCATTCCGGTGGAGCGCAGCTGCACCGTTTCGTTAGCGGCGCCCGGTGGGGGTGCACTCTGCCAAACCACGACGACGGCCATCACCAACGCACCCAGCGCGGCGATCAGGCGCACTTTGGCGACCACGACACCCCTTCCGATCCGCTGGCTATTGCGTGGGAGTGTACAAGTCGCGACAGTGTGCCGATAGCAGAAACGAGAACCTGTTCTAGTCCGGTGTGCCGGCCGGTGGTTAGGCTGGTGAGTCGTGGCAACTCGGCAGGGCGCGACGCAACCCACGTTGTGGGCTGTTTCTGACCTGCACACCGGCCATCAGGGCAACAAGCCGGTCACCGAATCACTGCACCCGTCGTCGCCCGAGGATTGGTTGATCGTTGCCGGCGACGTCGGCGAGCGCACCGACGATATTCGCTGGTCGCTGGATCTGCTGCGGCGACGGTTCGCCAAGGTGATCTGGGTGCCCGGCAATCATGAGCTGTGGACCACCGGCAAGGACCCGGTGCAGGTCTTCGGCCGCGCCCGCTACGACTACCTGGTCCACATGTGCGACGAGATGGGCATCGTCACCCCGGAGCATCCGTTCCCGGTCTGGACGGAGCGGGGCGGGCCCGCCACGATCGTGCCGATGTTCCTGCTCTACGACTACACCTTCCTGCCGGAGGGCGCGACCAGCAAGGCCGAAGGGCTGGCCATCGCGCGGCAGCGCAATGTGGTGGCCACCGACGAGTTCCTGCTGTCGTGCGAGCCGTACGGCACCCGGGACGCCTGGTGTCGCGATCGGCTGGCCAGCACCCGCAGGCGCCTCGACGAGCTCGACTGGATGACGCCGACGGTGCTGGTCAACCATTTCCCGCTGGTGCGCGACCCCTGCGATGCGCTGTTCTACCCGGAGTTCTCGCTGTGGTGCGGCACCACCGAGACCGCCGACTGGCACACCCGTTACAACGCCGTGTGTTCGGTCTACGGTCATCTGCACATTCCGCGCACCACCTGGTACGACGGGGTGCGCTTCGAGGAGGTGTCGGTCGGCTACCCGCGGGAATGGCGACGCCGCAAGCCCTACAGCTGGCTGCGTCAAGTGCTGCCCGATCCGCAGTACGCGCCGGGCTATCTCAACGATTTCGGCGGTCATTTCGTCATCACCCCCGAGATGCGTGAGCAGGCCGAGAAGTTCCGGGAACGAGTCCGCCAGCGGCAGTCGCGATGACGGGAACGCTGTTGTCGTCGGTGCTGCCCGACGACGCCGGGGACCTCGCGTCGGCCGAGCTCTACGCCGACCCGCCCGGCCTCACACCGATGCCCGAAGAGGAGCCGTTGATCGCGCGGTCAGTAGTCAAGCGGCGCAACGAATTCACCACCGTTCGGCACTGCGCCCGGGTCGCGCTGGGCGAGCTCGGGTTTCCACCGGCACCGATTCTCAAGGGGGACAAGGGCGAGCCCTGCTGGCCCGGCAGCGTGGTGGGCAGTCTGACCCACTGTGCGGGGTTCCGCGGAGCGGTGGTTGCCCGCAGTTCGGCGGTGCGCTCGGTGGGCATCGACGCCGAACCGCACGACGTGCTGCCCGACGGGGTGCTCGGGTCGATCGCGCTGTCCGAGGAGCGCCATGAAATCGCGGCCATGCCGGACGGCCTGCATTGGGACCGGATCCTGTTCTGCGCCAAAGAAGCCACCTACAAAGCGTGGTTTCCGCTGACCAAACGGTGGCTTGGTTTCGAAGACGCTCACATCGTGTTCGACGTCGACCCGATGAACGGAATGGCCGGCGAGTTCGTCTCCAAAATTCTGATCGACGGGGCCGCGCTGTCCGGCCCGCCGCTGACGGCGCTGCGGGGACGGTGGTCGGTTGACCGTGGGTTGGTGCTCACGGCCATCGTGTTATGAGCACCGGGCCGGGCATCGTCGTCGTCGACAAACCGGCCGGCATGACCAGCCACGACGTGGTCGCACGCTGCCGGCGGATTTACGCGACCCGAAGAGTCGGGCATGCCGGGACGCTGGACCCGATGGCCACCGGCGTGCTGGCGATCGGTGTCGACCGCGCGACCAAGATCCTCGGGCTGCTGACAGCGACGTCAAAGTCCTATACCGCCACCATTCGCCTGGGCCAATCAACGTCCACTGAGGACGCGGAAGGGGAACTGCTGCATGCGGTTTCCGCACAACACCTGACCGACGACGCGATCGCGACGGCCATCGGGCAGCTGCGCGGCGACGCCATGCAGGTGCCGTCGGCGGTCAGCGCGGTCAAAATCGATGGCCGGCGCGCCTACCGGCTGGTTCGCGAAGGCCGGGCCGTCGAATTGGCTGCCCGGCCGGTGCGCATCGACCGCTTCGACATGCTGGCCGCGCGCCGCACCGGTGAGCTGATCGATCTCGATGTCGAGGTGGACTGCTCGTCGGGGACCTACATCCGTGCGCTGGCCCGCGATCTCGGAGCGACGCTGGGCGTGGGCGGGCATTTGATTGCACTGCGGCGCACCCGGGTCGGGCGGTTCGGGCTGGATCAGGCCCATACCCTCGATGAACTGGCCGAGCAGCCGCAGCTGAGTCTGGACCTCGACCAGGCGTGCCTGCTGATGTTTCCGCGGCGAGAGCTCAGCGCCGAGGAGGCCGAGGCGGCCGCCAATGGGCGGCCCCTGACACCTGCCGGTTTCGACGGCGTCTACGCCGCGGCTGCCGACGACGGCCGGGTGATCGCACTGCTGCGCGACGACGGCCCGAGGACGAAGTCAGTAGTCGTCATCCGGCCCGCGACGCTGTAGCCCGTTGTCCGCCACCGGCATGATTGCGACATGACCGCCGCCGTGATCGCGAAAATCGAGACCGTCCCGTTGCGTATCCCACTTCGCGCAGGCAGCACCCCAGGCGCGTCGCTGTGGGGCGAGAAGTTGTCTGCTGCTCATGCACTGCTCGTCAAGGTGACGACCCGGGACGGAATGGAAGGCTGGGGCGAAGCTTTCGGTTACGGCGCAGTGGATTCGGCCCGGCTCGCCGTCGATGAACTGATCGCGCCGTTGTGCATCGGTCAGGACGCCACACGCATCGGACCCCTGATGTTGGCGGTGCAGAAAAAGTTGCACGTCTTAGGCCGCGGGGGACCGGTGACCTATGGACTCTCGGCGGTGGACATCGCATTGTGGGATATCGCCGGCAAACGCGCTAACGCACCGATATCTGAACTTCTCGGTGGCGGCGCGCCTGCGTTGCCCTGCTATGCGAGCTTGGCCTGCTATGACGAGCCGACCCTGGTCCGCGCTGTGGTTCGGCAAGCCCTGGACGCCGGCTTTCAAGCGATCAAACTGCACGAGTCGGACTTGGCGGCGATCCTGGCAGCCCGCGCGGAAGTCGGCCCTGGTGTCGAGTTGATTGCCGATGTCGGCTGTGCCTGGACGTTGACCCAAGCACGTGCCGCGCTCGACAAGCTGACGACGGCCGGGCTGAAATTCCTTGAGGAGCCGCTCTGGCCACCGGAGAATTTCGACGGTCTCGCCGAGCTGCGGAGACTGCGCGGAACCCCGATTTCATCCGGGGAGAACGTCGCCACGCTCATGGAGTTCGAACGGATGCTCGCCGCGCAGGCGGTCGACTTCGTTCAGCCGAGTCCCGCCAAGATGGGCGGAATCACCGAACTGTGCAAGGTGTTTCCGCTGGCGGCTGCCCGCAACATCCCGGTGATGACGCACTCCTTCTACGATGGTCCGGGGTTGCTTGCGGCGATCCATGTGACTGCGGCGCTCGGTGGTGCCGATGCGATGATCGAGTGGCGCCGATTCGATCTGGAAGCATCAATCTACGGCGAGGCGCTGTCTGCGAACCGGGGACAGGTTTCGGTCCCGCAGGGGCCCGGACTGGGCCTCGACCCCGATCCTGCGGTCATTAGCGCCTATCGGCAAGAGCCGGGCACGATCTGAGATATGCCGGTGGGTGGGCTGAGATGCCGACCGCTTGCAGTTACGCACCCGGAAAACCGTACGCTGTGGCAATGACAAACAAGGTGTACGTCGTCGGGGTCGGCATGACGAAATTCGAAAAGCCGGGACGACGCGAAGGCTGGGACTACCCCGACATGGCGCGCGAGTCGGGAACCAACGCGCTGGCCGACGCCGGCATCCGCTATCACGAAGTCCAGCAGGGCTACGTCGGTTATGTCGCCGGCGATTCGACGTCGGGGCAGCGAGCGCTCTATGAGCTGGGTATGACCGGAATACCGATCGTCAACGTGAACAACAACTGCTCCACCGGGTCGACCGCCTTGTACCTTGCCGCGCAGGCGATCCGGGGCGGCCTTGCCGACTGCGCCATCGCGCTCGGCTTCGAGAAAATGCAACCCGGTTCGCTGAGCGGTGGTGCCCAGGACCGTGAATCGCCGATGGGCAGGCACGTCAAGGCGATGGCCGAGATCGACGAGTTCGCGATGCCCGTCGCGCCGTGGATGTTCGGCGCAGCCGGCCGCGAGCACATGCGCCAATACGGCAGCACCGCAGAGCATTTCGCCAAGATCGGCTACAAGAACCACAAACACTCCGTCAACAACCCGTTCGCGCAGTTCCAGGAGTCCTACACGCTGGACGACATCCTGGCGGCGCGGATGATTTCTGATCCGCTGACCAAACTGCAGTGTTCGCCAACCTCGGACGGCTCCGGTGCAGCGATTCTGGCCAGCGAGTCGTTCGTCGACCGACACGATTTGGCCGGCCAGGCGACGGAGATCGTCGGCCAGGCGATGACCACCGACTTCGGCTCCACCTTCGACGGCACCGCCAAAGCGCTCATCGGCTACGACATGAATGTGCAAGCCGCACAACAGGTTTATCAACAGTCCGGGCTTGGCCCGGAAGACTTCCAGGTCATCGAGCTGCACGACTGCTTCTCGGCCAACGAGCTGCTGCTCTACGAGGCGTTGGGCCTGTGCGGCGAGGGCGAGGCGCCCAAGCTGATCGACAACGGCGACACCACCTATGGCGGACGCTGGGTGGTCAACCCGTCCGGCGGCCTGATCTCCAAAGGCCACCCGCTGGGCGCGACGGGTTTGGCGCAGTGCGCCGAATTGACCTGGCAGCTGCGCGGCACCGCCGACAAGCGCCAAGTCGACAACGTCAGCGCGGCACTACAACACAACATCGGCTTGGGTGGCGCCGCCGTCGTCACCGCCTACCAGCGGGCCGAGCGCTGACCCGCGCGAGCAGACGCAAAAGCCCCCAAAGACACGTGTTGGCGGCTTTTGCGTCTGCTCGCCCCTAAGCCACCACCCAGATCGCCCGGGCGGCCGGGCTGCCCAGGTCCACGGTGGTCGGTGCGCTGTCACCGGACTCGACCGCGACCGAGATCATCCCGGCGAACTCCCGGCGGGTCAGCACCCGCAGCCGCGAATCAAGGCTGATACCGATGCTGTCGAAGTAGCGCAGCATCTCCGGGTCGGCATCGGAGATGCGCGCCACCGTCCCGGCTTCCCCGTCGCCGCAGGCCCACAGCTGACGGGCGGGCGGGGTCGGTACTTGCCCGTCGGTGGCAGGGATCGGATCACCATGCGGGTCGCGCTGTGGGAACCCCAGTTTGGCGTCGATACGGGCCACCAGTTGGTCGGAGACGGCGTGCTCGAGCACCTCAGCCTCGTCGTGCACCTCATCCCAGCTGTAGCCGAGCTCGTTGACCAGAAACGTCTCCAACAGTCGGTGCCGGCGCACCATGGCCAGCGCCGCACGGCGGCCGGAATCGGTGAGCGTGACAGCGCCGTACTTCTCGTGGTCGACAAGGCCTTGCTCGGCGAGCTTGCGGATGGACTCCGAGGCGGTACTGGCCGATACACCCAGCTTTTCGGCCAGCATCTTGGTGCTGATCTTCTCCCGAGACCACTCCTGGGCGTTCCAGATGATCTTCAGATAGTCCTGGGCAACCGCTGTGAGCTCGCCAGGCTCGTCGTCAGGTCGCACACCGGAAGTTTAAGCAATGCTCACCTGATCTGGGACTCTGGCGCGGTCAGAGACCGCCTCGCGCCGTACGCTTGCGGTTGTGCAACGGTGGCGCGGGCAGGACGAGATACCCACGGACTGGGGCAGATGCGTGCTCACCATCGGGGTGTTCGACGGGGTGCATCGCGGCCACGCTGAGCTGATCTCGCATGCGGTGAAATCCGGCCGGGCCCGTGGCGTGCCGACGGTGCTGATGACCTTCGACCCGCACCCGATGGAAGTCGTGTTCCCCGGTAGCCATCCCGCGCAGCTGACGACGCTGACCCGGCGCGCCGAGCTCGCCGAGGAGTTCGGAGTCGACGTATTTCTGGTGATGCCATTCACCACCGATTTCATGAAGCTGACGCCGGACCGCTACATCCACGAGCTACTGGTCGAGCGCCTGCACGTGGTCGAGGTCGTCGTGGGCGAGAACTTCACCTTCGGCAAAAAAGCCGCCGGCACCGTCGACATCCTGCGACGGGCCGGCGAGCGGTTCGGCTTCGCGGTGGAATCGATGTCGCTGGTCACCGAACACCACAACGCCGAGACCGTGACGTTCTCCTCGACCTATATCCGCTCCTGCGTAGACGCCGGTGACGTGGTGGCCGCCGCCGAAGCGCTCGGCCGTGCGCATCGTGTCGAGGGTGTGGTGGTCCGCGGCGACGGGCGGGGCAAGGCGCTGGGCTTTCCCACCGCGAACGTGGCGCCGCCGATGTACTCCGCGATCCCGGCCGACGGCGTGTATGCCGCATGGTTCACCGTGCTGGGGCACGGGCCGGTGACGGGCACCGTCGTCCCGGGCGAGCGCTACCAGGCCGCCGTGTCGGTGGGCACCAACCCGACCTTCTCCGGCCGCACCCGCACCGTCGAGGCGTTTGTCCTGGACACCACCGCCGACCTGTACGGCCAGCACGTGGCGCTGGACTTCGTTGCGCGGATCCGCGGGCAGGAGAAGTTCGCCGCGGTGGAGGACCTCGTCGCGGCGATGGGTACTGACACCGACCGGGCGCGGGCCCTGCTGTCGGCGGGCTGAGCTGCGGTTTGGGGCCCGCGCGGGGCCCGCTGCTAAACTTCCCGGCGACATGGCGCGTGCTGCAGTTCGCGGCGGCCGCGCCCCAGATTTCGATGATCGCGGACCAATTGATGGAGATATTTTCGTGGCGCTGACAGCCGAGCAGAAAAAAGAAATCCTGGGCTCCTACGGCCTGCATGAGACCGACACCGGTTCGCCGGAGGCGCAGGTCGCGCTGCTGACCAGGCGGATCGCGGACCTGACCGAGCATCTCAAGGTGCACAAGCACGACCACCACTCACGTCGGGGGTTGCTGTTGCTGGTGGGACGGCGGCGGCGTCTGCTCAAATATGTGGCCCAGATCGATGTGGCGCGATACCGCTCGCTCATCGAGCGCCTGGGCCTGCGTCGCTGATTCGCCGTCGCGATGCGCGCGCTTGCCGCGGCCGCGATCGCAGCAGTCGCCGTCCTCGCCGGACTGACCGGTTGCTCGTCGTCTGCGACCAACGCCGCGGACCTCAAAGTGGGGGATTGCCTCAAGCTGGGCGGCACCGCCGACCGGCCGGAGGCCAGCAAGGTCGCCTGCGGTAGCCCCACGTCGAACTTCAAGGTTGCGGCCACTGTCGCCGACCGCGATCAGTGCCCGGACGACGTCGACTCCTCGTATTCGATGCGGAACGCATTCAGCGACTCGACCAACACCGCGTGCCTCAATATCGACTGGGTGGTCGGCGGTTGTATGAGCGTGGACCCGGAGCACAACGCCGACCCGGTCCGCGTCGACTGCGACGACAAATCAGCACCGCATCGCCAACGCGCCACCCAGATCCTCACCGATCTCCGGGACCCGGTCAGCGTCGATCAGTGCGCCAGCGGCGTGGGCTACGCGTATGCCGATCAGCGGTTCACGGTCTGCGTGGAGGATGTCGCCTGAACTTCGCGACCGCCGTCGGGCTTAGGAATCGCCAGGTCGGCGTGTAGAGTGAGGTCGTTCTGGGCCAGATCGGCCCGGGCAGGTGCGGTTCGCGCGATCCGCGCGCACCGTCCCAGCGCGTCACAGCGCGACCGCGAACGCAGAAGGGCCACGTCTGTATCGGGCGGTCTTCGGTAGTGGCTGCCGGATGAGCTGTCCGGCCGCTTCGATCGACGGCCGTAGCCGTATCCAGGCAGGTTCTCTCGGGTTGCGCGTGACCGCGCAAAACAGCTGAAAATGAACCCAGAGAGGCCGCACGGACTCCATGTCTGTAGCTGAAATTGAACAAGGCGTGTTCGAATCCACCGCCACCATCGACAACGGGAGCTTCGGCACCCGCACCATCCGGTTCGAGACCGGCCGGCTGGCCCAGCAGGCCGCCGGCGCCGTCGTCGCCTACCTCGACGACGAGACCATGCTGCTTTCGGCGACCACCGCCAGCAAGGCGCCGAAGGAGCACTTCGACTTCTTCCCGCTGACGGTCGATGTCGAGGAGCGGATGTATGCCGCGGGCCGCATCCCCGGCTCGTTCTTCCGGCGGGAGGGCCGGCCGTCCACCGACGCGATCCTGACTTGCCGGCTCACCGACCGCCCGCTGCGCCCGTCGTTCGTCGACGGCCTGCGCAACGAGGTCCAGGTTGTGGTGACGGTGATGAGCCTGGACCCCAACGATCTGTACGACGTGGTGGCGATCAACGCCGCGTCGGCCTCTACCCAGTTGGCCGGGCTGCCGTTCTCCGGCCCGGTCGGTGCGGCGCGGGTGGCACTCATCGACGGCACCTGGGTGGCTTTCCCGACCGTCGAGCAACTCGAGCGGGCGGTGTTCGACATGGTGCTGGCCGGCCGGACGCTCGATGACGGTGATGTGGCGATCATGATGGTCGAGGCCGAGGCCACCGAGAACGTCATCGAACTGATCGACGGCGGCGCGCAAGCGCCGACGGAAACAGTTGTGGCCGAGGGGCTGGAGGCAGCTAAGCCGTTCATCGCCGCGTTGTGTGCCGCGCAGCAGGAGCTTGCCGAGGCGGCCGCCAGGCCGACCGCCGACTACCCGGTGTTCCCCGACTACGGCGACGACGTCTACTACTCGGTGTCCTCGGTGGCCACCGACGAGCTGTCGAAAGCGTTGACCATCTCGGGCAAGACGGAACGCAACGACCGCACCGACGAAATCAAGACCGAGGTGCTCGAGCGACTCGCCGACACCTACGCGGGCCGCGAGAAAGAAGTGAGCGCAGCCTTCCGTGCGCTGACCAAAAAGCTGGTGCGCCAGCGCATCCTGACCGACCACTTCCGCATCGACGGCCGCGGCATCACCGACATCCGCGCGCTCTCAGCTGAAGTGGCCGTGGTGCCCCGCGCGCACGGCAGCGCGTTGTTCGAGCGCGGCGAGACCCAGATTCTCGGAGTGACCACGCTGGACATGGTCAAAATGGCCCAGCAGATCGACTCGCTGGGACCGGAAACCTCCAAACGCTACATGCACCACTACAACTTCCCGCCGTATTCGACCGGGGAGACCGGCCGGGTCGGCTCGCCCAAGCGGCGCGAGATCGGCCATGGCGCGCTGGCCGAGCGGGCGCTGGTGCCGGTACTGCCCAGCATCGAGGAGTTCCCCTACGCCATCCGGCAGGTGTCCGAAGCGTTGGGCTCCAACGGTTCCACGTCGATGGGTTCGGTCTGCGCCTCGACGCTGGCGCTGCTCAACGCCGGTGTGCCGCTCAAGGCGCCGGTGGCAGGCATCGCGATGGGCCTGGTGTCCGACGATGTGGAAGTGGAGGCGGCGACTGGCACTACTACTGAGCGTCGGTTCGTGGCGCTGACCGACATCCTCGGTGCCGAAGATGCGTTCGGCGACATGGACTTCAAGGTCGCCGGCACCAAGGACTTCGTCACCGCGTTGCAGCTGGACACCAAGCTCGACGGGATTCCGTCGCAGGTGCTCGCCGGTGCGCTGTCGCAGGCCCGTGACGCGCGGCTGACCATCCTGGAGGTGATGGCCGAGGCCATCGACGCCCCCGACGAGATGAGCCCGTATGCGCCGCGGGTCACCACGATCAAGGTGCCGGTGGACAAGATCGGCGAGGTGATCGGGCCGAAGGGCAAGATGATCAACTCGATCACCGAGGAGACCGGCGCGCAGATCTCCATCGAGGACGACGGCACCGTGTTCGTCGGCGCCACCGATGGCCCGTCGGCGCAGGCCGCCATCGACAAGATCAACGCGATCGCCAACCCGCAGCTGCCCAAGATCGGCGAGCGGTTCCTCGGAACCGTGGTCAAGACCACCGATTTCGGCGCTTTCGTGTCGCTGCTGCCCGGACGTGACGGGCTGGTACACATCTCCAAGCTCGGCAGGGGCAAGCGGATCGCCAAGGTCGAGGACGTGGTCCACGTCGGCGACAAGCTGCGGGTAGAGATCGCCGACATCGACAAGCGCGGCAAGATCTCGCTGGTGCCGGTGGACGAAGAAGCCGCGGCCAGTCCCGCCCCCGACCCTGCTGCGGCGACTGGCGATTCGGGGGCCGCGACAGCCGATGCCGCGACCGCCAGCAGTTAAGACGGGCGCGCTGCGACGCGGCCGGCACAAGGCCGAACCGTCGGCTGCGCTGCGCCGTAGCACGTTGCCCGGTGGGCTGCGCGTGGTCACCGAGTACCTGCCGGCGGTGCGTTCGGCGTCGGTCGGTGTCTGGGTGGGCGTCGGTTCGCGCGACGAGGGCGCCACGGTGGCCGGAGCCGCGCACTTCCTCGAGCATCTGCTGTTCAAGTCGACGCCGACACGCACCGCGGTCCAGATCGCGCAGGCGATGGACGCCGTTGGCGGTGAGCTCAACGCCTTCACCGCCAAGGAACACACCTGCTACTACGCCCATGTGCTCGACAGTGACCTGGCGCTGGCCGTCGACCTGGTCGCTGACGTGGTGCTCAACGGACGCTGCCTGGCCGACGACGTCGAGCTGGAACGCGACGTGGTCCTGGAAGAGATCGCGATGCGCGACGACGATCCCGAAGACGCGCTCGGAGATCTGTTCCTGGATGCGATGTTCGGCGATCACCCGGTCGGGCGGCCGGTGATCGGCACCGCCCAATCGGTGTCGGCGATGACGCAATCCCAGCTGCGGTCGTTTCACGCGCGGCGCTACACACCCGAGCGGATGGTGGTCGCGGTGGCCGGCAACGTCGACCACGACGACGTGGTGGCGCTGGTGCGAGAGCATTTCGGGCCGCGCCTGGTGCGGGGACGACGTCCGGTGGCGCCGCGCAAGGGCACCGGACGGGTCGTCGGGCGGCCCCGGTTGGCGGTGACTAACCGGGAGGCCGAACAAACCCATCTCTGTCTGGGAGTGCGCGCACCGGGCCGGCACTGGGAGCATCGCTGGGCCCTGTCGGTGCTGAACACCGCGCTGGGCGGCGGCCTGAGTTCCCGTTTGTTCCAACAGATCCGTGAATCCCGCGGCCTGGCGTACTCGGTCTATTCGTCGCTGGACATCTTCGCCGACAGCGGTGCGCTGTCGGTGTATGCCGCCTGCTTGCCGGAACGTTTCGGCGAAGTGGTGCGGGTGACCACCGACGTGCTCGATGCCGTGGCACGCGACGGCATCACCGAATCCGAGTGCCGGATCGCCAAAGGTTCACTGCGCGGCGGGCTGGTGCTGGGCTTGGAGGATTCCGGCTCACGGATGAACCGCATCGGGCGCAGCGAGCTGAACTTCGGCGAGCACCGCAGCATCGAACGAACGCTGCACGAGCTGGACAAAGTCACCCTCGACGAGGTCAATGCGGTGGCCCGCAGGTTGCTGAACAAACCCCACGGCGCGGCTGTTCTCGGTCCGCACAAGTCGAAACGATCTCTGCCACAGCAGCTTCGGGCAATAGTACGGTAGCGCCATGGTACTGGGCTTCTGGGATCTCGAGGTGCCAGTGGTCGGTGCGCCGATGGCCGGCGGTCCCGGCACACCGGCGCTGGCTGCGGCGGTGTCGAATGCGGGCGGCATGGGGTTCGTCGCCGCGGGCTACCTGAGCCCGGAGCGGTTCGCCGACGACATCGCAGCCGCCCGCGCGGCGACCAGCGGTCCCATCGGTGTCAACCTGTTTGTTCCGCAACCCAGCGCCGCCGACTATGTGCAGCTGGACCACTACGCGGACCAACTCGACGAACTGGCCGAGCACTACGAGGTCGAGGTGGGCCGGCCCCGGTTCGGCGACGACGACAACTGGCAGCGCAAGCTCGAAGTCGTGGCCGACGTACGGCCCGAGGTGGTGTCGTTCACCTTCGGCGCCCCGCCGCCCGATGTCCTGCGGTGGTTCGGTGCGCTGGGCATCGTGCTGCTGATCACGGTGACGTCAGCCTACGAGGCAGGCGTCGCCATTGCCGCAGGAGCGGATGGTTTGGTGGTGCAGGGCCCGGACGCCGGCGGTCACCGTGGCACGTTCGCGCCGGACATGCAGCCCGGCCGTGAGTCGCTGGACGAACTGTTGGGCCGCATCAGCGCCGCCCACCACGTCCCGCTCATCGCCGCGGGCGGCCTGGGCGGCGCCGAGGATGTCGCCAGGGTTCTGCAGAGGGGAGCGGTGGCCGCTCAAGTCGGGACCGCGTTGCTGCTGTCCGACGAAGCCGGGACCAACAGCGCCCATCGCACCGCGCTGCAGAACCCCCAGTTCGCCAAGACGTTGGTGACGCGCGCGTTTTCCGGGCGGTATGCGCGCGGCTTGGAGAACGATTTCACTCGGCTGCTCGACGACGTTGCGCCGCTGGGCTATCCCGAGGTCAACCACATGACATCGCCGATTCGCAAGGCAGCGGTCGCCGCCGATGATCCGCACGGGACAAACCTCTGGGCGGGAACGGCTTTCGCCTCGGCCCGCCCCGGGCCGGCCGCGGATATCGTCGCGTCCCTCGCCGCCGGATGATCAGATGAGCAGCTGAGCGGAGCTATCATCGCCGGATGAGCGAATCCGGCCCGCCGTCGGCCACGGCCAGTGTGCACATCAACGCCGACGCCGACGCGGTATATGCGCTTGTCACCGATCTGGCGACGTTGGCGTCGATGGCTGAGGAGACTGTCGCGATGCGGTGGCGTAAAGGTGACGCGGTGCGCCCGGGTGCCGTGTTCACCGGCCGCAACCAGAGCGGCAACCGCCGCTGGAGCACCACCTGCACGGTGACCGACGCCGAGCCGGGCCGGCGATTTGCATTCGATGTGCGTTCGACTGTCATCCCGGTAGCGCGGTGGTGTTACGACTTCACCGCGGTCGACGGGGGCTGCCACGTCACCGAGAGCACCTGGGACCGCCGGCCAGGATGGTTTCGCAAAGTTGCCGGGCTGGCCACCGGCGTCAGCGACCGCGCGTCGGTCAACGCCGATCACATCCGGCTGACGCTGCAGCGCCTCAAAGCGCGCGCGGAAACCGGTTAACGCAGTATCTCCCGCCGCGACGGAATCACCGTTAACATATTGGCTATCTTTGCCCTCGGCGGGAAGGGGTAGATGTGCTCACCATGGTCGAGCGGGTCATGGACTTTCAGCTCACCTTCGTCGAACTCGTCTGCGTCGCAATGCTCTTGGCTGTGCCGTACCTGGCGATCGGCATTGCCTGGGCCAGTACGCACAGCGCTCATTTCGAGCAGCTGCAGGGGTTCGACCTGACAGCGTCGGTGCTCGGGTCGATCCTGTTGTGGCCGGTGCTCGGCTTCACCGGCTGCTTGGCGTGAGTCCCGGATGCTCACCCTGGTGCGCCGGCTGATGCACTACCCGATCAGCATCGGGGCGCTCGTCGAGGTCGCGCTGTTGTGCGCGATCCCCTATCTGATCGTGGGCGCAATCGTCGCCGGCACCTACGGCGAGGGACTGCGCCAGGCGCAGGTCGAGCAGGGCACTGACGGGTTGATCGCGCTCATGGCATCGATCATCTCCTGGCCGGCGCTGCTGTTCGCCAACTCCTGCACGCTGTGACGGGGCGAGGTCAGGCGTTGTCGTCCTCTTTGTTGAAGAACCGTTCGGGATCACGGTTGAATAAAACCGCTGACTGCTATGCGGCCGGTGCCCGCTTCTCGAACGGTGTGCGGGCACGGTGCGCCGTCATGGTCGCACCGAACGGGCTCGCGTTTTCTTATGGCCTGAGGGCCGCTCATGATTTAGGTGAGCGGATCTTTGGCGTTCTCTTCAAGTGCTCGCGCTGCCCGCTCGCCCTCGTCGGTGAGTTCCATCCAAATGACCCAAACCCACGCAGGCGGATCGTCATAGTGGGTTACATACACGTTGGAGACCCGCTGTATCAACTCATCAAGTGGCCCATCCCAGGCAACGAAACGCCCGCCCTCGGCCGATAGACCTCCTAGTTGAAACAGACCGTCTTTCACCAACGAGCGAATCGCCTCCAAGGTTTCGTTCTGAACCTCGGACACTGACGCCTGCGGATTGTGCCGCGTGACTTGGGAATCAACGGCACCAAGGTCGACATAATCAGCAAGGCCGTCAGTGAGCAGTTCCGCGCGTACTTTCTCGCGTGCGGTGTTCATTTGCCCGATACCTTGTCCATCGTTATCTGCTCCTGTGCTCATGGCTCGTCCTCAAAGATTTCTGACGGGGTTTCGCCTAGCCGTGGCGGTCCGTGATGGGTGTGCGGCGGCGGGACCGGATGGGGACCTGGGGCCAACCACTCGTTCGGGTCGTAGGGCATCGCGCCGCCGCCGCCACGGGCCGGTACCTGTCCTGGCTGCAGCTCAATGGGCGCACGGCCAGCAGGCGGTGACCCACTCGGCGCACGGGGCCCGGGTGCGGCCCCGCCAGACGACGGCCCCGGCCCTCCCGACGGGATGTTCGGCACGCCGCCTCTAGCCGGATTGACGTGAACCTTGAAGTAATCCTTGTTGGGAGAGCGGATCTCCATCGTCGGTCCGAACTTTTCGCTTTCGCGTATGCCAACTATGGTGCCGTCGGATAGCACGCGCTCCGTTCCCGGGTAGCCGGTACCCGTGCTATCTGGCGCGCCCTGGGTAAGCCAGTTCCAAAAGCTACGCAGATCCTCCCCACTGCGGATCTCTAAAAAGTTTGGCTTGGTGCCTTTAGGCAGTCCCTTGATCGCGTTGCGTGCATCTTGGTGTGTATGACCGGGGCTAGGTGTCGGGGTTGGCCCTTGTTTCCAGTCAACAAGTTGGACCCGGGCGTTGTGCTTATTCTCGGAGCGGTCTGGGCCGGGAAACGTGCGCTTGTTGATTTCGTCGCCGAGCTGCTGGTCGGTGCGTTCGTAGGCACTGGCCGCGCTCGCCACATTGGGGGCATTTTTACTCGCCTCATTTTGGAGAGCGGGTAGGCCTTCCGTCACCGGGGCGTCCACTTTGGATGCCTGGGCAGCGATGGCCGCCGAGAGCGGATCTGTACCTCTAGAGGTGTACGGGGCCGGGGATTGGGGGATCGCCTCAGCCGCAGCCAGCAATCGCTGGGCCGCAGCGGCCAACCGCTCCGGGTCGACGCTCAGCGGTTCCCGGGCCATGCTGCGATGGTAGCGGCGTCCGGCCCGCCGACAGCGCGGGAACCGTGGCCGGACCGACGAGGCTAGGGGATGTCATGCACCGCATTCCGCACGAAATGCAACCCGGTTAGTGTGAAGATCATGCGAGTAGGAGTGCTGGGGGCCAAAGGCAAAGTCGGTGCGACGATGGTGCAGGCGGTGCACGGCGCCGACGATCTGACATTGTCCGCCGAGGTGGACGCCGACGAGCCGCTGAGCCTGCTGACCGACAGCCAAACCGAGGTCGTTATCGACTTCACCCATCCTGACGTCGTGATGGACAACCTGAAGTTCTTGATAGACAACGGGATTCACGCCGTTGTCGGCACCACCGGCTTCACCGACGAGCGACTCCAACAGGTCCGGTCGTGGCTGGCCGCCAAACCGGGGACCGCGGCGATCGTCGCGCCCAACTTTGCGATCGGGGCGGTGTTGAGCATGCATTTCGCTAAGCAGGCCGCACCGTTCTATGACTCAGTCGAGATCATTGAACTGCATCACCCGCACAAGGCCGATGCGCCGTCGGGCACTGCGGCGAGGACCGCCGAGCTGATCGCGCAAGCACGAAAAGACTTGCCGCCCAATCCTGATGCCACCAGCAGCGGCCTGCCCGGAGCGCGCGGCGCTGACGTCGACGGTGTCCCAGTGCATTCGGTGCGGCTGGCCGGCCTGGTCGCTCACCAGGAGGTGTTGTTCGGCACCGCCGGAGAAACTTTGACGATCCGCCACGACAGCATCGACCGCACTTCGTTTGTGCCCGGCGTACTGTTGGCGGTCCGCCGCGTCGCCGAACGCCCGGGTTTGACCATCGGCATTGAATCGCTACTGAACGTGCAATGACCAACGCCGTGCGCCTCCAGCTGTTGATCGCGTTCATGTGCGCGGCGCTGCTGGTCTACCTCGCACTGCTGGCCCGCACCGCTGTCGTGATGATCGGCTCCGGCCGCGCCGCCGCCATCGGCCTGGGAGTGGCGCTGTTGGTCCTGCCCGTCATCGGATTGTGGGCGATGATCGCCACCCTGCGCGCCGGGTTCGCACATCAGAAGCTGGCCCGGCTCATCGCCGAGGACGGACTGGAACTCGACGTCAGCGCGCTACCGCGGCGGCCGTCCGGCCGCATCGAGCGGCAAGCCGCTGACACGCTATTCGAAGCGGTCCGAACGGAATTGCACGATGATCCGGACAACTGGCGGCGCTGGTACCGCCTGGCCCGCGCCTACGACTACGCAGGTGACCGCGCTCGCGCCCGGGAGGCCATGAAGAAGGCCGCCGAGCTGCAGGGGCGCCAATGAGCACAACGCTGTTGATCGTCCACCACACGCCGTCGCCGCATTGCCAGGAGATGTTCGAGGCCGTGCTGGCCGGCGCCACCGATCCCGAGATCGAGGGCGTCGAGGTGGTGCGGCGACCCGCGCTCACGGTCTCACCGACCGACATGTTGGAGGCCGACGGGTACCTGTTGGGCAGTCCCGCCAACCTCGGATACATGAGCGGCGCTCTCAAACATGCCTTCGACGTCTGCTACTACCCGATCCTGGACGCCACCGGTGGGCGACCGTATGGGCTTTACCTGCACGGCAACCAAGGCACCGAAGGAGCCGAACGTGGTGTCGACTCCATCACTACAGGGCTCGGCTGGGTAAAAGCCGCTGAGACCGTGGTGGTTTCGGGGAAGCCCACCAAAGACGACCTTGAAGCGTGCTGGAACCTCGGCGCGACCGTCGCTGCCCAGCTGATGGCTTAGCTGGCCGTCGTGCACCGCCGAGATCCAATGGCGGCGCTGAAACGCGTCGGATCAAACGACGCGAGTGCTGTACTGGTGTTCGGCGACCGCAAAAAGATCCAACGAGGATGAGCACATCGAGGCCGGTCGGTGACGTCAGCTCCTGACCCGAGCGATGATGCGGCGGGGAAGAACCGGAAGGAAACGGTGATGGCTTCAGTGAGCGCGGTGACTGAGATTCCACGTGACCACAACCCCTTCCCGACGACGGGGGTCTCCCGCGACTCGCACGGCGTCCCGCGCTACGACGAGTTACCGGCCACGCTGCTGGATATGCTTGCCGAGCATGTCCATACCCGCCCCGATAGCGAGGCGCTGGTCGAGGTGGGCTCCGATCGGTTGACCTACCGGCAGTTGTGGGATCGCGCGGCCCGGGTGGCCGGCGGGCTGCGGGCCGGTGGGCTGCAGCGAGGTGACCGCGTCGCACTGCGTTATCCCGCGGGCATCAATTGGGTGCTCGCGTTCTGGGGCACGGTGATGGCCGGCGGGGTGGCAGTGCCGGTGAACACCCGGTCGGCCCAGCCGGAGGTCGATTTCGTTGTGTCCGACGCCGGAGCCCAGCTGGATATGGCCGACACCCCGTTGCCCGACGGTGAACCCTATGTGGTCGACGGGCTCGAGCGCGGAGACGTCGCGGCGATCTTCTACACCTCGGGAACCACCGGACGGCCCAAAGGTGTACCCACGACTCACGAGGCCTTCCTGACCAACGCCGAGAACATGATCCGATGCCTGGGGCAACCGCGCGATCTCGGTGAGGAGCTGCGCACGCTGATTTCGGTGCCGCTGTTTCACGTGACCGGCTGCAACTCCCAACTGCTGTTCGCCGGGTATGTCGGCGGGGCGTCGGTCATCATGCCCGCGCTGAACCTGACCGAGCTGGTCACGGTGCTTTCGGCCGAGCGCATCTCATCCCTGGTGACCGTGCCGGCCGTGTACGCATTGCTGTTGCGGCACAGTGACTTCGCGGCATCGGATGTCTCCAGCGTCCGTTGGGTCGGTTACGGGGGCGCGCCGATCGCGCCGTCGTTGGTCAGGTCGGTGAAGCAGGCGTTTCCGCAGGCCACCGTGTTCAACGGGTACGGCATGACCGAAACCGCCTCGCTGATGACCGTGCTGCCCGACGAAGACGCCGTCGAGCACGCCGACTCGGTCGGGTATGCAGTGCCCTCGGTTGACCTCGGCGTGGTCCGCTATGGCGATGACCCGGCCGTGGGTGAGTTGGTCGCACGCGGCGCCAACGTGACGGTCGGCTACTGGGACCGGCCGGACGCCACCGCGGCCACGATCGTCGACGGCTGGCTGCACACCGGTGATGTAGTCCGGGTTGACGATGCGGGCCGAGTGCACATCGTCGACCGGCTCAAGGACATCATCAACCGCGGGGGCGAGAACGTCTCCAGCGTCGAAGTCGAGGCGGTCCTGCTGTCGGCTCCCGGCGTCGCCGACGCCTGCGTGTTGGCGGTGCCCGACGAGGTCATGGGTGAAAAGGTCGGCGCCGTGTTGTTCGGCGAGCGGATCGACGTGGCGGCGGTGCTGGACTACTGCCGCGGACAGCTTGCCGACTTCAAGATTCCGCAATACGTGGCGGTGGCCGGCGAGCCACTGCCGCGCAATCCGGGCGGCAAGCTCCTCAAGGGCCAGTTGCGCGAACATGTGCAGTGGGGCGCTGCACTGCGATGACCTTGCTGATCGCCAACCGCGGCGAAATTGCGCTTCGGATCATCCGCACCGCAACCGAATTGGGTATCGGAACCGTCGCGGTCTATGCCGAAGACGATGCCGACAGCCCGCATGTGCATGCCGCAGACGAAGCGATCGGACTGTCCGGCAGCGGCCCCGCAGCCTACCTGGATCACGCCGCGATCCTGGCGGCGGCCAAGCAGTCCGGTGCTGCGCTGATTCACCCCGGCTACGGGTTCCTCAGTGAGAACGCCGAATTCGCGCGTGCATGCGCTGCAGCAGGGTGCGCCTTCGTGGGGCCCGATGCCGACCTGCTGGAGTTGTTCGGCAACAAGTCCGCAGCCCGCAGCGCCGCGGCCGCGGCCGGGATCCCGGTGCTGGCCGGCACCGATGGGCCCAGCAGCCTGGACGACATTCGTCGCTTCTTCGCTGCCCACGACGAAGCGATAGTGATCAAGGCCTTGGCCGGCGGCGGCGGCCGGGGAATGCGGATCGTACGCCGCGGAGAGGACATCGACGACGCGTATCGCCGCTGCGCTGCAGAGGCGCAACTCGGCTTCGGCAACCCGGCGGTGTTTGCCGAGGCGTTGTTCGACGACGCCCGCCACATCGAAGTACAGATCGCGGCGACACCGGACCACGCACTCGCACTGGGGGACCGGGATTGCAGTATCCAGCGGCGCTACCAGAAGCTCGTCGAAATTGCGCCGGCGCAGGGCTTTTCAACGTCACTTCGAAGCGCGCTGCACTGCGCCGCAGCGCGGCTGTGCGCCCAGGTCGGTTACCGCGGGCTGGCTACGGTCGAATTCCTGGTCACCGGCGACCAGTTCGTGTTCCTCGAGGTCAACCCGCGCCTGCAGGTTGAGCACACCGTCACCGAGGAAGTGACCGGGATCGACTTGGTCGCGCTGCAGCTGGCAATCGCAGGCGGCGCGGCGCTCGTCGAACTCGAATTGCCGGCCGGTATCGACGGAGTCGACGTGGTGGCCGAACCTGCTGTGGCTCGCGGCATCGCGATCCAAACCCGGGTCAACATGGAGACTTTCGCACCCGACGGGGCGGTGCTGCCGGCGGCCGGCACTCTGTCGGTGTTCTCGCCGCCGAGTGGGCCCGGGGTGCGTGTCGACACCTACGGTCGTCCCGGGCTGACCGCGAGCCCGGCCTACGACTCGCTGCTGGCCAAAGTGATCACCCATGTGCACGGATCGTCCTTCGCTGCGGCACTGCGCAAAGCACAGACGGCGCTGGACGAATTCTGCATTGACGGCATCCGCACCAATATCGCATTCCTGCGGGAGTTGCTGGCCGACAGCCAAATACAGGCCGGTGTGGTGACGACGGGTTTCGTCGACGAGAAGCTGCCTGCGCTGGCGGGAGCCATCATCCGTCAACCCCAAACTCCGATTGCGCCGCTCGAGTTGTACCCCGGTGAAGAGGCGCTGCGGGCACATCTCGCCGGCACCGTCGTGGAGATCGCACCCGAAGGCGCGGACTTGGCCGCCGGCGCGCAGGTGGTGGTACTGGAAGCGATGAAGATGCAGCACGTGCTCACCGCACCGGATGCGGTGCGCACCGTGCGCAACCTGGTGGCGCCCGGTCAGGTCGTGGGCACCGGAGACCCGTTGGTGGTTTTCAGCCGCACTGCCGCGGGTGCCGAAGGGCAAGCGGCCGCTGAACTCGACTTGGACCGCGCCCGCGGCGATCTCGACGAGGTCCGCCGCCGCCACCTGCTCACCCTCGATGAGGGTCGGCCCGCCGCGGTGGCCAAACGGCACAGCCAGAATCGCCGCACCGCCCGGGAAAACATCACCGACCTGGTGGATCCCGGCAGCTTCGTCGAATACGGCGCGTTAGCGGTTGCAGCGCAACGCAGCCGGCGATCCGAGGACGATCTGATCGCCAATACGCCCGCCGACGGTTTGGTTGCCGGTTTGGCCATGATCGGCGGGGGCGAGGCAGTGGTGGTGTCCTATGACTACACCGTGCTAGCCGGCACCCAGGGCATGCGCAATCACGCGAAGACCGACCGCGTCTTCGATGTGGCTGCCCGCAAGCGCATTCCGGTGGTGTTGTTCGCCGAGGGCGGCGGCGGTCGGCCCGGTGACACCGATGTGGCCAACATCGCCGGCCTGGACGTGCCGACCTTCCGCGCGCTCGGCGCGCTGAGCGGCCAGGTGCCGCTGGTGTCCATCGTGTCGGGGCGCTGCTTCGCCGGCAACGCCGCGCTGGCCGGAACCTGCGACGTGATCATCGCGACCCCGGACGCCAACATCGGCATGGGTGGTCCGGCGATGATCGAAGGCGGCGGACTCGGCGTCTACCGGCCGGAGGACATCGGACCCATCGACGTGCAGCGGCGCAACGGCGTGGTGGGACTGGCCGCCCGCGACGAGGCGCATGCGGTAGCACTGGCCAAGCAGTATCTGTCCTACTTCCAGGGCAGCGTCGACGCCTGGGCGGCGCCGGACCCACGCCTGGCCCGACACGTGGTGCCGGAGAACCGGTTACGGGCCTACGACGTGCGCCGGGCCATCGAATCCGTTGTCGACGTGGGTTCGGTGCTGGAGGTGCGGCCCGACCACGGCGTCGGGGTGGTTACCGCGCTGGTGCGTGTCGAGGGCACACCGTTCGGGCTGCTGGCGAACAGCAGCCATCATCTCGGCGGCGCCATCGACGCAGAGGCGGCCGACAAGATCGCCGACTTTTTGATCGTGTGCGAATCGTTTGGCCTGCCGGTAATCTCGCTCTGCGATACGCCGGGGTTCATGGTTGGGCCGGACGCGGAAAAGGAAGCCGCGGTGCGGCGGTTCAGCCGGCTGTTCGTCCACGGCGCACGTTTGACCGTCCCGTTTGGAATGATCATCCTGCGCAAAGGCTATGGGTTGGGAGCGATGGCGATGGCAGGCGGATCATTCCATGCGCCGGAGTTCACCGTGGCCTGGCCGACCGGCGAGATCGGCGGGATGGGGTTGGAAGGCGCGGTGCGGTTGGGTTTCAGCAAGGAACTGGCGGCCGTCTCCGATCCAACCGAGCGTCAAAATTTGTTCGACAAACTCGTCGAGGCTGCCTATCAACACGGCAAAGCGCTCACGTCGGCCACCACCTTCGAGCTCGACGACGTGATCGACCCGGCGGATTCGCGGGCATGGATCATGAGATTGGTCCGCCGTTGACGGCCACTGGGCCCCATCTGGTATGGCTGGCCGCGACCGCTCATCAACCAGACGACACGACGGCTGGTGGGATACCACATTCCTGCTGATTACGCCAGCGTGTTACGGGTCTGTGTTACGATGCCGTGTATGGCCGAGACGCTGACGATTCGACTCGACGCTGAGGATCGGGCGGTGCTCGAGGCGGCAGCCCGTAGGCAAGGCAAGGGACTGAGTGCGTTCATTCGAGAGCTCGCCGAAGCCGCGGCGCGACAGGTGCGGCGGGAGACGATTCGGGCCGATGGGGATCGAGTGATGGCTCACCTGGCGAAGCACCCCGAAGCACGAAACGAACTCGATGCGCTCGGGACGCCGCTGACCGAGCTCCCGTGAGTCGGCACGCGGCCGGCAGCATCGTGGTAGTCGATTGGCGGGGCGGTGCATTGCCGCACGAGCCCAGCAGGGTGCGTCCCGCAGTCGTCGTCGAGGACCATGAGTTATTTCCGGACGAGTACCCGAACGTGCTGGTAGTTCCGTTGACCCGCGATGAGGGGTTGGCGCATGGGTCGTTCGCCGAGCGCATCGAACCGACCGTCGAAAACGGAGCCGATGCGACGTCTTGGGCGTTGGCCCATCACGTCACCAGCGTGTCGCTGGGGCGTGTCAACCCGACCAAGTCGCGAATTACTCCCGTGCAGTTAGCGAGTATCCGCGAACGCATCATGGTCGCGATAGGCGCCATCTGACGCCATCACATCAATCTGGCGCAATTGTGGCCCGTAACTAGAAGGATTGTGCGTGTGAAGGTTGACCACAAGGTCGCGATCGTCACCGGCGGTGGCGGCGGAATCGGCGGCGCGCTGGCGGCAAAGCTGGCGCAACAGGGCGCGCGGGTCGTCGTCGCGGATTTGGATCCGGCTGCCGCGGCGGGGGTCGTTGGACAGATCAACGCCGAGCGCTCGGGCGCGGCCGTCGGCGCGGGTGCAGACGTCTCCGACGTCACCGAGATCCGCAAGCTGATCGCACTGGCCCAAGGCGAATTCGGGCCGGTGGATTTGTATTTCGCGAACGCGGGCATTACCGGCGCTCCGGGGCTGGACCTCAGCGAGGACGACTGGGACCGGTCCATCGACGTCAATCTGCGTGCGCACATCCGCGCAGCCCAACTGCTGATACCCGAGTGGATCGAACGCGGTGAGGGTTACTTCGTCAGCACCGCGTCAGCGGCGGGGCTGCTCACCCAACTCGGCTCGGCCGCCTACTCGGTCACCAAACACGCTGCCATCGGATTCGCCGAATGGCTGAACATCACCTACGGCGACCAAGGGGTGCGGGTGAGTTGTCTGTGCCCGATGGGCGTGAACACCAAGCTGCTGTACTCCGGCGAGCAATCCGGCGACCCGCTCGGGGATCTCGCTACCCGGGCGGTGACGACCGCCGGTGACGTGCTGGAGCCGTCCGCCGTCGCCGACAGCGTGCTGACGGCCATCGACGAGGAACGGTTTTTGATCCTTCCGCACCCGCAGGTGCTGGACATGTACCGCCAGAAGGGCACCGACTACGACCGCTGGCTGCATGGCATGCGCCGTTACCAGCGCAGCCTCCAGAGGGAATCGCGATGACCGATCTCACCGGCAAAACCGCGATCGTCACCGGCGCGTCGCGCGGAATCGGGCTCGCCATCGCGCAGCGGCTGGCCGATGCCGGCGCGAACGTCGTGCTCACTTCTCGCAAGCAGGAAAGCGCAGAGGCAGCAGCCGCACAGGTTGGCGCTAACGCCGTCGGGGTCGCGGCCCACGCTGTCGACGAAGACGCGGCGCGTCACTGCGTGGAGCTGGCGCTCGACCGCTTCGGCAGCATCGACATTCTGGTCAACAACGCCGGAACCAATCCCGCCTACGGCCCGCTGATCGACCAGGACCACGCCCGCTTCGCCAAGGTCTTCGACGTCAACCTGTGGGCGCCGCTGCTGTGGACGTCGCTTGTGGTCAAGCAATGGATGGGCGAGCATCACGGGGCGGTGGTGAACACCGCGTCCATCGGCGGGCTGCATTACGCGCCGAACATGGGCATGTACAACGCCACCAAGGCCGCGCTGATCCACGTGACCAAGCAACTGGCGCTGGAGCTTTCGCCGCGGATCCGGGTCAATGCGGTGTGCCCCGGCGTGGTCCGCACCCGGCTGGCCGAGGCGCTATGGAAGGACCATGAAGACGCCTTATCGGCGTCGACTCCGTTGGGACGCGTTGGCGAGCCGGTCGACGTGGCCGCGGCGGTCGCATTCCTGGTGTCGGATGAGGCGAGTTGGATCACCGGCGAGACCATGGTGATCGACGGGGGCACGCTGCTCGGCAACGCGCAGGCGTTTCGTGGCTAACGTATTGGGCGTCGATCCGGCGGCGATCGCGGACTGGTTGCCGGAACTCGGGATCGATTTCCGTCCGCCGCTGAGCTTCGAGCGAATCGGGCTGGGACAGTCGAATTTGACCTATCGCGTGCACGACGCCCGTGGCGATCGCAGCTGGGTGCTGCGCCGCCCGCCGCTGGGGACGTTGTTGGCGTCGGCGCACGACGTCGCCCGCGAGGCGCGGATCCTGTCGGCGCTGCAGGACACCGCGGTGCCGACGCCGGCGGTGTACGGCCTGACTCGGGATCTCGATGGTGTTCCGCTGCTGTTGATGGAATTCGTCGACGGCTTGGTGCTGGACCGGATGCCGGTCGCGGAATCGCTGACGCCGCAGCGTCGCAGACAGATTGGGCTGTCAATGGCCAAGACGCTGGCCAAGATCCACGCGGTCGACATCGAGCAGGTCGGCCTCGACGACCTGGCCAGCCACAAGCCGTATGCGCAGCGGCAACTCAAGCGGTGGGCCGGACAGTGGGAGCTGTCGAAGACCCGGGAGCTGCCCGATCTCGACGACCTGACTCAACGGTTGATCGCCGCGGCGCCCGAGCAGCAGGAATTGGCCTTGGTGCACGGCGACTTTCATCTGCGCAACGTCATCACATCGCACGAGACCGGGGATGTCGTGGCCGTCGTGGACTGGGAATTGTCCACCCTCGGCGACCCGCTGGCCGACATGGGCAGCCTGCTGGCGTATTGGCCGGAATCAGCTGCTGAGGACCCCACCGGCGCGTTTGCCGCCGCTGCGCTTGACGGGTTCCCGGACCGCGCCGAGATGGCACAGGTATATCTTGCCGAAAACGGCCGCGACGCAACGACACTGAAGTACTGGCATGCGCTGGGCCTGTGGAAGGTTGCCGTCATTGCCGAGGGCGTGATGCGCCGCGCCATGGACGAGCCGCGGAACAAGGCCGCCTCGGGCACCCCGACCACCGGACGCATCGACGCGCTCGTGAGCAGGGCCCGCGAAGTGGCCGACGACGCCGGCATCTGAAAAATGGTCAAGCGCGCGAGACGCGACGGGCCACCTCGCCGTAGCGCTCGACGCGGCCCGGATCGGTCAGCGCGTTGTACAGCACGAGCCGGGTCGCGACGTCGGCGTACTTGTCGGTCAACGCGTCGGCCAGCCCGTCCCACGTCGACTCGGTGGCGAAGGCGGCGATGTGCTCGTCGCTGATCTGCGCGGCCATGCCGGCGAAGTCGCCGGCCTTCTGCTTCTCCCGGATCCGGGCGGTGGTGCCCTCGAATCCGGCCTCGTCCCAGATGAACGCGTAATTGGGCGTGCTTCCGTAAAAAGCCATGCTGACGCGCACGCGTTCGCGCTCGGCGGCCCGCTCTTCGTCATTGTCGCCGATGATCGTCAGCACCGGCACGATCACGGCGACATCCGATGCGCTGCGCCCCGCTTTCGCCGCCCCGGCGGCAATGTTCGGCACGGCGTGCCGGGTCAGGTAGCCGGGCTCGGCGATCGGATGGATGTGCACCCCGTCGGCGACTTCGCCGGCCATTCGCAGCATCCACGGATTCACCGCCGCGATATCCACTTTGGGATCGGGCGCCTCGATGGGTCCGGCGCTCCACTGCGGAGTGATGAAGTCGAGGTTGTAGAACTCGCCGTGGTGATCGAGGGTTCCGCTGCGAAACGCCGAGAAGCATGCCTTCACGGCGCGCACGTAGTCGCGCAGCCGTGGGCCGGGCCGCTCGAAGGCCACGCCGTAGCGCCGCACCACGTGCGTGCGCACCTGAGTGCCCAGACCCAGCCGAAACCTCCCACCCGTTGCCTCCTGAAGCTCCCAGGCCGCAGCGGCCGTCACGAAGGGACTGCGCGGGAAGGCCACCGCCACGCCCGTGGACAGCTCGAGGCCGGGTGCGGCCTGCGCGGCCATGGCCGCGTTGAGATAGGCCGTGCGGCCCGTCTCGGTGAACAGCAGACCGGAGAACCCCGCCGATTGGGTTCGCCGGGCGAGCTCCCCGGTCTGGAGCAACGGGACCGGGCTCGTCATCGCGTCGACGTGCATCTGCGCCGACTATTTGGCCAGCTTGGCGCCGAAGAAGTCCCGCATCGCGGTCCAATGCCGTTCGGCGGCGTCGGCGTCGTACGGCGGGTTGTCCGGGACCGCGAAGCCATGCTCAGCGGGATAGGTCTCGATGGTGTGCTCGACGCCTGCGGCGGTCAGCGCCTTGCCGAGCTGCTCGGCCTGCTGTGGTGTGAACGAGCCGTCGTTTTTGGCGCCCGCCACGTACACCGCCCCCTGAATTTGGTCGGCCAGCAGGTGTGGGCTCTCGGGGCTGTCGGTCACCAGGCCGCCACCATGAAACGACGCCGCCGCAGCGACCCGTTCCGGTTGGCGACCGGCCACCACCACCGACGTGCGTCCGCCCATGCAGTAGCCGCAGACACCGAAGCGGTTGCCGCTCACCTCCGGGCGGCCGGCCAGGTAGTCGAAGAAGGCCTCGGCGTCGATCGCCATCTTCAGTGGCGTGACGGTACCGATCATCGAAAAGAGCCGCTGACGTTCTTTGGCGTCGCTGAACGCGGTGGACATGTCGAATGGAGCCCAGTCGCCGGAGCGGTAGTAGACGTCGGGCAGCAGCACCGCGTAACCGAAGCCGGCCAGCTTGGCGGCCATCTCGTAGAAGGTGTCCCGCACACCCCCGGCGTCGGGGTACATGACCACACCGGGCCAGGGACCCTCGCCCTCGGGTGTGTAGAGCCAGATCGGGCAGCTTCCATCGGCGGTGGTGACGGTGTCGGTGATGTTCGGCATGGCTACCGTTCTACTCGCCGCGATCGTGGCTAGTTCATCGGCGTCGACCCGCCGCGCCCGGCTTCGCCGCGCTTGCGATCGCCGCTAGGCTCAGGGGCGTGTCGATCGCCACACCGTACGAGGATTTGCTGCGCCTGGTACTCGAGCGCGGCACACCGAAAGCCGATCGCACCGGCACCGGCACCCGCAGCTTGTTCGGCCACCAGATGCGCTACGACCTGTCAGCCGGCTTCCCGCTGATCACCACCAAAAAGGTGCACCTCAAATCGGTGATCTACGAACTGCTGTGGTTTTTGCGCGGCGACTCCAACATCGCCTGGCTACACGAGCACGGCGTCACCATCTGGGACGAATGGGCCTCGCAGACAGGCGATCTCGGCCCGGTGTACGGCGTGCAATGGCGATCCTGGCCCACCACCTCCGGTGCGCACATCGACCAGATCAGCGCGGCGCTGGAGTTGCTGCGCACCGATCCGGACTCGCGGCGCATCATCGTGTCGGCCTGGAACGTCGGCGACATCCCGCAGATGGCGCTGGCGCCGTGTCACGCGTTGTTCCAGTTCTACGTGGCCGACCGGAAACTGAGCTGCCAGCTCTACCAGCGCAGCGCCGACCTGTTCCTGGGCGTGCCGTTCAACATCGCCGGCTACGCGCTGCTGACCCACATGATGGCCGCCCAGGCCGGTCTTGGCGTCGGCGAATTCGTCTGGACCGGCGGCGACTGTCACATCTATGACAACCATCTCGAGCAGGTCACCGAGCAATTGCGACGCGAACCTCGGCCGTATCCCGAACTTGTTCTCGGACCGCAAGATTCGATCTTCGACTACACCTACGACGACGTCGTCGTCAAGAACTACGACCCGCACCCGGCGATCAAAGCCCCCGTCGCCGTATGACACACCTGAGCTTGATCTGGGCTCAGTCGACTTCGGGGGTCATCGGCCGCGGCGGCGGCATTCCGTGGCAGCTGCCAGAAGACCAGGCCCACTTCAAACAACTCACCATGGGCCACACCGTGGTGATGGGCCGGCTGACCTGGGAGTCGCTGCCCGAGCGGTTCCGGCCACTGCCGGGGCGCAGAAATGTCGTACTGACCCGCCAGACTGACTTCATGGCTGATGGCGCCGAGGTGGTCGGCACCCTGGAACAAGCACTGACCGACTCCGAGACCTGGGTGATCGGCGGGGAACAGATCTATGCGCTCGCAATGCCACGGGCCACCCGATGTGAGGTCACCGAGATCGAGATCGACCTGCCCCGCGACGACGGCGACGTGCTGGCCCCGATGCTCGACGAGACCTGGGTGGGCACGGCGGGGGACTGGCGCACCAGTGGGTCCGGGCTGCGTTACCGGCTGCACACCTACCTGCGGTAATGCGCACGTTGACGGTGGCGCAGGCCCGCCGGATAGCGGTCGCTGCGCAAGGATTCGCCGATGCCACCCCCACGGGCTCGATCACCCGCGGCCATCTGCGGCGCGTGATTTCCCGCATTCAGGTGCTGCAACTGGATTCGGTGTCGGTGGCCGTGCGGGCCCACTACGCCCCGGTATTCAGCCGGCTCGGACCCTACGACCGCGAGGTGCTGGACCGCGCGGCATGGAGCCATTCGGCCCGAACACCCCGGCTGCTGGTCGAGTACTGGGCACACGAGGCGGCGCTGATGGCCGTCGACGATTGGCCACTGTTGCGCTGGCGGATGCGCCGGTACCGGCACGGCCGCTGGGGTTCCCACATCGTCAAGGCCAATCCGCAACTGGCCGACGACATCGTCGCCGCTGTCGCGCAACTCGGGCCGTCGACCGCCGGACAGATCGAGGCTCATCTGGCCGCGGAACCGCGTAAAGCCAAGGGGGCCTGGTGGAATCGCAGCGACACCAAGTGGGTCGCCGAAGCGTTGTTCGCCTCCGGGGTACTGACCACCGCTACCCGGGTCGGCTTCGCCCGCCACTACGACCTGACCGAGAACGTGCTGCCGGCCGAGGTGCTGGCCCGTCAGGTGGACGACGACGAGGCCGTCCGCGAGCTGGTGCTGCGGTCTGCCACCGCGCTGGGCGTCGGCACTGACGCCGATATCCGCGACTATTTCCGGTTGTCCGCGAGCCAGGTCAAGCCGGCCATTGCCGAGCTTGTCGCCGATGGCGAGCTGGAACGCGTCGACGTCGACGGTTGGCCCGCGTCGGCCTATCTGCGGGCTGGGCAAGCGATACCGCGACGGGATCGCGGTACTGCGCTGCTGTGCCCGTTCGACCCGCTGGTCTTCTTCCGGCCAAGGGTGCAGCGGCTGTTCGGTTTTCACTACCGCATCGAGATCTACACGCCCGCTAACCAGCGCCGGTACGGCTATTACGTATGGCCGTTTCTGCTCGACGGCGAACTGGTCGGGCGAGTCGACCTCAAGGCGGACCGCGGCCGGGATGCGCTGCAGGTCGTCGGCGCCTTCGTCGAGGACGGCCGGTCACCGTCGCGCGTAGCCGAAATGCTGGCTGCCGAGCTGGAGTCGATGGCGTCCTGGCTGGGGTTGGGCAACATCGCGGTGAGCAGTCACGGCAATTTGGCGACCCAGCTCAAGACGTCGGCATGATGCGCGCGCAGGCAACCCAAGCCGGGCGACGCGGCGGCTCGCCACTGCGCGGCCGGCGCTAGGGTGAGCGCCGTGGCCGAGACGGCGCCGCTGCGCGTGCAATTGATCGCCAAGACCGAGTTCTTGGCGCCGCCCGAGGTGCCATGGAGCACCGACGCCGACGGCGGCCAGGCGCTGGTCGAGTTCGCCGGCCGGGCCTGCTACCAGAGCTGGTCAAAGCCCAACCCCAAGACCGCGACCAACGCCGGCTACCTCAACCACATCATCGACGTCGGGCATTTCTCGGTGCTCGAGCACGCCAGCGTGTCCTTCTACATCACCGGCATCTCCCGATCGTGCACCCACGAGCTGATCCGGCACCGGCACTTCTCCTACTCGCAGCTGTCGCAGCGCTACGTGCCGGAAAAGAACTCACAGGTGGTGATCCCGCCGGGCATCGAAGACGACCCGGAGCTGCAGCAACTCCTGGCCCAGGCCGCCGACGCCAGCCGGGCCACCTACACCGAACTGCTGGCCAAACTGGAAGCAAAGTTCGCTGACCAGCCCAATGCGGTCCTGCGGCGCAAGCAGGCCCGCCAAGCCGCCCGCGCCGTGCTGCCCAGCGCCACCGAAACCCGCATCGTGGTCACCGGCAATTACCGGGCCTGGCGCCACTTCGTCGCGGTGCGAGCCAGCGAGCACGCCGATGTGGAGATCCGGCGGCTGGCCATCGCCTGCCTGCGCCAACTCGCCGAGGTCGCGCCGACCGTCTTCGCCGACTTCCAGATCGCCACGCTGGCCGACGGGACAGAGGTCGCGACCAGTCCGCTGGCCACTGAAGCTTGAACCCGCGGGTAATCTGGGACCGTGAATACTGCCGGCTTCGACGCGCGGACGCGCCTGGGCACCGTCCTGACCGCGATGGTGACGCCGTTCGGTTCGGACGGCTCGGTGGACACCGTAGCGGCGGCGCGGCTGGCCAACCACCTCGTCGACGCCGGTTGTGACGGTCTGGTGCTGTCCGGCACCACGGGTGAGTCGCCGACCACCGCCGACTACGAGAAGCTCACGCTGCTGCGGGCGGTGTTGGAGGCGGTCGGCGATCGTGCCCGTGTCATCGCCGGCGCAGGGAGCAACGACACCGAACACAGTGTTCGACTGGCCGAGGCCTGCGCGGGCGTGGGCGCCCACGGGCTACTGGTCGTCACGCCGTATTACTCCAGGCCGTCGCAGGACGGGCTGTTGGCGCACTTCACCGCGGTCGCCGATGCCACCGCGTTGCCGGTCCTGCTCTACGACATCCCGCCGCGGTCGGTGGTGCCGATCCAGCCCGACACCATCCGCGCCTTGGCATCTCACCCCAATATCGTCGGGATCAAAGACGCCAAGGGTGATTTGCATGCCGGCGCGCAGCTGATGGCCGAAACCGGACTGGCCTACTACTCGGGCGACGATGTGCTGAACCTGCCGTGGCTGGCGATGGGCGCGACCGGCTTCATCAGCGTGATCTCCCACTTCGCGGCAGGGCAACTGCGAGACTTGTTGACTGCCTTCCAATCCGGAGATGTGGCGACCGCCCGCAAGATCAACGTCGCGCTCGGTCCGCTCTGCGATGCGATGAGCCGGCTGGGCGGGGTGACGATGTCCAAGACAGGGCTGCGGTTGCAGGGTATCGACGTCGGTGACCCCCGGTTGCCGCAAGTGCCGGCCAGCCCTGAGCAAGTCGAGCGGTTGGCTGCCGATATGCACGCGGCCTCGGTGCTCAGGTGACTCCCAAGTGGATGTAGACCTTTCGCCGCCAGGACCTTTGACCACTGGCGGATTGCGAGTTACTGCGCTGGGCGGGATCAGCGAAATCGGCCGCAACATGACGGTTTTCGAGCATCTAGGCCGACTGCTGATCATCGACTGCGGAGTCATGTTTCCCACCCACGACGAGCCCGCCGTCGACCTGATCCTGCCGGACCTGCGGCATATCGAAGACCGACTCGACGACGTCGAAGCGCTGGTGCTGACCCACGCGCACGAAGACCACATCGGCGCAATCCCGTTCCTGCTCAAGCAGCGCCCCGACATTCCGGTCGTCGGCTCGAAGTTCACGTTGGCCCTGGTCGCCGCGAAATGTCGTGAACACCAGCTCAAACCGGTCTTCATCGAGGTTGCCGAAGGCATGCGCAGCACGCATGGGGTGTTCGAGTGCGAGTACTTCGCGGTCAACCACTCGATTCCCGATGCGCTGGCGATCGCGGTGCGCACGGGCGCGGGAACCGTTTTGCACACCGGCGACATCAAGCTCGACCAGTTACCGCTCGACGGGCGGCCCACCGATCTGCCCGGTATGTCACGACTCGGTGCCGACGGGGTGGATCTGTTTCTGTGTGACTCGACCAACGCCGAAATTCCCGGGGTCGGGCCGTCGGAAAGCGAGGTCGGCCCGACGCTGCACCGGTTGATCCGCGGTGCCGAGGGCCGGGTGATCGTGGCGTGTTTCGCCTCCAATGTGGACCGGGTGCAGCAGATCATCGACGCGGCGGTGGCATTGGGCCGGCGGGTGTCGTTCGTCGGGCGTTCCATGGTCCGCAACATGGGCATCGCCCGCGAGCTCGGATTTCTGCGGGTGGACGACTCGGACCTGGTCGACATCGGGGCCGCGGAAATGATGCCACCCGAACGGGTGGTGCTGATCACCACCGGCACCCAGGGCGAGCCGATGTCGGCGCTGTCGCGAATGTCGCGCGGCGAGCACCGCAGCATCACGCTCAACGCTGACGACCTGATCATCCTGTCGTCGTCGCTGATACCCGGTAACGAAGAAGCCGTGTACGGCGTCATCGACGCCCTGTCCAAAATCGGCGCTCGAGTTGTCACCAACCAGCAAGTGCGGGTGCATGTTTCGGGGCACGCGTACGCGGGTGAGCTGTTGTTCCTCTACAACGGGGTGCGGCCTCGCCAGGTCATGCCGGTACACGGGACCTGGCGGATGCTGCGCGCCAACGCCGCGCTGGCCGCTCGCACCGGGGTGCCCGAGGAGTCGATCCTGTTGGCCGAGAACGGTGTGAGCGTCGACCTTGTTGCCGGCAAAGCCGCCATCGCCGGTGCGGTGCCGGTCGGCAAGATGTTCGTCGACGGGCTGATCACCGGCGACGTCGGCGACATCACCCTTGGTGAACGGCTCATCCTCTCATCGGGTTTCATCGCCGTCACCGTCGTAGTGCGCCGCGGCACCGGTCAGCCCGCGGCTTTGCCGCACCTGTATTCACGCGGCTTCTCCGAAGACCCCAAGGCGCTGGAGCCTGCGGTGCGCAAGGTCGAGGCGGAACTGGAATCGCTGACGGCCGAGAACGTCACCGATCCGGCCCGGATCGCCCAGGCGGTGCGGCGCACGGTCGGCAAATGGGTGGGCGAAACCTACCGTCGCCAGCCGATGATCGTGCCGACGGTCATCGAGGTGTGAGCGTCGCGAAGCCGTACTGCTTCAGCGTTTTTCCGCGTACGCCGACCACTCGATTTGCGATGCGGTGAGAGTGCGGCCGGTCGGCTCGACGTAACGCTGGACCAGCTGTTCGGGCCCCACCTGCTCGATCAGCCGCCAGCCGAACTGGTCGAGAAACGGCGCCACCTCGTGGGGCGCCAGCCCGAAGTGCCACAGTCGGCGACGTTGCCGAACCTTGCGGTACAACGACTTTGCACCGTAGAGGTTGGTGCCGTCGATGAAATCGCGCCGAACATAGGTGAATGCCAGCCGACTACCCGATGCGACGGGTCGCAGTCCTGCCAGCGTCGCATGCACGGCGTCAGCGGTGAGGTACTGCGTCACGCCTTCCCAGATGAAAAACGTGCGATGGCCGGCTCGGTAACCGAGCCCGGTCAAGACCGTGAGCAGGTCGTCGTGCTCGAAGTCCACCGGCACCAACCGGACGGATAGCGGTTGCTCGCCCAGCACCCGCTGCACCGCCGCCGCCTTGCGGGCGATGTTGACCGGCTGGTCGACCTCGAAGATCGGGATGCGGGTGTGTTGCGCCAGATGATAGGCGCGAGTGTCCAACCCGGCGCCGAGGACTACCACGGTGTCGATACCGTCCAGTGCCTCGTCGAGCTTGTCGGCGATGTAGTGCTTACGACAGGCGAGGTTGGTCCACAGTCCCGGGCCGCCTCGCTCCATGCCGGCCATCATCAGCCGCCGCAGCGGCGCCGGGCGTAACGCGGCGACCAGCCACCGCGTGGGTGCCGGCAGGAACCGGGCCGCCAGGTCGTCATTGACCAACCGTTTTGCCGGTGGTTCATGCTGTTCGATCGCTGTCAGCGCGATCGGGCCGAACGCGGTCTGCGCCGCCGGGTTTCGCGCCATCGCTAGCGCTTATTCACAAAGCCCGCGTCGACCGGCAACGTGATCCCGGTGATGTAGCGGGCCTGATCGGAAACCAGCCAGGCCACCGCGTTGGCGATGTCATCGGGCTGCAACACCTGCACCGGCAACGCGTTGCCCATGTCCGGCGGTGCACCGGACTCGGCGACCAGATCAGCCAACCATTGGCGGGTGAACTCGTTGTTGATCATCGGAGTGTCGACACCGGCCGGGTGCACCGAGTTGACCCGAATACTATGCGGCGCAAGATGGTTGGCGTAGACGCGCATCAGGCCGACCAGGCCGTGCTTGGCGGCGGCGTAGCCGATGGAGCCAGCGTCGGTGCTGCCGATCCCCGAAAGCCCGGCGGCCGAACTGATCAAGACGATCGACCCGCCGTCGCCCTGGGAGATCATCGTCGGTATCGCGACTTCCACGGTGTGATGAACTCCGGTCAGGTTGACATCGATGACGTCGCGCCAGCCGTCGGCGCCGGCCTGCATCGGTGCGATACCGGCGTTGGCGACCACGATGTCCAACCGACCGAGATCATCGAGGCCCGCCTGCAGCGCGGCGGTCAGCGAGTCGCGGTCGCGCACATCACCCTGACTCGCCACGATGCGGGCTCCGGTGTCCTCGACGAGCTTGACGGTGGCGGCCAGATCGTCGGCGGTGGCCAGCGGATACGGCACGCTGGCGATCCGGTCGCACAAATCGACCGCGATGATGTCGGCGCCGTCAGCGGCCAGTCGCACCGCATGGGCGCGGCCCTGGCCGCGCGCGGCGCCGGTGATCAGCGCGACTTTGCCGGCGAGAGGGCGGCCCATCAGGGACGTAGCTGACCCTTGGCAGGATCGCCGGCGACGACCGGTTGCAGCATCTTGATGTCGGGTGCCCCGGCCAGGTGCTCGCCGGCGTCTTTGAACATCGTCGCCATCGCAGGCGCGGTGCTGTGAGCTTTGAGCGCGTCTTCGTCCGCCCACTGCTCGACGAACACGAACGTTTCGCCCGATTCGTGCAGGGAGTACAGCTGACAGCCCGGTTCGCCGTGCACGTCCTGGACCGCGCGGCTCAGGATGTCGCGGACGGTGTCGACCGACTCCGGCTTGACGGTAAGGGTGGCGACGACAACGACGGGCATAGTGGAAGCTCCTCGAGGTAGCTGACGTGACGGCTGTCACCCTACTCAGGCTTTCTGCTCGTCCCGGTAGCCAGGTGCCGGTTACCAGTGTGGCGGATGGTGCAGATGGTGCACTTGCGACTAGGCTTGCCGACATGGCTAGTAAGACCGTGGCCCGATCCGGTGCCCGAACGAGCAGGTCAAAGGCCACGCCGCGGCGCGGCACCCGATCCACGCGCTCAGCATCGCCACGGCGGCGGCCGTCAGCGCCCGCCAAGCGCCGCAACCCATCGTTGGTTGCCACGGCCGGGCTGACCTGTGGGCGTGCGGTGCGCGCCGGGTGGCTGATGCTGGCCAAGGGCACCGGCACCACCGCGCGGTCGGTGGGCCGGGCCCGTGACATCGACCCGGGCCACCGCCGCGACGGGATTGCGCTGGCCCTGCTGGCGCTTGCCGTCGTCATCGCCGCCAGCTCGTGGTTCGATGCAGCCCGCCCGGTAGGAGCGTGGGTTGACTCCGTGTTGCGGACGTTCATCGGATCAGCCGTGGTGGTGCTGCCGGTGGTCACGGCCGCGGTGGCGGTGCTGCTGATGCGCACGGAGCCCGACCCGGACGCCCGGCCGCGGCTGGTGCTCGGCTCGGCGATGGTTGCGCTGCCGGTGCTGGGACTGTGGCATCTGTGGGCCGGCTCGCCCGGCGCGCCGGAGGCACGCCAGCACGCGGCGGGCTTTATCGGGTTCGCCATCGGGGGACCGCTCTCGGACGGATTGAGCAAGTGGATCGCCGCACCGCTGTTGTTCATCGCCGCACTGTTCGGACTACTGCTGTTGACCGGCACCACGATCCGCGAGGTGCCCGACACGGTGCGTGCCATGTTCGGCACCCGGATGTTCGGCTACGACTACCCGGATGAATCCGAGTACGACGAGCCGGAAGCCGAAAATGCTGCGCCGGAGGACTTTTCCGACGGCTACTACGACGACCCAGCGGGCTACGGCGACGACGAACCGCAGGTGTGGCCATCCCGCGACCAGCCCGTCGCCGCCGACGACACCCCAACGGTTCCGGAGCCTGCCGTCGCACGCAGCCGTCGCAAAGCCAAGCGCGAACCGCAGGTCACCGATCGGGTCGTCGAGGGGCCCTACACCCTGCCGCCATTGAGTCTGCTGGTCGCCGGTGATCCGCCGAAGCGGCGCAGCGCCGCCAACGAGCAGATGGTCGACGCGATCACGTCGGTACTGCAGCAGTTCAAGGTCGACGCGGCGGTGACCGGTTGCACCCGCGGACCCACCGTCACCCGCTATGAGGTCGAACTCGGCCCGGGCGTGAAGGTTGAGAAAATCACTGCGCTGCACCGCAATATCGCCTACGCGGTGGCCACCGAGAGTGTCCGGATGCTGGCCCCGATCCCCGGCAAATCCGCGGTCGGCATCGAGGTGCCCAACACCGACCGGGAGATGGTGCGCCTGGCCGACGTGCTCACCGCACGAGAGACCCGTCGCGACCACCATCCGCTGGTGATCGGCCTGGGCAAAGACATCGAAGGCGACTTCATCAGCGCCAACCTCGCCAAGATGCCGCACCTGCTGGTGGCCGGCTCGACCGGGTCCGGTAAGTCCAGCTTCGTCAACTCCATGCTGGTGTCGTTGCTGGCGCGGGCCACCCCCGAGGAGGTCAGGATGATCCTGATCGACCCCAAGATGGTGGAACTCACGCCCTACGAAGGCATTCCGCACCTGATCACTCCGATCATCACCCAGCCCAAGAAGGCGGCCGCCGCGCTGGCCTGGCTGGTCGAGGAGATGGAGCAGCGCTACCAGGACATGCAGGCCTCCCGGGTGCGCCACATCGACGACTTCAACGAGAAGGTGCGCTCTGGGGCCATCACCACGCCACTGGGCAGCCAGCGCGAGTACCGGCCCTATCCGTATGTGGTGGCCATCGTCGACGAGTTGGCCGATTTGATGATGACCGCGCCCCGCGACGTCGAGGACGCGATCGTGCGGATCACCCAGAAGGCCCGCGCGGCCGGTATCCATCTGGTGCTGGCCACCCAGCGCCCGTCGGTGGACGTGGTCACCGGCCTGATCAAGACCAACGTGCCGTCCCGGCTGGCGTTCGCCACGTCATCGCTCACCGACTCCCGGGTGATCCTCGACCAGGCGGGTGCCGAAAAACTGATCGGGATGGGCGACGGGCTGTTCCTGCCCATGGGCGCGGGGAAACCGCTCCGCCTGCAGGGGGCGTTCATCACCGATGAGGAGATCCACGCCGTCGTCGCCGCGTGCAAAGAACAAGCCGAACCCGAGTACACCGACGGCGTCACCACTGCCAAGCCCACCGGGGAACGCAAAGATGTCGACCCCGACATCGGCGACGACATGGACGTGTTCCTGCAGGCCGTCGAGCTGGTGGTGTCGAGTCAATTCGGCTCCACGTCGATGTTGCAGCGCAAACTGCGGGTCGGCTTTGCCAAGGCCGGCCGGCTGATGGACCTGATGGAGACCCGCGGCATCGTCGGGCCGTCCGAGGGCTCCAAGGCCCGAGAGGTCCTGGTCAAACCCGACGAGCTGGCCGCGACGCTGACGTCGATCCGGGGCGGCGGGGAGGACGCCGAGGACGCCGACTAGCGCCGAAAGTGAAACTGTTGCGAATTTTCGGCCGGGTTTTCGCAACAGGTTCACGCTCGGCGGCTACAGCACCAGCAGCATGCGGGTGTTGCCGAGGATGTTGGGCTTGACGTAGCTCAGGTCGAGGAATTCGGCGACACCGATGTCATAGGAGCGGCACATCTCCTCGTAGACCTCGGCGGTCACCGGGGTGCCGTCGATCTCGGCGAAACCGTGCCGGCTGAAGAATTCGATCTCGAAGGTCAACACGAACAGCCGCTGCAATTGCAGATCGCGGGCCACCTCGAGCAGGCGATCGACGATCGCATGGCCGATACCACGGCCGGTCACGCTCGGGTCGACCGCGACGGTGCGCACCTCGCCGAGGTCCGACCACAACACGTGCAGCGCTCCACAGCCGACCACCTCGTCCTCGTGTTCGGCCACCCAAAACTCCTGCACGGCCTCGTACAGCGTTACCAGGTTTTTTTCCAGCAAAATCTTGCCGGCGTAGGTGTCGACGAGTCGCTTGATCGCCGGCACATCGGAGGTCCGTGCGCGCCGGACGGCCGGCCGGTAGGCACGTGGACCCCCCACTGCGTTCACGGGTGCAGAGTATCGGTTTCGGCCCTGCGGCGATCGCAAGCGCGGCGGAGCGGGGCGCAGGGGGTCGCCGCCATTCGGCTCAGCCAAGGTCAACCGATATTCTGATGCCGTGACGGGGCAGCCTCAAACCGGTCCGATGGTCCGGCGTGTGCGCGTCACCAACCTCGCCAACATGCTCACGCTGCTGCGTCTGGTGTTGGTTCCGGTCTTCCTGTTGGCACTGTTTGCCGGGGATGGACACGAAACCCCCAGCCGCATCGTGGCTTTCGTGATTTTCGCGGTAGCGGTCATCACCGATCGCTTCGACGGCGCGCTGGCCCGCAACTACGGGATGGTGACCGAGTTCGGCACGATGGCCGACCCGATTGCCGACAAGACCCTTATCGGCGCGGCGCTGATCGGGCTGGCGATGCTCGGCGACCTGCCGTGGTGGGTCACCGTGCTGATCTTGGTGCGCGAGGTCGGCATCACCGTGCTGCGGTTCGCCGTGCTGCGCCGCGGCGTCATTCCCGCCAGTCGCGGCGGCAAGCTCAAGACGCTCGTGCAGGCGGTGGCCATCGGATTGTTCGTGCTGCCGTTGTCCGGATCATGGCTGGTCCTGGCAACGGTGGTGATGGCGATTGCCATCGTGCTGACCGTGGTCACCGGTGTGGACTACGTCGCGTCTGCCGTACGAGACGTCCGGGGACGGTCTGCGCCCTGAGGCAATAGGGCCTGTGCACGGGGAACCAATGCCGACCCGCGTGGCGTTGACCTAGATGACCAGTGTCAATCTGCGTGACCGGACCAAGGAGTGCACAATGCCGCCATTGTTGCGTGAGGTCATCGGCGACGTGCTGCGCCGGGCCCGGACTTCACAAGGCCGCACCCTGCGCGAAGTCTCCGACGTCGCCCGGGTCAGCCTGGGATATCTCTCCGAGGTCGAGCGCGGCCGCAAAGAAGCCTCCAGCGAGTTGCTGAGCGCCATCTGCGATGCGCTGGAGGTGTCGCTGTCGGACCTGCTCGTCGGCGCCGGTGAGCGCCTGGCCCGCCAAGAACACACCACGTCCAGCGCCGCCAACATCGACGCCGACACCAAGGTCGTCATCCCGCCGGTGGTCTCGCTGGCCGTCGCCTGAGCGTGGCGATCCGGCCGGCGCCGGGCGGTTTCCGCGCCGACATTGTCGAGCGTCTGCGCGCCGAGGGTGTAGCCATCGGCGCCAAGCCGATAAATTGAGCAGCAGGGCTAGCGCACCAGCCCCATCCGGCAGACACGAAAGAAGGCGGAGCTAAACAGATGGCCAATCCGTTCGTCAAAGCGTGGAAGTACGTGATGGCGCTGTTCAACGCGAAGATCGACGAGCACGCCGACCCGAAAGTCCAGATCCAGCAGGCCATCGAGGAAGCGCAGCGCACCCATCAGGCGCTGACGCAGCAGGCCGCCCAAGTGATCGGCAATCAGCGCCAACTCGAGATGCGGCTCAACCGGCAGCTGGCCGACATCGAAAAACTCCAGGTCAACGTGCGCCAAGCGCTGACGCTGGCCGACCAGGCCACCGCTGCCGGAGACACCGCCAAGGCCACCGAGTACAACAACGCCGCCGAGGCGTTCGCGGCCCAGTTGGTGACCGCCGAGCAGAGCGTCGAAGACCTCAAGGGCCTGCATGACCAAGCGCTGCAGGCCGCCGCGCAAGCCAAAAAGGCCGTCGAGCAAAACGCGATGGTGCTGCAGCAGAAGATCGCCGAGCGCACCAAGCTGCTCAGCCAGCTCGAGCAGGCCAAGATGCAGGAGCAAGTCAGCGCGTCGCTGCGGTCAATGAGCGAACTCGCCGCGCCCGGCAACACCCCCAGCCTTGACGAGGTGCGCGACAAGATCGAACGGCGCTACGCCAACGCGCTGGGCGCCGCCGAACTCGCGCAGAACTCGGTGCAGGGCCGCATGCTCGAGGTCGAGCAGGCCGGCGTGCAGATGGCCGGGCATTCGCGGCTGGAGCAGATCCGCGCGTCGATGCGCGGTGACGCGTTACCCGCCGGCGGCAATGCCGCCAGTCCGGGCACACCGGCCGCCGACCCGGCCGCCGCTGAGAAGCCGCTCGGTCAGCAGTAGCCGGGACGGGCGACATGGCGGTGAAATCGGGTCAACGCGTTACGGCAACCGGTCAGTGGCGCACGCTCGTGCAGCGGGGTCTGGACACGGCCGGCGAGTTCTCCGATCTGGTGATGCGCAAGATCAGCGCGGTCACCGACCCGCGAGCGCGACTGCTGCGTCGCCGCCGACGGGCATTGCGCTGGGGTCTGATCTTCGGCGCCGGTTGCGTGTTCTGGGGCCTGGTGACGGCGCTGCTGGCGGCGTGGGGCTGGTTCACGCTGCTGCTGGTGATCACCGGCTCGATCGCCGTCGCGCAGGCGATTCCGGCGACGCTGCTGCTGCTGCGCTACCGGTGGTTGCACGCAGTGCCGCTGCCGGTGCAGCGGCCCGGCAGCACACGCCGGCTGCCGCCGCCCGGCTCGGCCGCGCGATCGGCAATGTTTGCCCTGGGTGCCTCCGAACGCGGCTTCTTTTCGCTGCTGGGCGTTATGGAGCGGGGCAACATGTTGCCGCCCGACGAGATACGCGACCTGACTACCGCGGCCAACCAGACCGCGGCGGCCATGGCGGCGACAGCCGCGGAAGTGGTGTCGATGGAGCGGGCGGCGCATTTCACTCCGCAGTCACGCACACATCTAGTGCCCACGATCAACGCGTTCACCGCTCAGTTGGGCACCGGCGTGCGTCAGTACAACGAAATGGTCACCGCTGCAGCACAGTTGGTGTCGGCCGCGAACGGTGACGCCGCGGCGCCCTCGCCGTTGTCCCGGCAGCATTATCGCGAGGAACTGGTCGGGGCGACAGACCGTCTGGTCGGCTGGGCGCAGGCGTTCGACGAACTCGGCGGGTTGCCGCGGGCCTAGATGTCGTGGCTGCGATGCGGCGCTGACTCGGGCCGCGGGCCGTAGCGCTCGATGTACGCCCGATGGATGTGGGCGTCGCGTTGCCGGGCCCGTTCGTCGACCAGGTCGGGATCGAGATTGTGCATGCGCAGCATGTGGCGACGCCACACCTTGTTCAGCGCATGCGAGAAATACACGAACGGAATGAGAATCGGCAGCGTCATGCCCGCATGCACGTAGAGCGTCGTCGGGATCAGCCAGAACGGGGCGAGCACCAGCACCGCCGGAACGGCGACCCTGATCATCATCCGGGCAGTGGCACCCTTGCCGGCCAGGTCGTTGCGCACCCAATCGCGCATCGAACTGGGCAGCGGGTGGCCATAGCAGTAACGGATGTACTGGATAGCGTTAGGTCGTTCGCGCATTGCACTCGTACCTAGAACGACGCCTTTAGTGACGGCAGCGCCAGGGCCGCGAGACCACGAACCGTCGCTTTCAGCATGTCGTAGAAGTCGAAGTAGTCACGCCACAAGGTGATTTGCCCGTCGTGGACTTCAAACACCCCGCAGACCCAGAACTGCAGTCGCAGCGGGCCGAAGATCAGCGCATCGCTGCGTTCGGTGAGCACGGCGGCGCCGTCGGCGGCGATGCGATGGATCTTCACTTCGAAAGCGGTGCTGCCACCCTCCATCCGCCGGAACAGCTTCATCGCCCGGTGACGGCCATAGATCGTCGGTAGCCCGACGTTCTGGTACACCAGGTCGGCCGCCAACGCGGCCTCGGCGGTGTCGAAGTCCTCGTCCTGCAACGCGTTCAGGAATATCTCGACCGTTCGGGTGTTTTCCATGGTCTGCTCGGTCATGGTCACCAGCCTAGATGCGGCCGCTGTGGCAGGGTAGGCCCGTGCGCGTCGCTGTGGTCGCCGGGCCGGATCCCGGGCACTCGTTTCCCGCGATCGCGCTGTGCCAGCGATTCGCTGCGGCGGGTGACGCCCCGACTTTGCTCACCGGCACCGAATGGCTCGAGGACACGCGTGCCGCCGGCGTCGACGCCGTGGAGTTGGTGGGACTCGATCCGACCGCGGCCGACGACGACCGTGACGCCGGCGCCAAGATTCACCAGCGGGCGGCGCGGATGGCTGTGCTCAATGTTCCGCAGCTGCGGGGCCTGGCGCCGGGACTGGTGGTGTCCGATGTCATCACGGCGTGCGGCGGCATGGCCGCTGAGTTGATGGGACTCCCGTGGATCGAGCTCAACCCGCATCCGCTGTACCTGCCGTCGAAGGGGTTGCCTCCGCTGGGAAGCGGCCTCGCCCCGGGCACCGGCATGCGCGGTCGGCTGCGCGACTCGGTGATGCGGGCGCTGACCGCCCGATCCTGGCGCGAAGGGCTACGTCAGCGAGCGGCGGTGCGCGCCGAGATCGGTCTTCCGGCCCGCGACCCGGGGCCGTTGCGGCGGCTGATTGCCACGCTGCCCGCATTGGAGGTGCCCCGGCCGGACTGGCCGGCCGAAGCCGTCATGGTGGGGCCACTGCACTTCGAACCGACCCAGCACGTGTTGCCTGTCCCGCCCGGTTCCGGTCCGGTGGTGGTGGTGGCGCCGTCGACGGCGCTGACCGGAACACAGGGGATGGCCGAGACCGCCCTGGACTGCCTGGTGCCGGGAAAGCAGCTGCCGTCCGGGGCGCGCATCGTTGTCTCGAGGCTGAACGGTCCCGAGTTGACGGTTCCGCCGTACGCCGTGGTGGGGCTGGGCCGTCAGGACGAGCTGCTGGCGGATGCCGACGTGGTGATCTGCGGCGGCGGGCATGGAATGGTGGCCAAGACGCTGCTGGCCGGTGTGCCGCTGGTGGTGGTTCCAGGCGGTGGTGACCAGTGGGAGATGGCCAACCGGGTGGCGCGTCAGGGCAGCGGGCGGTTGATCCGGCCGCTGACTGCCGACGCGTTGGTCGCTGCGGTCGGCGAGGTGCTGTCGACACCGAGCTACCGCGACGCGGCCCGCCGGGCGGCAGCCAGCATCGGCGACGTGGTTGATCCGGTGCGGGTATGCCACGAAGCGCTGGTACACGCTGGGTAAGTTGGACGTCGTGCGTCTCACGGAGTTCAACGAGCTGGTCACTATGCGATTCGGTGTTACCTACGGTGCTTCGGTGCTGGCCGACCATGTGCTGAGCGGGTTCGACGGGCGCACCGCCGCACAGGCGATCGAGGACGGCGTGGATCCGCGCGACGTCTGGCGGGCGCTGTGCGTGGACTTCGATGTCCCTCGCGAACAGTGGTGAGGTCTGCATTCGGGGCGCCGGTCGCCTGAGAGACCCCCGTCCGCCCCACTGGACACACACTCGGCGCGCCTCCTTGCTCTCGAACACACGTTCGTTACTGTGGTGAGCGTTCGACGGCGAGGACTTGTCGGTGGGCTGTTCTAGCGTCACGGCCAACTGACCAAGACCGGTCAACCGAACACCGACTACACCGAGAGGTAGCACCATGGCGCAAATCCCTGACCGCGAGAAAGCCCTCGATCTGGCGATGGCCCAGATCGAGAAGAATTACGGCAAAGGATCGGTGATGCGCCTCGGGGACGAGGTGCGTCAGCCGATATCGGTCATCCCGACCGGATCGATCGCACTGGACGTTGCCCTGGGCATCGGCGGCCTACCGCGCGGCCGCGTCGTCGAGATCTATGGCCCGGAGTCCTCGGGTAAGACCACTGTCGCCCTGCACGCGGTGGCCAACGCCCAGGCCGCCGGCGGTATCGCGGCATTCATCGACGCCGAGCACGCGCTGGACCCCGAGTACGCCAAGAAGTTGGGTGTGGACACTGATTCGCTGCTGGTATCCCAGCCCGACACCGGTGAGCAGGCACTGGAGATCGCCGACATGCTGATCCGCTCCGGCGCGCTGGACATTCTGGTCATCGACTCGGTGGCCGCGCTGGTGCCGCGGGCGGAGATCGAAGGCGAGATGGGAGACAGCCACGTCGGTTTGCAGGCCCGGCTGATGAGCCAGGCTCTGCGGAAAATGACTGGTGCACTTAATAATTCGGGTACCACCGCGATCTTCATCAACCAGCTGCGCGAAAAAATCGGTGTGATGTTCGGGTGCATGAACTATGCCACCCGAGTGACCTTGGCCGACGGCAGCACCGAGAAAATCGGCAAGATTGTCAACAACAAGATGGATGTCGAGGTGCTGTCCTATGACCCGGCGACCGATCAGATCGTGCCCCGCAAGGTGGTGAACTGGTTCAACAACGGCCCAGCCGAGCAGTTCCTGCAATTCACTGTCGAAAAGTCCGGCGGCAACGGCAAGTCACAGTTCGCCGCCACGCCCAACCATCTGATCCGGACCCCGGGCGGCTGGACCGAAGCCGGCGACCTCACCACCGGTGATCGGGTGCTGGCCGCAGAACCGCATCGGCTTAGCGACCAACAGTTCCAGGTCGTGCTCGGCTCATTGATGGGCGACGGAAATCTGTCGCCGAACCTGCGGGACCGCAACGGTGTTCGCTTCCGGATGGGGCACGGTGCCAAGCAGTTCGAGTATCTGCAGTGGAAGACCGATTTACTCGGTAATATTCAGCATTCAAAGCGGGAGAACGACAAGGGTGCGCACTTCGTCGACTTCACACCGTTACCCGAATTAGCTGAACTGCAGCGCGCGGTATACCTAGGTGACGGCAAGAAGTTCCTCTCCGAGGAGTATCTCAAGGCATTGACGCCATTAGCCCTAGCCATTTGGTACATGGACGACGGTTCCTTCGCTCTCCGTTCCAAGGGGCTGCAACAGCGCACTGCTGGAGGTAGCGGTCGTGTCGAGATCTGTGTCGAAGCTATGACCGAGGGCACTCGGGAACGACTGCGTGACTACCTACACGACATGCACGGGCTGGATGTACGCCTGCGGCAATCGGGCGCCGCCGGTAAGGCAGTGCTCGTATTCTCCACCGCGTCCAGCGCCAAATTTCAAGAAGTGGTAGCGCCCTACATGGCGCCGTCCATGGAATACAAGCTGCTACCGCGATTCCGCGGACAGAGTAGCGTCGTGCCGCAGATCGTCGAACCGACTCAGCGGCTGGTCCCAGCGCGGATTCTCGATGTCCATGTCAAACCCCACACGCGGTCGATGAATCGCTTCGACATCGAGGTTGAGGGCAACCACAACTACTTCGTCGATGGTGTGATGGTGCACAATTCACCTGAAACAACAACGGGCGGAAAGGCTTTGAAGTTCTACGCTTCGGTTCGCCTGGATGTCAGGCGAATCGAGACGCTCAAGGACGGCACTGACGCGGTCGGTAACCGCACCCGGGTCAAGGTGGTGAAGAACAAGGTCAGCCCACCGTTCAAGCAGGCCGAGTTCGACATCCTTTACGGCAAGGGCATCAGCAAAGAAGGCTCGCTGATTGACATGGGTGTAGACCAGGGCTTCATCCGTAAGTCCGGCTCCTGGTTCACCTACGAGGGCGAACAACTCGGCCAGGGCAAGGAGAATGCTCGCAACTTCCTGCTGGAGAACACCGACGTGGCCGCCGAGATCGAGAAGAAGATCAAGGAAAAGCTCGGTATCGGCGCGGTGGTGACCGATGACGACGTCTTGCCCGCCCCCGTCGACTTCTGACGGGGCGCCGGCTCGCGAAGAGCAGGCGCGGGCATTGTGCCTGCGCCTGCTCACGGCGAGGTCACGCACCCGAGCCGAACTCGAAGGCCAGCTGGCCAAGCGGGGATATCCGGACGATGTGAGCACCACGGTGCTGGACCGGCTGGCCGCGGTCGGCTTGGTCGACGACGTCGATTTCGCCGAACAGTGGGTGCACTCCCGTCGAGCGAACGCCGGAAAAGGCAAGCGGGCGTTGGCAGCTGAGCTGCGCACCAAAGGTATCGACAACGAGGTGATCACCGCGGTGCTCAGCGACATCGATGCCGGAGCCGAGCGGGATCGAGCCGAACAGCTGGTGCGGGCCAGGATGCGCCAAGAGCGTTTGAACAACGACGACGATGCACGAGTCAGCCGCAGGCTGGTCGCGATGCTGGCGCGCCGCGGCTACGGCCAAACCATGGCTTACGACGTGGTCAGTACCGAGCTGGCCGCCGAGCGGGAGCGTCGACGGGTTTAGACCGTACCCAGCCGCGCCGTACCATGGCTCCGTGACTTCGACGCTGGCACCGCACGTAGGCAGGACGTATCAGGTCCGCACCTACGGCTGCCAGATGAACGTCCACGACTCGGAGCGGTTGGCGGGGCTGCTGGAGGCGGCCGGCTACCGGCGGGCCCCGGAGGACAGCGACGCTGACGTGGTGGTCTTCAACACCTGCGCGGTGCGGGAGAACGCCGACAACAAGCTGTACGGCAATCTCAGCCACCTGGCCCCGAACAAACGCAGCAATCCGGATATGCAGATCGCGGTCGGCGGATGCCTGGCCCAGAAGGACCGCGACACGGTGCTCCGCAGGGCGCCGTGGGTCGACGTCGTCTTCGGCACCCACAACATCGGGTCGCTGCCCACGTTGCTCGACCGGGCCCGCCATAACCGGGTCGCGCAGGTGGAGATCGCCGAGGCGTTGCAGGAGTTTCCGTCCAACCTGCCGACGGCCCGTGAATCTGCTTACGCTGCTTGGGTTTCCATTTCGGTGGGTTGCAACAACAGCTGCACGTTTTGCATCGTGCCGTCGCTGCGCGGCAAGGAAGTTGACCGTAGCCCGCACGACATCCTGGCGGAGGTGCGGTCGCTGGTCGCCGACGGCGTGCTGGAGATCACCCTGTTGGGCCAGAACGTCAATGCCTACGGGGTGTCTTTCGCTGATCCCGCGTTGCCCCGCGATCGCGGGGCATTTGCGCAGTTGTTGCGCGCCTGTGGAGACATCGACGGGCTGGAACGGGTGCGGTTCACCTCACCGCATCCGGCCGAGTTCACCGACGACGTCATCGAGGCGATGGCGCAAACCCCCAACGTTTGCCCGGTCCTGCACATGCCGCTGCAGTCCGGCTCCGATCGGATCCTGCGCTCGATGCGGCGCTCCTACCGCGCGCAGCGCTATCTGGGCATCATCGAGCGGGTTCGGGCGGCGATGCCGCACGCGGCCATCACCACCGACCTGATCGTCGGTTTCCCCGGCGAAACCGAAGAGGACTTCACGGCCACCCTCGACGTCGTACGGCAGGCCCGGTTCTCGGCCGCGTTCACCTTCCAGTACTCCAAACGTCCCGGCACTCCGGCTGCTGAACTCGACGGCCAGCTGCCCAAAGCGGTGGTGCAGGAACGCTATGAGCGGCTGGTCGAGCTGCAGGAGCAGATCTCGCTGGAGGAAAACCGCGCCCAGATCGGGCGCAGCGTCGAATTGCTCGTCGCCACCGGCGAAGGACGCAAAGACAGCCGCACCGCACGGATGAGCGGTCGCGCCCGGGACGGCCGGTTGGTGCATTTTGCGCCGAAAGACCAGCAGGTGCGTCCCGGCGACGTCATCACCACGCTGGTCACCGACGCCGCACCCCACCACTTGATCGCCGACGGCGACATCGTCGCCCACCGCCGCACCCGCGCCGGTGACGCGCAGGCCGCCGGCCAGCGTCCGGGCGGCGTCGGTCTGGGCATGCCCGGCATCGGCCAGTCGGCGCCGGTAGCGACCGGATGCAGCCGATGAACGAGCAGAATCACGGGGATTTCGAAGCCTACCGAGCAGATTTGGAGGCCGCCGAACGGCGCATCGCCCACGAGATCGACCCGGGCGCAAGGGCTTTGGTAGTAGCGATCTTGGTAGTTGTGCTGGTGGCGTCGTTCATCCTGCCGCACACCGGGCACGTCCGCGGATGGGACGTGCTGTTCGGCGGCGACGACGCGGCGGCCGCCGCGGTGGCGCTGCCGTCGCGGCTGTTCGGCTGGCTGGCGCTGGTGTTCGGCGTCGGGTTCTCGATGCTGGCCTTGGTGACCCGGCGCTGGACGTTGGCCTGGATCGCGCTGGCAGGCTCGGCGGTGGCCAGCGCCGTCGGCCTATTCGCGGTCTGGTCGCGCCAGACCGTGGCCCTGGGGTATCCCGGTCCCGGGGTGGGCCTGATCGTCGCCTGGATCACCGTGATGGCGCTGACGTTTCACTGGGCCCGCGTGGTGTGGTCGCGCACGATTGTGCAGCTGGCGGCCGAGGAGCAGCGCCGTCGCGCGGCGGCGAGCCAGCAAACCCGCACACTGCTGGAAACTCTGGACGACGAGAAACCGCCCGAATAGTCGGCGCTGTCAGGACTTCAGCGCATCAGCGGCCGCGTCGGCCCATTGCCGCCACTGCGCGGCGTTCGCCTTGGCCTGTTCGGCCTCCTTGCTGCGGCCTGCCGCTTCGGCCTTTTCCGCTTGGCGTTCGAACTGCTCGGCGCGAGTCCGGAACTGCTCGGCACGGTCTTGGGCCTGCGGGTCGGACCAGTCCGATTCACCGGCCTCGCGCACCTTCTTCTCGACCGCGCGCAGCCGCCGCTCCAACTCCGCCGACCGCTCTCGCGGCACCCGGCCGATCGCGTCCCACTTCTCGGCTATCGACCGCAGCGCCGCCCGCGCTGCGTCGAAATTGGTGGTATCGAGCTTTTCGGCCTCGGCCAGCAGCGCTTCCTTGGCGGTGGCGTTCGCTCCCAACTCCGCGTCGCGTTCGGCCGTCGCCGCGTTGCGGGCCTTGAAGAAGGTGTCCTGAGCGGCCTTGAACCGCCGCCACAGTGCATCGTCGACGTCGCGGGCGGCTCGACCGACGCCCTTCCACTCGGTGAGCAACTTGCGGAACGCCGCGCTGGTGGCGCTCCATTCCGTCGATCCGGCCAACTCTTCGGCGCGCTCACACAGCCGTTCTTTGGCGTCGCGAGCTACCGACCGCTCCCGGTCCAGCTCGGCGAAATGCGATCCGCGCCGCCGGTTGAACGTTTCCCGGGCCGTCGAGTAGCGCTTCCACAACGCGTCGTCGGTTTTGCGGTCCAGACCGCCGATCGTCTTCCATTCCTCGAGGATCGCGCGCAACCGGTCACCGGCGGCTTTCCAGTGCGTCGAGTTGGCGGCCAACTCCTCGGCTTCGTCGGCCAGCGCCTCCTTGCGGGCGATCTGGGCGGCGCGATGCTCCTCGCGGCGGGCGCGATCCGCGGAAGCGACGGCGTCGGCATGTTCGCAAATGCCCGCCAGTCGGACCACCAACGCATCGACGTCACCGAGCACGCACGCCGTCGGCAATGCCTCAGCCAGCGCGGCGGCGTTGGCTTTGATCTTGCGGGCATCACCGGTGCCGGATGCCAGTCGCTCCTCCATCAGGGTGACTTCGGTGCTCAGGTCATCGAAGCGCCGGCCGAAATGGGCGAAGGCGGCCTCGGTGTCGCCGGCCTGCCAGGAGCCGACGACTCGCTCACCGGCGGCGCTGACCAGCCATACCGTGCCGTCGGCGTCTACCCGCCCGAACCGGTGCGGGTCGCTGGCCGGCGGCGCGGCGATCGGGGAGGGTCGCGGTGTCGGCCTGGGCCCAGGTCGTGGCCCCGGCCGCGGAACCGGTCTGGACTCAGTGCTACGGGGCTCTTCCACCATCACCGTCACCTACCCTTCGCGCGGGTCCCGCGCACCTGCCGCGCATATTGCGGCGCCGACTGCTGCACCTCGGGAGTGCCCGTGCCCCTCGACGGGTTCCCCAATCAGTATTGAAGCAGCTTGCCAGGCGGCGCGCCCCCTCCTTTCGCGTTGCCGCCTGAGTGACCACTCCGTGGGATGTTGGCAGGCAACCGGTCGTGCTGACCGCGGCCCTGGCAGACCCGCGTTTGCATAGCAGATACATAGGCTATGGAGAGCGCGTAATGCCGTACGTGGCGAACGGGTTCGGCTAATGTTCGCGCGTTGTCCACCGCACTAGAGTGGCCACGGAGTGTGAACGAACAGCATGGATAGGTAACGGCTTCCGGGCCGAAAGACGGCCAAGGAGGTCTGTGATGTGGAGGGCTGATCTTGCGATCTTCCTCGCACTGTGCGCCGCGCTGGCATCCGCGTTCGGCGATGTGATCCGGCAGCGTTCCGCTCAGGAGATCACCGACAAGCAGGTCGGCCACCTCGAGTTGTTCCGCATGTCGTTGCGCGACACTCGTTGGTGGCTGGGCGGTATGGGCGCCGTCGCCAACTATGCGCTGCAAGCGGGAGCGTTGGCCCTGGCCTCGGTGATGTTGGTGACGTCGCTGCAGGTGGCGTCGCTGTTGTTCGCCCTGCTGATCTACGCGCGTCTGGCCCGTTACCGGGTGACCCGCTGGGAGTGGATGTGGGCGCTGGTGCTGGCTTGTGCGCTGGCCCTGGTCGTCAGCGTCGGTGACCCGACCGCCGGTCACTCACGGGCCTCGTTGGGCACCTGGATTGTGGTGGCCATCGTGATGGGCCCGGCGCTGGTGTTGTGTGTGCTGGCGGCGCGGATCTGGTCGGGCGGTCCGGCGGCGGCGGTGCTGCTGGCGGTGGTGGCGGGGTCGTCGTTGGCGGTATTCGCGGTGCTGACCAAGGGTGTCGTGGAACTGCTTGAAGGCGGCTTCGGACCGGTGCTGCGGGCGCCCGAGTTCTACGCGTGGATATCGGCCTCGCTGGCCGGGATGATCTTCCAGCAGTCGGCGTTTCGCGCCGGTGCATTGACTGCGTCGTTGCCGACGATCACCGTGGCCAAGCCCGTGGTGGCGTCGGCGCTGGGGGTTTTGGTGCTCGAGGAGAGACTGCAGGTCGACGGGCCGGAAATCTTCGTGCTGATCGCGGCGGTCGCGGTGGTGATCACCGCGACGGTGGCGTTGGCCCGTGGCGAGGCTGCCACCATCGCGTCCGGCGCCGGTCGCGATGTGAAAGGCACTTACGAGTCGACGGCGTCCGCATAGCGCCAGCCCTCCGAGACCTCACGCGCGGTGCGGAGGTTAGTTTGATGGCGTGTTGGGCGCCATCGCGATCATCCCCTCGGCGCCGGTGCTGGTTCCCGAGTTGGCCGGAGCCGCAGGCGCCGAAGTGGCCGATCTGCGGGCCGCGGTGATCGCAGCGGCCGCCGCGCTGCCGCCGCGCTGGATCGCGGTGGGCATGGGCGGCGCCGAGGCCGTCGTCGATGCATCCGCCGTAGGTACGTTCGCGGGGTTCGGCGCCGAGGTCATCGTCCGGCTCTCGCCGGGCGAGGACCGCGACCCGGTGGCGTTGCCGCTGTGCGCGTTGTTCACCGGCTGGGTACGGGAGCAAGCACAGCCTGACGCCTGCGCCGAGGTGCGGGTGTATGGCGCCGATCTCGACGTCGACGCCGCGCTGACCGCCGGCCGCCGATTGCGGGACGAGATCGAGCAGGCGCCAGATCCAATCGGCGTCCTGGTCGTCGCCGACGGCGCCAACACCTTGACCGCCGCCGCGCCCGGCGGTTACCGCCCCGGCGACGTCGAGGTGCAGCGGGCCCTGGATGACGCGCTGGCGGGCGGCGACGTGGCCGCCCTGGCCCAACTGCCCGACCAGGTCGTGGGACGGGTGGCGTTCCAGGTGCTGGCCGGCGTGACCGAGCCGGCACCACGATCGACCAAAGAGCTCTACCGCGGAGCGCCCTACGGCGTGGGCTACTTCGCCGGTCTCTGGCAGCCGTGAGGCCGCTGGCCGTCGTCGGCCCGACCGGCACCGGCAAGTCGCAGCTGGCCCTCGAGGCCGCCGAGCGGCTCGGCGGCGAAATCGTGAATGCCGACGCGATGCAGCTCTACCGCGGGATGGACATCGGCACCGCCAAACTGCCCGCCGCCGAGCGCCGCGGCATACCGCACCGTCAGCTCGACGTTCTCGACGTCACCGAGACCGCCACGGTTGCCCGCTACCAGCGCGAGGCGGCCGCCGACGTGGAAGCGATCGCTGCCGGCGGCGCGGTGCCGATCATCGTGGGCGGGTCGATGCTGTACATCCAGTCGCTGCTCGACGATTGGTCGTTCCCGGCGACCGACCCGGCGGTCCGGGCCGGCTGGGAGCGGCGGCTCACCGAGCTGGGGGTGGCCGCGCTGCATGACGAGCTGGCGGCCCGCGACCCGGCGGCGGCGGCGTCGATTCTGCCCACCGACGGCCGCCGTATCGTGCGGGCGCTGGAGGTCGTCGAGCTCACCGGACAACCGTTCGCCGCGTCGGCGCCGAGCATCGGCGCCCCCCGCTGGGACACCGTGATCATTGGGTTGGATTGCTCCACCGACATACTCGACGAGCGGCTGGCCCGGCGCACCGATGCGATGTTCGCGTCCGGCCTGGTCGAGGAGGTCATCGCCCTGCTCGGACAAGGGCTGCGCGAGGGCGTCACCGCGTCGCGGGCACTGGGCTATGCGCAGGTGATCGCCGACCTCGATGCCGGCGGCAACGGCGAGGGTGCGCGTGAGCCGACGTTTATCGGCACCCGGCGCTATGTACGACGGCAGCGGTCCTGGTTTCGCCGCGACCACCGCATCCACTGGCTGGACGCAACGGCCGGCGACCTCGCGGGTGACGTCGTACAGGCCTGGCGGCACGTATCCTGAGCAGGTGATCTTCTCGAAGGGTCACGGCACGCAGAACGATTTCGTGCTGCTGCCCGACCTCGACGCCGAACTGGCGCTGCGCCCCGAAGCGGTGGCCGCACTATGCGACCGCCGGCGCGGGCTGGGCGCCGACGGGGTGCTGCGGGTGAGCACCGCGGGCGCGGTGCTGACCGCCGGCGCGCTGGAGCGGCTGCCCGACGGTGTCAGCGCCGACGACTGGTACATGGACTACCGCAATGCCGACGGTTCCGTCGCCGAGATGTGCGGCAACGGCGTTCGGGTGTTTGCACACTATCTGCGGGCCAGTGGCCTGGAGTCGCGCGACGAGTTCGTCGTCGGGTCACTGGCCGGCCCGCGGCCGGTCGTGCTGCACGGGTTCGACGCCACCCACGCCGACGTCACCGTCGACATGGGCAAGGCCAACCGGCTCGGGGCGGGGGAGGCGGTCGTGGGGGGCCGCCGGTTCGAGGGCATCGCCGTCGACGTGGGCAACCCACATCTGGCGTGCGTCGATGAGCAACTGACCACCGAGGCGCTGGCGGCGCTGGATGTCGGCGCTCCGGTGACCTTCGACGCGGCGCAGTTCCCGGATGGGGTCAACGTCGAGGTTCTCACCGCGCCCACTGACGGCGCGGTCCGCATGCGGGTGCACGAGCGGGGTGTAGGCGAAACCCGCTCCTGCGGCACCGGGACAGTTGCGGCCGCCGTCGCCGCGCTGGCCCACGCCGGGACGGCCAGCGGCTCACTGATCGTGCGGGTGCCCGGCGGCGACGTCGTCGTCACCATCACCGAAGCCACCAGTTACCTGCGCGGGCCGTCGGTTCTGGTGGCCCAGGGCGAAATCAGCGAGGAATGGTGGCAGGGCGCGCAGCGTTAATTCGGATGCACGTCGCCGATTCGGCGTGCACCATGTGTTATTGCCTATGACATATCCGGAATTTCCCGAAGAGAACACTCCCAGCACGGGTGAGCTTGCGCTCGACGACCGGTCGGCGCTGCGCCGCGTCGCTGGGCTGTCCACCGAACTTGCCGACGTCTCCGAGGTCGAGTACCGGCAGCTGCGCCTCGAGCGTGTCGTGCTGGTCGGCGTGTGGACCGACGGCAGCGCCGCCGACGCCGAGGCCAGCCTCGCCGAGTTGGCGGCGCTCGCCGAAACGGCCGGCTCACAGGTCCTCGACGGGATGATCCAGCGCCGCGACAAACCGGATGCCTCGACATATATCGGCTCGGGCAAGGCGCAAGAGCTGCGCGAGGTGGTGTTGGCCACCGGCGCCGACACCGTCATCTGCGACGGCGAGCTGTCCCCGGCTCAGCTGACCGCGTTGGAGAAGGCCGTAAAGGTCAAGGTCGTCGACCGCACCGCGCTGATTCTGGACATCTTCGCTCAGCATGCCACCAGCCGGGAGGGCAAGGCGCAGGTGGCCCTGGCACAGATGGAATACATGCTGCCGCGACTGCGGGGTTGGGGTGAGTCGATGTCGAGGCAGGCCGGTGGCCGCGCCGGCGGCAGCGGCGGCGGGGTGGGTCTGCGCGGCCCCGGCGAGACCAAGATCGAGACTGACCGGCGCCGCATCCGAGAGCGAATGTCCAAGCTGCGCCGCGACATCAAAGCGATGAAGCAGGTCCGCGATACTCAGCGCAGTCGCCGGCTGGACAGCGACGTTCCGTCCATCGCGATCGTCGGCTACACCAACGCCGGCAAGTCGAGTCTGCTCAACGCGCTGACCGGCGCGGGTGTGCTGGTGCAGGATGCACTGTTCGCCACCCTCGAACCCACCGCCCGCCGCGGAGAATTCGAGGACGGGCGGGCATTCGTGGTCAGCGACACGGTCGGCTTCGTCCGGCATCTGCCCACCCAGCTGGTCGAGGCGTTCCGCTCGACGCTGGAAGAGGTTGTCGACGCCGATCTGCTGGTCCATGTCGTCGACGGTTCCGACGTCAATCCGCTGGCCCAAATCAGCGCGGTGCGCCAGGTGATCTCCGAAGTGATTGCCGATCACGACAGTCGTCCGGCACCTGAACTGCTGGTGGTCAACAAGGTCGACGCCGCAGGCGATTTGGCGCTGGCCAAGCTGCGTCGCGCGCTGCCCGGGGCGATGTTCGTGTCGGCCCGTACCGGAGATGGCGTCGAGGCGCTGCGCCGGCGGATGACCGAACTGGCCGCCCCGACCGATGCAGCCGTCGACGTGGTAATCCCTTATGACCGTGGTGATTTGGTGACTCGTGTACACGACGAGGGCAGGGTGCAGCACGCCGAACACAACGCCGAGGGCACCCGGATCAAGGCGCGGGTGCCGGTGGCCTTGGCGGCCAGCTTGACGCAATTTTCGGCGACCTGAGTCACTCCGCGTCGAATGCGGCCGAGCGGGTAGGTGTTTCGTTCGTGCGGTATGCTTGCCCGGAACGTTGGCGTCACGAGGAATGATGCCAATACGTCGTGGAACGCTTTCGCCCTCGGCTGCCTGCCGATTAGTGCGCCCCGCACAAGCTCTTCTCGCGGCGATCGATTTTGCCGACCGGCAATCTCGCCAACCTGTGCGCCAGCGCCGCTTGACGTCAATCGTCGCGGCTGCGCCGCACCACCATGCCTGAAAGGCACCCCCAATGACCACATCATTTGCCGACCTCGGCGTGCGCGAACCACTTGCCGGGGCGCTCACCGCCCTCGGTATCAGCACGCCATTTCCGATCCAGGTCAACACCCTTCCGGACACCCTCAAGGGCCACGACGTGCTGGGACGAGCCAAGACGGGCAGCGGGAAGACGCTGGCCTTCTCGATCCCGCTGGTGGCCCGGCTCGCCGACCGCAAACGACGCCCGTCGCGACCGACCGGGCTGGTATTGGCGCCGACTCGCGAACTGGTCAGCCAGATCTGCGCGACGCTCGAGCCGCTGGCGGCGGTCTACGGGCTGACGGTCACCCCAGTCTTCGGCGGCGTCTCGCAGAGCCGGCAGGTGGCCGCGCTCAACAGCGGTATCGACATCGTGGTGGCCTGCCCCGGCCGGCTCGAAGACTTGATGAAACAGCGTCTGATCAGCCTCGACGCAGTCGAGATCAGCGTGCTCGACGAGGCCGATCACATGGCGGATCTGGGCTTTCTGCCAGGCGTCACCCGCATCCTGGCGGCGACACCGGCCGGCGGTCAGCGGCTGCTGTTCTCCGCGACCCTCGACAACGGGGTCGACAAGCTGGTTCGGCGCTTTCTGCGCAACCCGGTGTCGCATTCCGTCGATGAGATCAGCGCGCCACCCGCGGCGATGACACACCATGTGTTCCACGTCACGGGAACCGAGGCGAAAAGAGAACTGGTGCACCGGCTGGCGTCCGGCACCGGTCGCCGCATTCTTTTCATGCGCACCAAACACCAAGCCCGCAAGCTTGCCAGGCAGCTCACCGAATCTGGGGTGCCGGCGGTCGACCTGCACGGCAACCTCTCGCAGCCCGCACGGGACCGTAACCTCGCCGCATTCACCGCGGGTGAGGCGCGTGTGCTGGTCGCCACCGACATCGCCGCTCGTGGGGTGCACGTCGACGGCGTCGAACTGGTGGTGCACGTGGACCCCCCGGCGGAGCACAAGGCCTATCTGCACCGCTCGGGTCGCACGGCGCGGGCCGGCAGCGCAGGCCACGTGGTCACCGTCGTATTGCCCGAGCAACGCAAAGACACCCGGCTGCTGCTGCGGAAGGCCGGAATCACCGTTACGCCTCAACAGGTGGCGGCCGACTCCGCGTCGGTGCAGGCACTGGCCGGCGAGGTTGCGCCGTTGCGGCGGCCCGCTGCCAAGGATGCGCCGCCCGCGGGTGCGCCCACGGATGGCCGCCCGGGTCGGCGATCCCGGCGCGCTCGAGAACAACGGCGCGGTGGCGGCGCAGAACACGGTCATCCCCGGCAGCGCAGTCGCCGCGACGCTGGCACTCCGCGCGCCGAGGCCCGGCGCAGAGCTGTCCGCCCCCAGCCAAGCGCTCGGTGATCCTTGCTTACTCGACGTCGTAGACGTCAGTATCAGCTGTTTCGATGATCCGTTGTGCCAGCTGCGCTTTCAGCGCGTCGAGGCGGTGCTCCTGCTCGGGTGTGCGATCCTGACTTCGGGCCAGGTCGACGAACTCGTCGGTGACAAACCCATCACGCAACAGCAGGGTCACGGTGCTGTCATTGATGCTTACCTGGAAGACGAAGTCCTCCAGCAATCGGCCCCGGTCGGATCTGACCAGTGTGCGGTCGACGGCGTAGCGCCCGTCAGAGACAGCGCGCGTCACTGCCTCGAAACCATCGCGAGCACCGGGGCCTCGAAACGCCGTGCGGATCACGATCGATCGCCGCGGGGGCAGCCCATCAGGGCACAGGACGGCAAATGCGCGCCGCATCGCTGTGAACGCGGTGGCCACGCCGGCCGGCGAGTACGGCCCGGCGTAGCGCAGCATGTCGGCGAACGAAAACTCCAGCGTCTGTCCGCGTTCGTGCACCCGGATCATCTCGGCCATTCGCCGAGGGTAGGCCGGCGCAGTCCAACCAACCACCCGGTTGGTATATCTTGGGCGGCAGAGTCCCCATTCGCCGGAGGTTGATCCATGGGTAGCGCCGTCAAGTACCAGCGCACGTTGTTTGAGCCCGAGCACGAATTGTTCCGCGAGTCCTTCCGGGCTTTCCTCGATCGCCACGTCGCGCCGCATCACGACGAGTGGGAGCAGGCCAAGATCGTCGACCGCGGGGTCTGGCTGGAAGCCGGCAAGCAGGGCTTTCTGGGCATGGCGGTACCGGAGGAGTACGGCGGCGGTGGCAACCCCGACTTCCGCTACAACACGATCATCGTCGAGGAAATCACCGCGGGCCGCTACAGCGGGATCGGATTCGGTCTGCACAACGATGTGGTGGCTCCGTATCTGCTGCGGTTGGCCACCGAGGAGCAGAAGCAGCGCTGGCTGCCTAAGTTCTGCACCGGCGAACTGATCACCGCTATCGCGATGACCGAGCCCGGCACCGGCAGTGATCTGCAGGGCATCAAGACCCGCGCGGTCAAGCAGGGCGACCACTACGTGCTGAACGGGTCGAAGACGTTCATCACCAACGGCATCAACTCCGACCTGGTGATCGTGGTGGCGCAGACCGATCCCGACAAGGGTTCGCAAGGCTTCTCGCTGCTTGTCGTCGAACGCGGTATGGAGGGCTTCGAGCGCGGCCGGCACCTCGACAAGATCGGCTTGGACGCCCAGGACACCGCCGAGCTGTCGTTCACCGACGTCAAGGTTCCCGCGGAGAACCTGCTCGGCAAGGAGGGCATGGGCTTCATCTACCTGATGCAGAATTTGCCACAGGAACGGATTTCGATCGCGATCACTGCGGCTGCTGCCATGGCGGCGGTGTTGGAGCAAACCGTGCAATATGCCAAGGAGCGCAAGGCTTTTGGCCGATCGATCGGAAGCTTTCAAAACAGCCGATTCCTGCTCGCAGAACTGGCTACGGAAGCCACCGTCGTTCGGATCATGGTCGACGAGTTCATCCGTTTGCACCTCGATGAGAAACTGACGGCCGAGCAGGCAGCGATGGCCAAGTGGTACTCCACCGAAAAGCAGGTGAATTTGATCGATCGCTGCCTGCAGCTGCACGGCGGCTATGGGTACATGCGTGAATATCCCGTCGCGCGTGCCTATCTCGATTCCAGGGTGCAGACCATCTACGGCGGTACCACCGAGATCATGAAGGAGATCATCGGCCGCGGCCTCGGGGTCTAGCCGTTGGTGTGCGCGTCGTGCGCGTGATGAGCGCGCTGCAGCAGATCCATCAGTTCATCCTCGTTGCGGATCTTGGCCCGATATTTCATTGGGAGCGCCCTGATCTGATTTTCTTCGCTGACGAGCCGGTCGAAGATCTTCCTCCGCTCTGCGGGGTCGATGGCGTAGTGCCGGTCGAGGTACTCGGTCGCATGCCGACGTGCGCCGGCGACGGCGTTTTGGGCCCGCCCTCGCGCCGACAGTAACGAGGCCGCGGTCGTGATGACCAGGATGACGATGATCACCGTCAACGACGCGGCCGTGCTCACCTCGGCGACGGGAATCGGCTTGCCGCCGTGGATAAACGGAACGCTGTTCTGGTGCAGCGCCTGCAGCATCAGCTTCACGCCGATGAAGCCCAGAATGGCGGCCAGGCCATAGGACAGGTAGATCAGCCGGTCCAGCAGCCCATCGATGAGGAAGTAGAGCTGGCGCAGTCCCAGCAGCGAAAGCGCTGTGGCGGTGAATATCAGGTACACGTTCTCGGTGAGCCCGAACAGCGCCGGGATGGAGTCGAACGCGAACAACAAGTCCGCGCCGCCCAGGGCGACCATCACCACCAGCAGCGGTGACATGACCCGTTTGCCGTTGTCGATGATGAACAATCGGTCGTCGTCGTAGCTGTCGGTGGTGCGCAGGAACCTTTTGGCGACACGGATGATCACCGTGTCGGCGGTGCGGCCTTCCGATTCCGAAGGCTTGACCAAACCGGCCGCCGTGATCAACAGGACAATGCCGAACAGGTAAAACGCCCAATCGAAGATCGTGATGAATGCCGCGCCGACAAAGATGAATCCGGTACGGGCGACCAATGCGATCACGATGCCGAACAACACCGCCTTTTGCTGGGCCACCCGGGGTACGGCGAAGCTCGCGATGATCACCAGAAACACGAATAGGTTGTCGACCGAGAGCGCTTCGTTGCTCAAGTAGCAGGCGAAATATTCCACGGCCGGCGCGATGCCGCCGAGGATCAACACACCGGCGCCGAACACAATCGCGATACCGGTATAGATCGCCGACCAGATGGCCGCTTCACGCAGCGTCGGTACATGTGCGCTGCGGACATGGAAGTAGTAATCGAACAACGTCAAGCCGGCGAGTACGACGACTGTCAGCGCCCAAATCAGCCCGGAAACTCCCATGTCCGATGCATTTCCTCCCCGCGCGTTGCTCGGCCGCCCGTTCCGGCACGGTAACGCACCGACAGTTGGTGTGCACTCGACCATCCACGACACGCACGCGTTCGGGGGGCATTTAGACATCGGCTGGATATTCGGTTCCGTAATGTCTGCAAGATGACTTCGCAATTCTCGTTCGCCGACGCCCATTGGAGGCGCCGCCGGGGAGGTGTGGTGAAAGGGCAACATCGGCTTGTCGGTGCGGTGGTTTCCCGCGCGGCCCTTGCTTTGGTGGCTGTGGCGGCCGCCGCCGCGCTGTTGTCCCCGACGGCCGCGGCGTCACCGGAGAGCGACGCTGACGACGCGATTACCGCGGCGTGGGAGGACGCCGGCGGCGAGAATTCGGATCTCGGCGCCAGGCAGGGCGACGTGTATGCCGTTGGCGCCGGATTCGCCCAGGACTTCGCCAACGGCAAAATGTTTTTCACCCCGGACACCGGTGCCAGATCCATGTACGGCGCGGTTCTGGACAAGTACGAGTCCCTCGGCGGGCCTGCCAACAGCGACCTGGGTTTTCCCACGATCGACGAGGTGCCGGGGCTGGCCGGGCCCGATAGCCGAAACAGCACATTCTCGGCCGGCGACAAACCGGTGATTTTCTGGACGCCCGACCACGGTGCATACGTTGTGCGCGGCGCCATCAACGCCGCCTGGGACAAGCTCGGAAGCTCCGGCGGAGTGCTGGGCGTGCCGGTCGGCGACGAAACCTATGACGGCCAAGTCGCCACCCAGCTCTTCAGCGGCGGCCAGGTGTCGTGGAACCGGCAGACCAAGGCGTTCACCACCACTCCGCCCGAACTGGCCCAGCAACTGACCGGCCTGCAGGTGCCGATCGACCCGACCGCGGCCATCAACATGGCCTGGCGGGCCGCCGGCGGGGCATCCGGCCCGTTGGGCGCCAAGCAGGGCGGACAGTACCCGGTCGGCGACGACGGACAGGGCCAGAACTTCGTCGGCGGCAAGGTCTTCTTCAGCCCGGCCACCGGCGCCAATGCCGTCGAAAGCGAAGTGCTGGCCAAATACGAGTCGCTGGGCGGACCGGTCGGCAGCGACCTGGGCTTTCCCACCGCGAATGAGGCCGACGGCGGAATCAAGCCGGCCAGTCGGATCAGCACCTTCTCCGGCGCGGACAACCCGGTGATTTTCTGGACGCCCGACCACGGTGCGTTCGTCGTGCGCGGCGCCATGAAGGCCGCCTGGGACAAACTGGGCGGGGCAACCGGCCAACTCGGCGCCCCGGTGGGCGACGAGACGGTGGACCGCGACATCGTCGCGCAGAAGTTCACCGGGGGCAAGATCGCCTGGGACCGGGCGAAAAACACCTTCAGCACCGAACCGACCCAGCTGGCGTCGGCGTTGTCTGGACTGCAGGTACCGGGCCAGAACTTGCCTGCCGGATCGGCACAGCCTGCCGACACCGGCGCAAAGCGGGCCTGGCACGCGTGGTGGCTGTTGGTCATCATCCCCGTCCTGCTGCTGATCGCGCTGGTCGTGCTGGCCGCGCCGTGGTGGAGCCGTCGCCGCATGGCTCGCCGAGAGGGCCCGGTTTACGAGCCCGATCACGACATGGACGCCGGCTATGACGCCGAGCCGAAATCCCGTGTGCGCTGGGCAGCCGACGACGGCGAACCCGGCTCGTCGCCGTTCTCCGGCGGATACTCCGAAGCGGCTCCGGCGGCCGCCGCTGCCGGTCCGCCGGACAGCGGCTGGATGTCACCGGCCAGCGCTGGTTTCGATGAGCCACCGCCGAGCGCCGAAACCCCCAGTGGGGTAGCAGCTTCCGAGTTCGAGAGCGAGGCTGAGGCCGAGGACCCCGACGCGGTGGACACCGCGCCGACGCGAATCCCCACCGAAAGCGAAATAAGCGGCGGGCGACACGCGGCTACCGACGGCGCCGCGGAGGCCGAGAGTGAGGCTGACTCAGTGGCGCCGGTTGCCGCCGACCAGCCCGCGATTCACCTTCCGCTGCAGGACGCGCACGAAGCGCCCGACGGGTATCCGATCAAGGGCAATGTCAGCTTCGGCCTGTACTACACACCCGACAGCGCGCTGTACGACGACGCGTTCGCCGAAATCTGGTTCACCACCGAGGAAGTCGCCCAAGCCAACGGCTTCTCCAAGGCGACTTGACCCCGTTTCAGATTTTGCGAATGACGGTGACGACCTTGCCCAGTACGGCGGCGTCATTGCCCGGGATGGGGTCGAACGCCGGGTTGTGCGGCATCAGCCAGACCTGGCCGCCGGTGCGCTTGAACGTCTTGACGGTGGCCTCTCCGTCGATCATCGCCGCGACGATGTCGCCGTTGTCGGCCACGTTCTGCTGACGCACCACCACCCAGTCGCCGTCGCAGATCGCGGCGTCGACCATGGAGTCGCCGACCACCTTGAGCAGGAAGAGCGCACCCTCGCCCACCAGCTCACGAGGGAGTGGGAAGACGTCCTCGACGGCTTCCTCGGCGAGGATGGGGCCACCGGCAGCGATGCGCCCGAGGACGGGCACGAACGTGGGTTCCGGCAGCGCGTCCGAGCCTGACACGTCGGTGAGAACGGTGGGTCCGCTCGCGTCGTCGGCGCCACGGACGTCCACGGCGCGGGGCCGGTTGGGGTCTCGGCGCAAGTAGCCTTTGCGCTCCAGGGTGCGCAGTTGGTGAGCCACCGACGAGGTTGACGTCAGGCCCACGGCATCACCGATTTCCCGGATGCTGGGGGGATATCCGCGGCTGGTGACCGATGCGCGGATGACGTCCAAGATCGTGCGCTGCCGTTCGGTCAGCGTCGAATCCACGGATCGCTCGCGGCGGCCGCTACCGGCACCCGGGGTATGGCTGCTGTCGCTCATAGGTCCGAATGTAGCCGCGATCCAACGGAAACTCAAACATGTGTTCGAGGCGTGTCGCCACGGCGCTCCGGGGTTGTCGGACCCCCGTCTTATCGTGCTGCTGAGTATGCAACGAATCGATCACATGTTCGGAATTCGAACGTGCTATCGATTATAGTTCGAACAAGCGATCGATCAGCTGCGACGGAAGGGGTTCCCATGACAGTCATCGAGACGACCCGGCCCGGTACACCGCGTCGCAGTCAACCGGTCCGGATCCGCCCGGCCGGCCAGCAGAACCGGCCGCGGCCATCGAGGCCGCCCGTCGCGCCGCCGCGCTACCGGGGCACCGGTGTGCTGATGTCGACGGCGCCGCACCGGCCACGTCCCGTAACGCCGGCGACGACGGTGGCGCTGGCGCTGCTCGCCGGGGTGATCACCGTGTGGCTGGGCTTGGTGGCACAGTTCGGCGAGGCAGTGCAGAACCCGTCCGCGGACATGCCCGACCAACTTGCCGTGGTGCGCGTCGAACCAGGGGAGACGCTGCAGCACTTGGCCGGCCGAGTCGCGCCCGGCGCCCCGAGCGGTCAGGTCGCCGACCGCATCCGGGAACTCAACGGTCTGGACACTGCGACGCTGGCCGCCGGCCAGACCCTGATCGCACCGGTCGGCTGACCGGCAGCCGTGGACGGCGAAAACCGCGGTGGGTCAACGGTAGCCGCCGCCGAGGGCGCGCGGTGGGTGCCGATCGCGACGGCGCTGGGCCTGCGGGGAGCCGCGCGGGTACGCTCAGAAGGTTCTGAGATACCCGGCTATCAGCGCGGCGAAGGAGCGGCCATGCACTGTCCGTTCTGTCGTCACCCCGATTCAAGGGTGGTCGACTCCCGGGAAACCGATGAAGGCCAGGCGATCCGGCGTCGCAGATCGTGCCCCGAGTGCGGACGGCGGTTCACCACCGTCGAGACCGCGGTACTGGCTGTGGTCAAGCGCAGCGGTGTCACCGAACCATTCAGTCGCGAGAAAGTCATCAGCGGCGTACGGCGAGCATGCCAGGGCCGCCAGGTCGATGACGACGCGTTGAATCTGCTCGCCCAGCAAGTGGAAGACACCGTTCGGGCCAACGGATCGCCGGAAGTCGCCAGCCACGAGGTCGGGTTGGCAATCCTTGGCCCGTTGCGTGACCTCGACGAGGTGGCCTATCTGCGATTCGCCTCGGTGTACCGGTCGTTTTCCTCGGCCGACGATTTCGAACGGGAGATCGAGGCGCTGCGCGCGCATCGCGAGATATCAACTCCCAGTTAAGCCGCCGGGGGTGGCGGTCGTCGACGGACGTAGGCTGACCGCATGCCGGCCGACCTGCATCCTGATGTCGAAGCACTCGCCCCGCTGCTGGGCACCTGGGCCGGCCGCGGATCGGGGAAATACCCGACGATCGAGCCGTTCGACTACCTCGAGGAAGTCGTGTTCACCCATGTCGGCAAGCCGTTCTTGGCCTACGGCCAAAAGACGAAGGCGGCTACCGACGGCAAGCCGCTGCACGCCGAGACGGGCTATTTGCGGGTGCCGCAACCGGGCCAGCTCGAACTTGTCCTCGCTCATCCCAGTGGGATCACCGAAATCGAAGTCGGCACCTACACGGCGGCCGGCGACGTCATCGAAATCGACTTGACCGCATCGAAGATCGGCCTGACACCCACCGCCAAAGAGGTGACTGCGCTTGGACGGCGCTTCCGTATCGACGGCAACGAATTGTCGTATTCGCTGCAGATGGGCGCGGTCGGATTGCCGTTGCAACATCACCTTGCTGCCGTATTGCACCGGCAAGCCTGACTACCGGTGGTTAGACAAAGCGGGTGACGCCCTCGTTGACCACGCGACCCGCCACTCGAACCCAGCCTTCCGGGTTCCAGGTGGTCTGGATCAGCGAGCCCTTGCCCTGGGTGATGGTCAGGTCGCGGCTGAGATAGTCGGTGATCCGGACCGCAGCAGATCCCGTCGCCTCGTCTTCGGGCACACCCAAACCCGGCGCGAACATTCTGGAACGCAGCGATCCCGCCGACTGGTCGGTCCAGGCCCACAGATAGTGCTGGATGTCGTCGGGAAAGTCGGCGGGGTTGGCCGCGGCGAGGTCATCGACTGAGTCGAGATCGTGGATCGCCAACTCCGGGGCCCACTCCGAGCGGGCGCTGATGGCGGTGACGTCGTCTTCGTAACTCACCTGCACAATCCCGGCCGGCAACTGCAGGGTGCGCAGCGGAATGCCCTGCTCGCGCAGCCACCACGACAGCCCGACGGCCGGGTGGCCGGCGAAGGCGAGTTCGGTCATCGGCGTGTAGATGCGGGCATGCGCGGTGGTCGAGCCTGCTTGCGGCATGTCGACGAATATCGTTTCGCTGTAGCCCAATTGGCTTGTCAGCTGTTGCCGTTCGGCGATTGGGACGGTACCCGAATCGACAATGCCGAGTGGGTTTCCGAAATTGCCCGCCGAGTCTGTGAAAACCCGCAACACCGTCACGTCGATGCTCATGGGGTGACTGTACGACGGTGCTTACCAGCGGCGTCCGCCGGACTGGTCAGGTGGCGCTGCGTTCGTCGGAACCCATGGCGCTCAAGACGGCAACGCGGGTGTCGTGCGGGCCCGAGACAGTCGGTTCACCGCTGCCGGCGCGCAACAGCTCACGCAGTGCGTCGGGATCGTATTCGGCGGGCTCGGTGGTGTCGATGAAGCGCTCGACGACTTTGACAAAGCGGTCGGGGTCGTCGTGGAACGGGAAGTGTCCGGAGCGCGCGAAGATCTCCAGTCGTGAACCGGGCATCGCCGCATGCGCCATCCGGGCATGGCTGACTGGTACCACCACATCTTCGGTGCCCCAAATGATTTGCACCGGAATAGATTCCATCAAGTAACACCGGTCCAGCATGGTGACCATCTGACCGCGCCAGTCCACCACGGCGCGCAAAGTCCGGGTGAATGCGGAGGAGGCCGTCGGCTCCGGCAAATCGGCCAGGATCCGCAACACATTTGGCAGGTCGTGGCCCAGTCTCGTCGACCCGAACACCATGCCCGCCGCACGTCCGGCGAACTGTACAGCCGGAAGCACCAACGGCAGCCGTAGTAATGACAGCGCCTCGCCGCCCAACGGCAGTGAGGCCAAGCGAAACACGAGGTTGACGTCCTTGGTGACACCGCCGGCGCCGACCAGGATCAGTCGCTCAACGAGCTGTGGGAACTGGTAGGCGAACTGCATCGCCACCCCACCGCCCAGCGAATGACCGACCACGGTGACCCGATCGATGTCGAGTACCGAAAGCAGATCACGCAGCCCGTTGGCGTAGGCCGCGGCCGAGTAGTCAGCGCGTGGCTTGTCCGACTGACCGTGACCCAGTAGGTCCACGGCGACGACGGTGAATCGCCGCGCCAGTTTGGCCTGCACCGTCTCCCAGGTGGTGGAGTTGTCGCCGATGCCGTGAATCAGCAGAATCGCCGGGCCCGAACCCGCGATCCGGTAGGCGCGTCGATAGCCGTGGATGGTGCGAAACTGCAACGAAGGCGCCGCCTCGCGCACCGGGCGCAGCTTTCGCTGTCGCCCGATGACATCGCCAACGTCGTTGTCGGCGGTCACAAGCGCCGCTCCTCTCCCCCCGCGAGTGGGCGGGTGTCGCCACCTCGCTTGCTCTGCATCCTCGCCGGAGCGTTAGGGCTCAAGTCCTGTCGTCGTCGTCGAACTTCTTCTCGGCCTGCTGAGCCAGGAATCGTTCGAACTCCGCGCCGAGTTCGTCACCGCTGGGCAGGTCTTCGTCACGCGTCAGCAGCGATCGGTTCTCCTGTGCGGCGACGAACGTATCGTACTGGCGCTCAAGTGCCGCTACGACCTGGGCCACGTCTGTGCTGGCCTCGACTTGTTCGTCGATCTTGGCCGCGATGTCGGCCGCCGCATCGACCAGCGCAGTCAGCGGCAATTGCAACGACCCGGTCTTGGCCACCTGCTCCAACAGCGCCTGCGCGGCAGCCGGGTAGTCGGTCTGGGCCAGATAGTGCGGGACGTGCACGGTGAAGCCGACGACCTCGTGGCCGTGCTGGGCCATCCGGTATTCCAGCAGGTTCGAAGCACTGCCCGGCACCTGGACCTCGGAGATCCACGGCGTGAAGTCGGCGATCAACTCGCGATTGTTCGAGTGTGCGGTCATCGTCACCGGCCGGGTGTGCGGAACCGCCATCGGGATGGTGCCCAATCCGATGGTCTGCCGTACTCCGAGGCGCTCGGCCAACAGTCGCACGGCACTGATGAATCGCTCCCACTTCAGATCCGGTTCCATCCCGGCCAGCAGCAGAAACGGTGTGCCGACGCTGTCGTGCAGCGCGTAGAGGCTCAACTCGGGATCGTCGTAGTGAGTGAAGTGATCGGTCTTGAACGTCATCAGCGGCCGGCGTGACCGATAATCCAGCAAGTCGTCGATGGCAAACGACGCCACCAACTCGGTGTCCAGGGCGTTTTTCAGGTGCGTCGCGGCCAGCCGGATGGCATGACCGGCGTCGGAAAACCCTTCCAGGGCATGGACCAGTACTGGGCCCCGGCCATCTGCAGACGACAACTGGGGCGCCGGGAACTCGAGCTCGTACATCCCGTTCTGCTCGGGCTGATAGTGCTGCCCGTGGTCCGCAGGCTGGTTGTGGCTCATCGTGTTGCCTCCTCGCCACGGCGCCGGATAGCGCACCGTGTCAAATAGTCTCTCTCAGGCGGGCGGGCTGGGTCTCACAGACCCCACTGGTTAGCTGACCCGCCCGTATGTTCGAAACGCGGCGGCACAAGTCCGCATTCCACGGGTACCCATTCGGGATAGCTGTTTCGCGCTTCCGCGGACGGGGGCATCATCGACAACGATGATGCGCACTGTTGTGGCGGCGGCAAGTGTGGCGGTCTTGGTCGTGTCGGGTTGCGGGCGCCATCCGGATCCTCCGCCGGCCACCAGTACAGCCCAACAGCATTTCCCTGGTCCCGCATCGTGGGTGGTGGCTGCGCCGGTAGATCCGGATCCCCGGGTGGGCGCCGTGTTCTTCGGTGCCGGTGATCTGCACACCTGTACCGGCTCCGTGCTGCATTCAGTCGGTGGCGACCTCATGCTGACGGCGGCACACTGCTTGGCCGCCGGCACAGCGGTGACGTTCGTACCCGGCCTTTCCGGAGCCGTCGCAGCGCCCGACAGCTGGACGTTGGACACGGTCTATCTCGATGCGCGGTGGACAACCGACAAGGACCCGCATGCGGATTATGCGATCGCGCGGGTCAGTCGGGCGGACGGTGCATCGATTGAGGCGGAGGTCGGTTCGGCGCTGACGCTGGGCACCGCGCCGCAGCCGGGCAGCGCGATCACTGTCGTGGCTTATCCGGCCGGGGTCGGCGGCACGCCGATCGGCTGCCGGGTCAAGAGCCAGACCGTGCGCGGCGGCTACCCGGCTGTGCCGTGCGCGGGGCTGGTCGACGGCACCAGCGGTGCGGCCTGGATCACCGGATCGACGGTGACCGGAGTGATCGGCGGCCTTGACGGCGGCGGCTGCGAAGAAAACGTGTCGTACTCCGCACCGTTCGACGAGCACACCGCGGCGTTGTTGGTGCGGGCCGAGGCCGGCGGTCCGGGCGACGCCGCTCCGCCGGCCCTGACCACCGAGTGTTAGCAGCCGGGGATGATGCTCAGCTGCGGAATTGGTTGAGCGCGCGCACCTTGTTGCGCACATCCAACGCCGCGACCTTGTATGCCTCGGAGAACGTCGGATAGTTGAACACCGCGTCGACCAGATAGTCGACGGTGCCCCCGCACCCCATCACCGCCTGCCCGATGTGGACCATCTCGGTGGCGTTGCTGCCGAAAATGTGCACTCCCAGCAGCGTCAGGTCCGCCGTAGAGACCAGCAGCTTGAGCATGCCGTAGGAATCGCCGGCGATCTGGCCGCGAGCCAGTTCCCGGTAGCGCGCCACCCCTACTTCGTAAGGAATCGCGTCTTTGGTCAGCTCCACCTCGGTGGCGCCAACATAGGAGACCTCCGGGATCGAGTAGATGCCGATCGGCTGCAACTCGGTCATGGGATCGGTCGGCTCGCCGAAGGCGTGGTAGGCGGCCAGCCGCCCCTGATCCATCGAGGTTGCCGCCAGCGCGGGAAAGCCGATCACATCACCGACGGCGTAGATGTGATCGACCTTGGTCTGGAACTGGTCGTCGACGAAAATCCTTCCGCGATGGTCGGTTTCCAGGCCGGCGTTCGCCAAGTCGAGGTCCTCCGTCTGGCCCTGCCGCCCGGCGGAGTACATCACCGTCTCGGCGGGAATTTGCTTGCCGCTGGCCAACGTGGTGATGGTGCCGGCAGCTCCGACGTCCACGGCGGTGACCTCCTCGCCGAACCGGAACGTCACGGCAAGGTCGCGCAGATGGAATTTCAGCGCCTCGACGATTTCGGGGTCACAGAAGTCGAGCATGGAATCGCGCTTTTCCACGACCGTCACCTTGGTCCCGAGCGCGGCGAACATCGATGCGTACTCGATCCCGATCACCCCGGCTCCGACGACGACCATCGACGCCGGCAGCGTCTTGAGGTCCAGGATGCCGTCGGAGTCGAGCACCCGTTCCTCGTCGAACTCGACCCCGCTCGGGCGCGCCGGCGTGGTTCCGGTAGCGATGACGACGAAATCCCCAGAGAGCGTGATTCGTTCGCCTCGGGAGACGTCCTCCACCAAGACGGTGTGCGGGTCGACGAAGCGACCGTGCCCGACAATCAGGTCGATCCGGTTGCGAATCAACTGCGAGCGCACCACATCGATCTGCTTACCGATCACGTGCTGGGTCCGCGACAACAAGTCGGCGGGGGTGATTTTGTCCTTGACCCGGTAGCTGGCGCCGTACAACTCGCGCTGGTTCATGCCGGTGAGGTAGACCACTGCCTCCCGCAAGGTTTTCGACGGAATCGTTCCGGTGTTGACGCAGACGCCGCCCAGCATCCGGCCGCGCTCGACAATGGCCACCGACTTACCCAGTTTGGCCGCCGCGATCGCCGCCTTCTGCCCACCCGGTCCTGAACCGATGACGATGATGTCGTACTCCCGCATCGAATTCACCATGCCATAGAGGTCTACGCCGGTTTCCTAGCCGCCGCACAGCGAACCGGCCAACAGTCGTGACTTCATCCACAGCAGATCGGCCCAGCCGGCGTTGCCGGTCATCCACTGACGGTCACCGTTGACAGCGTCGCCTCATGACAAAGCATCGAAAAGACTTTGAGTTGAATCGGCCAGGCGCGTTGATCGCCGCACTGCCCGCGGTTTTGGGGTTTGTGCCGGAGAGATCGCTGGTGCTGGTATCTGTCGACGGTGGCGAGCTGGGTTCGGTGATGCGCGTCGACCTATCCGCTCAGCTGACGCAGCGTCTCGGGCACCTCGCAGAGGTTGCCGCGGCAGCCGACCCGCAGGCCGCGATCGCGGTGATCGTCGACGCCGACGGAGCATCGTGTCCGGTGTGCAACGAGGAGTACCGCGAGTTGTGCACGACGCTCACCGAGGAGTTGTCCAGCCGCGACATCCTGTTGTGGGCCGCACATGTCGTCGATCAGGTGGCGCCCGGTGGTCGCTGGCACTGTGTCGACGGGTGTGGTTCCGGCGGCACGGTTGACGACCCATCATCGTCGCCGCTGGCCATGGCCGCCGTCCTGGACGGCCGGCGGTTGTATGCGCGGCGCGCCGACCTGCAGGCCGTCATCACGGCCGACGACCGGGCCGATAGCGACGAACTCGCCGCCGCACTCGACCGATACGCCGGATCGCGCGAGGCGGCCTATCGCGCGGATCCCGACGGCTGCACCCGTCGCGACGTTGAAGATGCGATGGCGGCCGCCGCGCGCGTGGCCGACGGGCAACCGCTTTCGGAGGTGGAGCTGGCCAAGCTCGGCTGCGCACTAGGTGATGTGCACGTTCGCGACACGCTCTATGCCCTTGCGGTGGGGGATAACGCGGGCGAGGCCGAGTCGCTGTGGGCGCTGCTCTCCCGTGCGCTACCTGAGCCCTGGCGGGCCGAAGCGCTGGTCCTACTCGCGTTCAGCGCGTATGCGCGTGGCGACGGACCGCTGGCCGGAGTGTCGCTGGAGGCCGCGCTGCATTGCCAACCGACTCACCGGATGGCGGGCATGCTGGACACCGCGTTGCAGTCGGGATTGCGACCCGAACATATCCGGGAACTCGCGCTGACCGGGTACCGGCTGGCCAAGCGGTTCGGTGTGCGCCTGCCGCCCCGGCGGTCGTTCGGCCGGCGTGCGGTCTAGGGCGCAACAGCCAGGTCAGACCTTCTCGACCTTGACGGCGTGAGCCATCTCGTGCGGCAGGCTGACGTTTTCGTGGCCCGGGATCACGATTGTCACGCCACCGGCCGGGTTGGTCTCCACGGTCACCCGTGCGTTGGGGACGACGCCGGCGTCTTTGAGGCGGCTGATCAGGTCGATGTCGCCTTGGACGTGCTCGGTGAGCTGCCGGACCACCACGGCGACCGGCGATCCGCCCGGCAGCTCGGTCAGCCGCACCAGGTTGGCGTCTTCGGCGCCGAACCCAGGCCCCACGCCCAGGTCCAAAAGCCCGGGAATCGGGTTGCCGAACGGCGAGGTCGTCGGGTTGTTGAGCACCTGCACAAGCCGACGCTCGACGTCTTCACTCATGACGTGCTCCCACCGGCAGGCCTCGGCGTGGACGTCTTCCCACGGCAACCCGATCACGTCGACCAGCAGCCGTTCGGCCAGCCGGTGCTTGCGCATGACGGCGATCGCCAGTGTCCGCCCCTTGTCGGTCAGCTCCAGGTGGCGATCACCGGCCACGTGCAACAGCCCGTCGCGCTCCATCCGCGACACCGTCTGGCTGACGGTAGGCCCACTCTGGTCGAGCCGCTCGGCAATCCGGGCACGCAGCGGGGTTACACCCTCTTCTTCGAGGTCGTAAATGGTCCGCAGGTACATCTCAGTGGTATCAACCAGGTCGTTCATTCCGCACCCTTCGTTGCACCTGAGTCTACTTGCCCAGCTGCGTGAATGGTCTGCTAACACACACGCACGGTCCTGGGGACGTACGCGCCGACGCGCCCTCTAGGATTCGCCGCGCTTGCCATCCCTACGGCAGCAGTATGCCCGCCGCAACGCGGCGGGCATACCCCCGTGACAGGTCTTAGCTGGCGTACGACCGCAACCGGTCGGCGCGCTCGCCGTTGCGGAGCTTGGCCATCACCTCGCGTTCGATCTGGCGCACCCGCTCGCGCGACAAACCGAACAGCTTCCCAATCTGGTCGAGTGTGCGGGGCTGGCCGTCGTCGAGGCCGAAGCGCAGCCGGATCACCTGATGCTCACGCTCGTCCAGCGTGGCCAGCACGCTGCGGATGTCAGTGTGCAGCAGCTCGGCGATCACCGCGTTCTCCGCGGACATCGCTTCAGCGTCTTCGATGAAGTCGCCCAGCGGGGCCTCTTCCTCCGAACCGACCGGCATGTCCAGGCTGACCGGATCGCGGCTGTGCTCGAGCAAGTCGTTGATTTTGTCGACCGGAATTCCCGACTCGTTGGCGAGTTCCTCGTCGGTGGCTTCGCGACCGAGGTTCTGGTGCAATTCCCGCTTGATCCGCGCCAACTTGTTCACCTGCTCCACCAGGTGAACCGGCAGCCGGATGGTGCGGCTCTGGTCGGCCATCCCGCGGGTGATCGCCTGGCGAATCCACCACGTGGCATACGTCGAGAATTTGAATCCCTTTGCGTAGTCGAACTTCTCCATCGCACGGATCAGCCCCAAGTTGCCCTCCTGGATGAGGTCCAGCAGCGGCATGCCGCGGCCGGTGTAGCGCTTGGCCAACGAAACCACCAGCCGCAGGTTGGCTTCCAGCAGATGCCGGCGCGCTGCTTCGCCGTCGCGCACCACAGTCGCCAGGTCACGCTTGCGCTTCTCGCCCAGGCGCTTGCGGGTATCGAGCAGATGCTGAGCGTAGAGCCCGGCCTCGATGCGCTTGGCGAGCTCGACCTCGTCGGCGGCAGTAAGCAACGCCGTCTTGCCGATGCCGTTCAGATACACGCGCACCAAATCCGCGGCAGGACTCTGAGAATCCAGATCGCTCTCAACCCGGCTGGTAGTGGCATTTGCCATAGCGGCCTCCTGATCGGCTTGAACTGTCATGTGGTCCAACGACTAACCCGTGACAAGAGTTCCCACCCGGCGGTGATCTCACACCCGTTGACGTGCGGGAATGTGCCGACGCCCTGAGAATGTGCTGAGAAGGTCAGTCCACGCCCAGTTATTCGGAGCCGGCACCGTCCGCGGTTGGTGATTCGGGTTGCGGCGCTGGACGAATGTCTCGCTCGAGTGCGGGACGCTCGGCGGTCGGGAACAGCGGGGTATGCCGGCGGGAAGGATCGAACCGGCGGGGTTCGTCGGCGCGGCGCGGCGGCCGGTCGTTGGCGATCAGCACCGCCATCCACGGCAACGGAATCGACGCGACGAGAATCAGCAGCGAGATCAATCCGTTGTGCCACGCGCCGTACGCGAGGGCGGCCAATACCAGCGCAGGAATCCGGAACGACATCAGCGTCAGGTACTTGCGTACCCGCTGACGATGCTGCACCTCGTAGGAGGGTGCGGCTGCTGTGATGAGCACCGGCCGACCGTCGCCGTCGAAACCCAGCTCGGAGCCGTGCTTCATCCATCCACTGTCCCACATTCGGCCCATTCCGGCACAGGTGCCTATTGCCCCGAGGCGGGCTCAGAGTCGGCTCAACGACCGGTTTCCGGCACAATGAGACGCATGCAGACCCAGACGATCGAACGCACCGATACCGACGAACGCGTCGACGACGGGACCGATAGCGACACCCCGAAATACTTTCACTACGTCAAGAAAGACAAGATCGCCGAGAGCGCGGTGATGGGCACACATGTCGTTGCGTTGTGCGGTGAGGTGTTTCCGGTCACCCGATCGGCCAAGCCGGGGTCGCCGGTCTGCCCGGACTGCAAACGGATCTACGAACAGCTCAAGAAGAGCTGACCCGCTCGTCGCTGACACGGCCCGAATCCTGATCGTCGGTGGTGCCGTTCTGTGCCCGGGATTTCAGCCAGCGTCGCATCCGATGCGCATGGGTCGCCGGCGCCGGCCACTCCTCCTGGATGGCGGCGTTGAGTTCGGCGCCCAGCATGATCGCGAAGCCCCCGAAGAAGGCGAATAACAAAAACGCGATCGGCGTGGCCAGTGCGCCGTAGGTGTAGCCGGTGGCGGTGATCCAGGTCAGATAGATGCGCAATCCCAAGGTGGCGATCAGAAACACCACGGTCGCCAGCACTGCGCCCAGGACCAGCCGGTGGGTCGGCAGCGCTTTGGGCAGCGCCACCCGATACAGGATCATCGCCGCGACCATCAACCCGGTGATCAGCGCCGGGTAGTAGCCGATGTCCAGCCAGCTGTCCGGGATGAACTGCGCCACCTTCCACTCGCCCCGCACCAAAAGCGGGGCAGTCGCGATCACGAACAGCAGCATCACGACATAGAGCAAAAGGGCGAACAGGCGCTGTCGCACCGGGTGGCGCAGCGGGGTCTGGTCGTGGGCTTCCACCACCGCATCGACGAACGCCGAGATCGCCGACGATCCGGCCCACAACGAGATCACGAAGCCCAGCGACACCACCTCACCCCGCGCACCCTTGTCGATGTCGCTGATCGTCGGCTTGATGATCTCGTTGACGACGTTCTCGGAAAAAAAGCTGTGCGCCAGCGTCACCAGGCGGTGCTCGATGACGGGCAGAGTGTCGGGACCGAACAGCGGCGCCACGTAGGCGAGGCTGCCCAGCATGCCCAGCAGCAACGGCGGCAACGACAGCGCCGACCAGAAGGCCGCCTGCGCTGACTCGGAAAAGATGGAGTCGTCCCAGCTTTTCGACAGCGTCCGGCGTGTGACACGCCAGACGTGATGCCGCGACGGCTTAACCCGTTGATCGCTCATGACCAACCCAGCATTCCTGACGAGTTGTCCTGCCGTCCGGATTGCCGGTAGGTGAGTTGTGTCTCAAGACTCCACAGGAGCGCTTACTTGCAGCACCGCCGCCAACTCAACCAACTTCGCCTCGTGCTCATTGGCGTGATGCTGGCAGAAGAGAAGTTCGGCGCCAGAGGGCAGCGTGGCGCGCACCCGGGCGGCCGCGCCGCACCGGTCGCAGCGATCAGCCCTAGTCAACTCCGGACTGGTCAAGGTCGCGTTCATGGCTACTCCGTTTCTGGCCTATCTCCACTGTCTCAGATGTCGGGGCGTTTGGCCTTCTTCCCCGAGTGGTTACCCGCTGTGTCGTTTCTCACGCCCTACCGGTTACACCTCGGGCAGGGTGGTTTTGTGAACCCTGATCCCGCGGTGCTGGTCCACCTCTGTTCAGCCGACCAGTGGTCTGCTGCCCAGACTCTCGGTGCCCTCCACCCCGAACCGACCGACGGCGCCGGATTCATCCATCTTTCGACACCGGGCCAGGTACATCTGCCGGCCAACCGCCTCTTCAGTGGACGCGTCGACCTGGTGCTGCTGTACATCGATCCGCCCCGGCTGGATGCACCGGTGCTTTGGGAACCGGGAGTTGCAACGGACCCGGAGTCAATGCTGTTCCCGCATCTGTACGGATCACTTCCGGTCGGTGCTGTGTTCAAGGTCACCGACTACCGGCCCGGCCCCGACGGAGCCTTCCCGGCGGCTTCGGAGTCGGAGTCGGCATAGACGCTTTGCCCGCGCCGTCGGCGCACCGGCCGGCATCGCCGGCCATAGCTCAGTCGAGGTAGTCGCGCAGAACTTGAGAACGGCTGGGGTGGCGCAACTTCGACATCGTTTTGGACTCGATCTGGCGGATGCGCTCCCGGGTGACGCCGTAAACCTGCCCGATTTCGTCGAGGGTCCGGGGCTGGCCGTCGGTGAGCCCGAAGCGCAGCCGCACCACGCCGGCCTCGCGCTCCGACAACGTCTCCAATACCGACTGCAGTTGGTCCTGCAGCAGAGTGAACGACACCGCGTCGACGGCGACGACCGCTTCGCTGTCCTCGATGAAGTCGCCGAGCTGACTGTCGCCCTCATCGCCGATCGTCTGGTCCAGGGAGATCGGCTCGCGCGCATACTGCTGGATCTCCAGCACCTTCTCCGGCGTGATGTCCATTTCCTTGGCGAGCTCCTCCGGGCTGGGCTCACGGCCCAGGTCCTGCAGCAGCTCACGCTGGATGCGGCCCAGCTTGTTGATCACCTCGACCATGTGGACCGGGATGCGGATGGTGCGCGCCTGGTCGGCCATCGCCCGAGTGATCGCCTGGCGGATCCACCACGTCGCGTAGGTCGAGAACTTGTAACCCTTGGTGTAGTCGAACTTTTCGACCGCACGGATCAGACCCAGGTTGCCTTCCTGGATCAAGTCGAGAAATGCCATGCCGCGACCGGTGTAACGCTTGGCCAGCGAGACCACCAGACGCAGGTTGGCTTCCAGCAGATGGTTTTTCGCCCGGTCGCCGTCCCGGCAAATCCATGACATGTCACGCCGCTGGGCTGCGGGCAACTTCTCGCCGCGCTCGACCAACTCGGTCATCAGCTGGGTGGCATAAAGCCCGGCCTCTATTCGCTTGGCCAGCTCCACCTCTTCTTCGGCGTTAAGCAGCGCCACTTTGCCGATCTGCTTGAGGTAAGCGCGTACCGAGTCCGCCGACGCAGTGAGCTCAGCATCCTTTCGGGCTTGGCGCAACGCCTCGGACTCGTCCTCATCCCATACGAAATCGCCTGAGGCCTTGTCCTTTTCGGTGGGTTCAGCGATTTCCTCGTCGTCGTCGGTGGAGCCCTCAGCGGGCGCCTTCTTGGTCGAGGCGGTCTCCGAGTCGTCGGTTTCGGCTTGTTCGTTGTCGGTATCGTCGTCGCCGTCGGAGGACGCATCCTCCTCGAGGTCGTCGAGGTTCAGCTCGGCGGCGTCGATCTCGATATCGTCGCCGGGTTCACCGTCGAGTTCCGGCTCGGTGTCGAGGTCCTCATCGACGGCATCTTCGGCAACGACCTCGCGGTCCTTCGGGGTGTCCTTGGGCGAAGCTGCCTTCTTCCCACGCCCACTGGCCGGCGAGGACTTGGCAGCGGCGCTTTTCGCCGGTGTGCGGCTCTTCTTGGCGGCGTCAGCACCGTTGGCTTTGGCGGCTTTGGCCGGCGCCTTACTGGCGCGTGTCGTTGTCTTGGAGGCCCGTTTGGCGGGGGCGGCGCCGTTTGCGGATTTGGCCGCGGGTCGCTTCGCCCCGGCTTTGACGGGGGACTTGGTAGCGGAGCGCTTCACCGGCTCGTCGGTCGCCGGGCTTGCCTTGGTCGCTGCCACGTAAACCCCTTCAGTAGGACTCAGTCTTCAAGCCGAGCCTTCGGTGCTCCTGGGCGTGCGTTACCGAAAGTGTCGGCTATGTCGGATGTCGGTCTTGATATCAGCTTGGATGCTCGCCGCTATGGGTTGGGCGGCTGCCGGTGACCAGTGTAACGACCGGGCGCGGCCACATTGCCCGGAGCGCGCAATTCAGTGGGTGACATCCCTGGTCGCCGCCATCGCCGCGCCGACGATTCCCGCTGTGTTCTGCAGGGCGGCGGCGACAACCGGCGTCCGGTTCTCGAGCAGTGGCACCCATTTGTCGGCCTTGCGGCTGATTCCGCCACCGGCGATGAACAAATCGGGCCAAAAGGCGTTCTCGAAAGCGACCAGTACTTTCGTCACCTGTTTCGCCCATTTCTTATAGCTCCAGCCGTGCTTGTCCCGCACCGACGACGCGGCACGGTGTTCGGCTTCTTTGCCGCCGACCTCGAGGTGACCGAATTCGGTGTTGGGCAGCAATATCCCGTTGTGGATGACCGCCGACCCGATTCCGGTGCCGAATGTGAGCAGCACCACAACGCCGGTTTTGTCTTTGCCCGCGCCGTAGCGCTCCTCGGCCAGCCCGGCCGCATCTGCGTCGTTGAGGACGACGATTTCTTGGCCAGCCAACTCCCCGCCGATGACGTCGCGTGCGTTGGTCCCGATCCACCCCTTGTCCACATTCGCTGCTGTCTGGACGACGCCCTCGGTGACCACGCCGGGGTAGGTCACCCCCAGCGGGCCCGACCAGCCGAATTCGTTGACCACGGCGGCGATGGTCTTCGCGACTGCCGACGGCGTGGCCGGCTGTGGCGTCGGCAGCTTGAATCGGTCGCCGACGAGCTCACCGGTGTCCAGATCGACGATCCCGCCCTTGATCCCGCTGCCGCCCACGTCGACGCCGAAGCCGCGCCGCTGGGGCGTCGCGCCAGGCCCGTCGGTCGCAGACGAAGCCGTGGTCGAGTCGCTACTGGTCATCGCATCTCCTCGGCGGGATGTGGCTGTGGCCCACACCCTAATGGGATGCCCCCGCCGCGGGGATCCCCCAGCGACGATTGTGATGCGATAGAGCGGTGACGACACCTGACAACAGTCCTGCTCAGCTGCGTTCGGTGGCCGAAGCGCTGGCCGGCGAGGCGGCTGAGTTCGTGCGCCGTCGTCGCGCTGAGGTGTTCGGCGCCGACGCGAGTGTCTCGGCAAGCGAGGCGGTGCAGACCAAGTCCACTCCGACGGACCCGGTGACCGTCGTCGATACCGAAACCGAGCGGTTGCTGCGTGATCGACTGGCGCAGCTGCGATCCGGCGACCCCATTCTCGGTGAGGAAGGCGGTGGGCCGGCCGATCCCTCAGCGAGCCGTGCCGACACGGTCACCTGGGTACTTGATCCGATCGACGGCACGGTGAACTTCGTCTATGGCATCCCGGCCTACGCGGTCTCGGTGGCCGCGCAGATCGACGGCGTGTCGATTGCCGGCGCGGTCGCCGACGTCGTCGGCGGCCAGGTGTATTCGGCTGGGACCGGACTCGGTGCGCACCTCGCCGACGGGCAGGAAACCCGTCGGCTGCGATGCACCGATGTCGACGATTTGTCGATGACACTGCTGGGCACCGGGTTTGGCTATTCCAGGCGGCGCCGCACAGCCCAGGCGGCGCTGGCGGCCCGGATGCTGCCGGTGGTCCGCGATGTGCGCCGCATCGGTTCTGCCGCACTGGATTTGTGCATGGTCGCGGCGGGCCGACTGGACGCCTATTACGAGCACGGGCTACACGTGTGGGATTGTGCCGCCGGCGCGTTGATTGCTGCCGAGGCGGGAGCGCGGGTAGTGCTGCCGGATCCTGGGGCGCCAGCCGGCGGCGCCGGGCTGGTTGTGGCGGCGGCACCGGGGATCGCGGACGAATTGCTTGCTGCCCTCGACCGATTCGGCGGGCTGGCGCCGATCCCGGGCTGAGGTCTGATTCACCGGCTTCTGCTCGCGCCCCGCCGCGGCGCGCATCGTCCGCTGGACCGAAATCAGCAGCTGTTGGCGTGGATCTTCGACAGCAGCGCAGGATCTGGTGGCTCGCCGGGCCCTGGCCGTAAGCCGGCGAGCACCGCTTCGATGTCATCGCTGTGGGCCAGCGCGGTGAACTCGGTACCCAGCGCCAGATCGACAGAGTCGTCGGAGCGGTCGTCGCGGAACAGTTCGGTGCATGGCGCCACCACCCACAGGGCAGCCGCCGCAGCCTGCCCGACCTCGCCGAAGCGGATCTGGCCCTGGCAGGCCAGTCGGGTGTTGGCATAGATCGGGTCGTTGGCGGCGGTCGGTTGGGCGAAGCCCAGGTCGCGCAGCGTGCCCGCGACGTCGCCGGCCTGGCCGCCGCGCCCGCTGGCATTGAGGACCCGAATCTTGGTATCGGCCAGTTTGGCCGGGGTGACGTTGATCATCGTGCTGTACGGGACCGGCTCACCCAGCCGTGGTTGGCCCGGATCGGTCTGCGGCGGCGGGGGATTGCAGATCGCGACCTCGTCGACGTCGGACGGACGGGTCAGTGCAATCGTCCAGATAAAGCCGGTTGCCAGCACCAAAAAAATCAGCAGGAACATAGCGGGCCGGATGTTGCGGCGGCGAAATGGGCGACCATGTTTGTCGAACGCGGTGCCTTCGGTGATTTGCGCGACCACGGGAGCACTCTAGCGGCGATCACGAGCGCGGCGTAGCCGGGCGCGGTGGGTCGCCGACCACGGGACTAGCGGCGATCCGAACGCGATGTTTAGAACGAGATAGGGCGGTCAAGATACGTGTGTGACGTAAATCACACTTGAACAAACCGGGTTACGGGCACGAATCGTTTGGCGGATGCGTTCGACGCTGGTACAAAGCGTTGCTTGCAGGGTTTATGAGGGGAGCGAGGGGAAAGGCCGATGGCTACCGACTATGACGCCCCAAGGCGCACAGAGACCGATGACGTTTCAGAGGATTCGTTAGAGGAGCTCAAAGCGCGGCGCAATGAAGCGGCGTCGGCCGTAGTCGACGTCGACGAATCCGAGTCCGCTGAGTCGTTCGAACTGCCTGGCGCCGACTTGTCCGGCGAAGAACTGTCGGTTCGTGTTGTTCCTAAGCAAGCTGACGAGTTCACCTGCTCGAGCTGCTTTCTGGTGCAACACCGCAGCCGGCTGGCCAGCGAGAAGAACGGCGTGATGATCTGTACCGACTGCGCGGCCTGAGCGGGTTGGGTCAGCTCCGCAATGCTGACAGCACCCGCTGCGGGTGACGGCAGCTCACCAACCAGTACGGCGTCGGGTCGTCGGGGTCGTCGAGCACGACCAACACCATCGGACCGACCCAGCCTCGGTGCAGTACGTAGGCCGCGGGATCGAGTTGGCGCCCTAATGCCGCAGACTTGGCCGAGCGTGGGACCTCCGCGGAACGGGCGATCGCCGTGACAGGCAGATGCGCCTCACCGGCCCACAGCTCGACGCCGTCGTCGGCGACGGTGACCCGAATCTCCATCCGGCCCAGCCACAGCAACGCTCCGGCGGCCACCCCGAACAGGACCGCAAATGGCAACCAGTCGGGAAGCGTCGGCACGCCGTGGTTGACCTCCAACGCGATGAGGGCCGCAGCCGCGAAACCCAGTGGCCACCACCACCATGGCACCCATAAATGCTCGCGATACCGCACACTTTGCGGCGCGACGCGCGTACCCGACACGCGGTCAAGGGTAGTCTGTGCCCCCGTGTCGACCAGTCTGGCGATCGTCCGCCTCGATCCGGGACTCCCACTGCCTAGTCGCGCCCACGAGGGGGACGCCGGCGTCGACCTCTACAGCGCCGAGGACATCGAACTGGCGCCCGGTCACCGTGCCCTGGTGCGCACCGGCATTGCGGTGGCCATCCCGCTCGGAATGGTCGGGCTGGTGCATCCGCGCTCCGGATTAGCTGCGCGAGCGGGGCTTTCGATCGTCAATAGTCCCGGGACCATCGACGCCGGCTACCGCGGGGAGATCAAGGTTGCGTTGATCAATCTCGATCCTGCGGCCCCGATCCTGGTGCACCGCGGCGATCGCATCGCCCAGCTGCTGGTGCAACGGGTGGAGTTGGTCGAGCTGATGGAGGTGGCGTCGTTTGACGAGGCCGGCTTGGCGGTCACGTCTCGTGGCGACGGCGGTCACGGCTCCTCCGGCGGACACGCGAGTTTGTGATCATGGCATTCGGTAAAAGCAAACCCCAAGACGACTCGGCCGAGGCGGAGGTGGCGGTCCCAGTGGAAAACCCGGAGCCGACAGCCGAAGCCGAATCCGACGTCGAACTCGACGGCCCATTCGACATCGAAGATTTCGATGATCCCGCGGCCGCTGAAGTGGCCCGCCTGGACCTCGGCTCGGTGCTGATCCCGATGCCCGGGGACGGTCAGCTGCAAGTCGAACTCACCGATACCGGCGTCCCGAGTGCGGTGTGGGTGGTCACGGTCAACGGCCGGTTCACCATCGCCGCGTATGCGGCGCCGAAGACGGCCGGATTGTGGCGGGAAGTGGCCACCGAACTCGCTGATTCACTGCGCAAAGACGGCGCGAAAGTGACCATCCAGGACGGCCCCTGGGGCCGGGAAGTTGTCGGCAGTGCGGCCGGAGAGGTGCGTTTCATCGGAGTCGACGGCTACCGCTGGATGATCCGTTGCGTGGTCAACGGAACACACGAGACCATCAACGCGCTCACCGAGGAAGCCCGGGAAGCGCTGGCGGACACCGTAGTCCGTCGCGGCGATACACCACTGCCGGTGCGGACGCCGCTGGTGGTGCAGTTGCCCGAGCCGATGGCAGCGCAGCTGCGGGAGGCCGCCGCCCAACAAGCGGCCGCGCAGCAAGATGACCCCGACCCGGCCGCTCGGCGCAGCGCCCAGGGGTCGGCCATGCAGCAATTGCGCAGCACCAGCACCGGAGGCTAAACGGCCCCCAGCGCCGCCAGACACGCGGCGCCCAGCGCAGCCGGGTCGGCGCCGATCTGATCCAGCGTCACGGTGCGCAAGGCGGCTCGCGGTGCGGCGGCCGCCCATTGCACGCCGACCTCGACCGGATGGATCGGGTCGTCGACGGCCGCCGCCACCGCCAATGGCGCTGCCAGACCCGCGAGCTCTGTACAGGTTGGTGCGACGTAGTCCGCCGCCTCGTCCATCGCGTCGGGGAGTTGTGGCCACTGCCCCAACCATGAACGGGCCAGCTCGTCGCCCAGCCACGGCGGGCTGGACTCCCGCATCTGTGCCGTCGTCGCGGCCAATCCCTCCCGGCGAAGTTGCGCCGCGGAATGCCGCGCCGCGTGCGCGGCCGGCGCATCGTCGGGCGCACCCCCCCAGGCGGGCAGCGCGGCCAGCACCGCTACCGCGCGATCGGGATGGGCCAGCGCCCATGCGGCGGCCACCGCGGCGCCGATCGAAACACCGCCGACGGCGATCGGCCCGCCGCGCGCCGCGTCGTCCAGGGCGGCGAGATAGCCGCGCACCAAGCCGCCCGCCCGCGGAGGTGGTGCCACAATCAGCGCGCCGGCCGCACGCAACGGGTCACCGAAGGCCCGCCGGATGTAGTCGTCGTCGGAGCCCGTGCCGGGCAGTATGACGGCGGAAACACCACTCAAGTCGACGGTCACAGCTTGATACTGCCTGCCGTTCGCGGGGTATCCACCCGACACCCCAGGCGCTGCGTGGCGTTGAGGAACCAACGGGTCTACGGTGTCCGTTGGTATAGCAGGGTTACGGTTTCGGCCGCCAGCCGCGGATTGGTTCCCGCGGGAAGCGACCGAAGTGATCAGAAGAGGTGATGGCGACGCCCGAAGGCTATCTGCGCCGGCTCACTCGGCGCTTGACAGAGGACCCCGAGCAGCGCGACGTCGAGGAGTTGTCCGACGAGGCAACCAACACCGGCGCACAGCGCGCGATCGACTGCCGCCGTGGCCAGGAGGTGACGATGGTGGGGACCTTGCGCAGCGTGGAAGCCAACGCCAAGGGCTGTGCCGGTGGGGTTCGTGCCGAGTTGTTCGACGGCACCGACACCGTGACGCTGGTGTGGCTGGGGCAGCGTCGTATTCCGGGCATCGACTTGGGCCGCATGCTGCGAGTGCGGGGTCGCCTGGGCAAGCTGGACAACGGCACCAAGGCGATTTACAACCCGCATTACGAAATTCAGCGCTGAGATGAATCCTGACGGGCGGGAATGACCATGGCAGATGACCGCACCGGCGCCGCCGAACGGGTGATGGCACACCTGGGCGGTGTGAGCGGAATGGTCTACTCTTCGCTGCCTGTCGTGGTGTTCGTCGTCGTGTCCGGTATGTCGGGAGTGATCCCGGCCACCGGCGCGGCGCTTGGCGTGGCGGCACTGATCCTGCTGTGGCGACTGATCCGGGGGGAGTCCACCCGACCAGCGGTATCCGGATTCATCGGCGTTGCCATCTGTGCGTTGATCGCCTACGCGCTCGGAGAGTCCAAGGGGTATTTCCTGCTGGGCATCTGGGTGTCGCTGGTGTGGGCGACAGTCTTCGCGGTGTCGGTGCTGATCCGCCGGCCCGTTGTGGGCTACTTGTGGAGCTGGTGGGCCGGAGATGACCGCAGCTGGCGTGACGTGCGTCGCGCTGTCTACGCCTTCGACCTCGCGACCCTGACCTGGGTGCTGGTCTTCGGGGCCCGTTTTGTGGTGCAGCGGCTGCTTTACGACGCCGACGAGACGGGTTGGTTGGGTGTTGCGCGGATCGCAATGGGCTTGCCGCTGACCGCTGCGGCCGCCGTGGTGACCTATCTGGCGATCAAAGCCGCGCAGCGTGCATCGAGTCCGGTCCTGGTCAGTGTGCGGGCAGAAGCAGCTGGCGCAGCTCCGCCTCCACCTCAGTAATGGCGACGAAGAGCAACTCGTCGCCGCCCTCCAGCGGTTCGTCGCCCTGCGGCACAATGACGCGCGGCCCGCGCAGGATCGTCACCAGCGCCGCGTCACGCGGCAGGTCCAGCTTGCGTACCGGCTTGCCGCCCCACGGCGTGTCGTCGGGCAGCGTGATCTCGACGAGGTTGGCCTGGCCCTTGCGGAACTCCATCAGCCGCACCAGATCTCCGACTGCGACGGCCTCTTCGACCAGGGAGGCCAGCATCCGCGGGGTGGATACCGCGACGTCGACGCCCCAGGCGTCGGTGAAAAGCCATTCGTTGCGGGGATCGTTGACCCTTGCCACCACCCGAGGTACCGCGAACTCGGTTTTGGCCAACAGGCTGAGGACCACGTTGGCCTTGTCATCACCGGTAGCGGCGATGACGACGTCGAAGTCCTCGAGGTGGATCGATTCCAGCAAGCTCAACTCGCAAGCATCGCCCAGCCGCCAGTGCGCTGCCGGGATTGCATCGACATCGAGGTGTTCGGGGTTGCGCTCGACCAGGCTGACTTCGTGGCCACTTTCGATGAGTTCCCGCGCGATCGAGCGGCCCACCGCGCCGGCGCCGGCAATCGCGACTTTCACGACTCGAGATCTTCGCTCGGCGGCAGAGCGGCAATGGCCACCGCCTCGGCGGCGCGGCCGGATATCGCGGCGACGTAGACCTGATCGCCGGCCTGAATGACCGTCTTCGGTTCGGGTAGCAGCCCGCTTCCGAACCGGATCAAGAACGCCACCCGGGCTCCGGTCGCTGTTTCCAGATCGGTCAGCCGATGTCCCACCCAATCCTCATGCAGCACCACTTCGACGACGGCGACGGTGCCCGTCGGATCGCGCCACTTGCTGGTTTCAGACTCCCGCGTCAGCGCGTTGAGGAGGCGATCGGTAGTCCACGGCACGGTGGCGATCGTAGGGATGCCAAGCCGCTCATAGACCGCGGCGCGTTTGGCGTCGTAGATCCGTGCCACCACACGCTGCACGCCGAAGGTTTCCCGGGCCAGCCGCGCCGAGATGATGTTGGAGTTGTCGCCGGACGACACCGCGGCGAAGGCATCGGTCTCCTCGATGCCCGCCCGCAACAGCACATCACGGTCGAAGCCCAGGCCCAGCACCCGGTCGCCGGCGAAATCCGGGCTGAGCCGGTTGAAGGCAGTCCCGTCGCGGTCGATGACCGCGACATCGTGGCCGATCCGGGACAGGCCGTCGGCGACCGAAGACCCGACCCGGCCGCACCCCATCACCACTACCCGCACCTGAGGTCCTTTCGGCTGCGTTCTGCTCGTCTACGGAACGCTACCGCCAATCGCCGGTGGGCTTACTCTTGGCTCTCGTGTCCAAACTTTCGACGGCGGCGCGCCGGTTGGTGTTGGGTCGGCCGTTTCGCAGCGACCGGCTGAGCCATACCCTGCTGCCGAAGCGGGTCGCGCTGCCGGTGTTCGCCTCGGATGCGCTGTCCTCGGTGGCTTACGCCCCTGAGGAAGTATTTCTCATGCTTTCGGTGGCCGGCCTGGCCGCCTACTCGCTGACGCCGTGGATCGGGTTGGCGGTGGCCGCGGTCATGTTGATCGTGGTGGCCAGTTACCGGCAGAACGTGCACGCCTACCCGTCGGGTGGTGGCGACTACGAAGTAGTCACCACCAACCTCGGTGAGCATGCGGGTCTGACCGTTGCCGCCGCGCTGATGGTGGATTACGTTCTGACCGTTGCTGTTTCGACAGCATCAGCCATCTCGAACATCGGCTCGGCGATTCCGTTCATCGCCGATCACAAGGTGTTGTTCTGCGTCATCGCAATCCTTTTGGTGATGGCGATGAATCTGCGCGGTATTCGGGAATCCGGGACGGCGTTCGCGATTCCGACCTATCTGTTCATCGTCGGCCTGAGCATCATGCTGGCTTGGGGACTATTTCGGATCTACGTGCTCGGCGATCCGCTGCAGGCTGAATCAGCCGGTTTCGGCATGCGGGCCGAACACGGCCATATCGTCGGATTCGCACTGGTATTCCTGGTGGCCCGGTCGTTTTCCTCGGGGTGTGCGGCATTGACCGGTGTGGAGGCGATCAGCAACGGCGTGCCGGCATTCCGGAAGCCCAAGTCGCGCAACGCCGCAACGACTCTGCTGATGCTGGGCATGATCGCGGTCAGCCTGCTGATGGGCATCATCCTGCTGGCCGAGAAGACCGGGGTCAAAATCGTCGACGATCCCGCGCGTCAACTGATCGGTACCCCCGAGGATTACCAACAGAAAACCCTCGTTGCCCAGATTGCCCAAGCGGTGTTCGGCAGCTTTCAGATCGGGTTTTTGCTCATCACCGTGGTGACCGCGCTCATCCTGGTGCTGGCGGCCAACACCGCATTCAATGGCTTCCCGGTGTTGGGTTCGGTGCTTGCCCAACACAGCTATCTGCCGCGCCAGCTGCATACCCGCGGCGACCGGTTGGCTTTCTCCAACGGCATCTTGTTCTTGTCCGCGGCGGCTTTGGCCGCGATCATCCTGTTCCGCGCCCAGGTGACTGCCCTGATCCAGCTCTACATCGTCGGGGTGTTCTGGTCATTCACACTCAGCCAGATCGGCATGGTGCGGCACTGGACGCGGCTGCTGCGCACCGAAACCGATCTGGCGGCACGGCGCAAGATGATGCGCTCACGGGTGGTCAACACGATCGGTCTGGTTTCCACCGGAACGGTGCTGTGTGTCGTGGTGGTCACCAAGTTCGCCGCCGGCGCCTGGATTGCTGTCGTCGCGATGACATCGCTGTTCCTTGTCATGAAGTTGATCCGCAAGCATTACGACGCGGTCAGCCGGGAACTGCAGCAGCAAGCCGCCGAGAACGAGGGTGTGGTGTTGCCCAGCCGCAACCACGCCCTGGTGCTGGTGTCGAAATTGCACCTGCCGACCTTGCGGGCACTGGCCTATGCCCGGGCCACCCGTCCCGACGTTTTGGAGGCCGTCACGGTCAGCGTCGACGACGGCGAAACACGCGAGCTGGTGAGCAAATGGGAAGACAGCGACATCAGCGTGCCGCTCAAGGTCATCGCCTCGCCCTACCGCGAGGTCACCCGCCCGGTGCTCGAGTACGTCAAGCGGGTCAGCAAGGAGTCGCCGCGCACCGTGGTGACCGTGTTCATTCCGGAATATGTCGTGGGCCGCTGGTGGGAACAGGTGCTGCACAACCAGAGTGCGTTGCGGCTCAAGGGACGGTTGCTGTTCATGCCGGGCGTGATGGTGACTTCCGTTCCATGGCAACTGTCTTCGTCGGAACGCCTCAAGACGCTGCAGCCCCACATCGCTCCCGGAGACGCTCGGCGGGGAATCTTCGATTGACCGAGCTCACGCTGACGGTCGGTGCGCCGGCGAATGGAGGCAGCTGTGTGGCCCGGCATGACGGTCGAGTGGTGTTCGTCCGCTATGCGCTTCCCGGTGAACGAGTACGGGTGCGGGTCACCGCGGATCGGGGTTCCTACTGGCACGCCGAGACCATCGAGGTGATTGAGTCGTCGGATTACCGGATCGCGTCCTTGTGTCCGATCGCCGGAGTCGACGGGTCCGGTTGTTGCGACTTGGCATTCGCCGAACCGGAGATGGCGCGGGCACTCAAGGGCGAGGTGGTGGCCAATCAGCTGGCGCGCCTAGGCGATCAGCAATGGTGCGGTGTGGCCGAACCGCTTTCCGCGGCGGGTCCGACGGGGTGGCGCACCAGGGTCCGGCTGGCGGTGGACGCCGACGGCCGCGCCGGCTTTCATCGTTACCACAGCGACGAGTTGATCACCGATATTCGTTGCGCGCAGCTGATTGCCGGGATGGTTGACGGGCTGGCCGCTGCGAGTTGGCCGCCGGACGCGCAACTGCATGTGGCCGTTGACGACGACGCGCAGCGTCATGTGGTGTGCACCGCGCGGCAAGGCCGACGCACCGCGACCGATGTGGTCGAGGGCAGCTATCAGGCCGTGCAGCGGGCCGGTGAGCGCAGCTGGAAGGTGCCGGTGACGGCGTTCTGGCAGGCCCACCGAGACGCGGCGCGGTTCTACAGCTCGTTGGTCAGCGATTGGGCGCAGGCCGGCGCCGGCCAGACCGCATGGGATCTCTACGGCGGCGCAGGGGTTTTCGCGGCGGCGCTGGGGGAGGCGGTGGGTGAGTTCGGGCGGGTGGTGAGCGTCGACACCTCCCGCGCGGCGTCGCGCGCAGCTCGAGCCGCGTTGTCCGACCTGCCCCACGTGAGTGTGGTCAACGATTCGGTGCGCCGGGCGCTGACCGCGCAACGTACGCGCGCCGACGTAGCGGTGCTGGATCCGCCGCGCGCCGGCGCGGGCCGCGACGTCATCGGCCTGCTGGCCGCTGCCGATGTGCCTCGAGTGGTGCATATCGGCTGCGAGGCAGCGTCTTTCGCGCGTGACATCGGCCTGTACCGCGGCCATGGCTACGTCGTCGAGAAAATCCGGGTGTTCGACTCGTTCCCGCTGACCCACCACGTGGAGTGCGCCGCGCTGCTGACCCGCTAGCCGCTCTGATGCCAACGTTCCAACACCGCAGGGAGTTCGGTGAGCAGGAAGTCGTAGAAGTCGTGCATCTGCGTGAGGCGGTGCCGCGCCGGGCTGTTCGGTCCGGTGGTCGCGATACCGGCCTCGGCTGCCGTCTGCATGGCGGAGATGACGGCGTTCTGATTGGTGAACAGCACCGCCCAGGCGTCGTCGCGTAGCCGGAAATGGTCGCGGCGGCTGGCCGGCGCCGGCACCCGCTCGGCCAGCCCGACGGACGTGAGCATTTTGACGGCGCCGGAGATCGCACCGGAACTGGCCTGCAGCTGGTCGGCCAGCTCACCCATCGTCATGGTGGGCTGCTCGGTGAACAACAGGGTGGCCAGCACCCGAGCGGTCATCCGTTGCAGCCCGTGGCTGGTGAGGATCACAGCGAGCTGCTCGGCCGCGTGCTGTTGGTCTGAGGCCACGCCAACTCCCTACAGAGACTTCAAAGATTTCTGAATATTCAGTATAGTGAATCACGGCGTGCCGGGAAGTCTGGTCGGCAAATGTGATATCCGACTGTGCGGTACGTCCATCGGCGCACCGCGCTCGACCCGAAAGGGATTGGGCGATTTCCATGCAGAACGTCTCGACCGTCGCAGCATCCGCAGCAGTAATTACCGAGGTGATCCGCGTCCGCGACCTCACTTTCCGCTATCCCAAATCGCCCGGGCCCGCGATCCGCGGCATGGAGTTCGCGGTGGGCCGGGGCGAGATCTTCGGGTTCCTGGGCCCCAGCGGAGCGGGCAAATCGACCACCCAGAAGATCCTGATTGGCTTATTGCGTGGTCACGGTGGCGAGGTCTCAGTCTGGGGGAGGGATCCGCTGGCGTGGGGATCCGACTACTACCAGCGCGTCGGGGTCTCGTTCGAGCTGCCCAACCACTATCAGAAACTGAGCGGCCTGGAGAACCTGCGCTTCTTCGCGTCGCTGTATGACGTCGCGACCCTGGATCCGATGACGCTGCTGGACGCCGTGGGTCTGACCGACGATGCCAATACCCTCGTCAGCAAATACTCCAAGGGCATGCAGATGCGGCTGACGTTCGCGCGGGCGCTGATCAACGACCCGGAACTGCTGTTCCTCGACGAGCCAACCTCGGGACTGGACCCGGTGAACGCACGCAACGTCAAGAACATGGTGCTAGACCTCAAGGCCCGCGGTCGCACGGTCTTTCTCACCACCCACGACATGGCCACCGCCAACGAACTGTGCGACCGGGTCGCCTTCGTGGTCGACGGCAGGATCGTCGCCCTGGACACCCCGACCGAGCTGAAAATCGCCCGCAGTCAACGGCTGGTCCGCGTGGAGTACCGCGGCGAGAACGGTCGGCTCGACACTGCCGATTTTCCCCTGGACGGGCTGGCGGACGATCCCGCATTTCACGCCGTGCTGCGTGACCACCACGTCGAGACCATCCACAGCAAGGAAGCCACCCTCGATGACGTCTTCGTGGAGACCACCGGACGGCAGTTGTCGTGACCCGATTGGTGAGCGCGCTGCGGCTGGAACTGACACTGCAAGTGCGGCAAAAGTTTCTGCACGCCGCCGTTTTCTCCGGGCTGATCTGGCTGGCCGTGCTGCTACCGATGCCGGCCGGCCTGCGTCCGGTCGCCGAACCCTACGTGTTGGTAGGTGATATCTCGATCATCGGGTTCTTCTTCATCGCGGGCACCGTGTTCTTCGAGAAGCAGGAACGCACACTCGGCGCAGTCATCTCCACCCCGTTACGTTTCCGGGAGTATTTGACCGCGAAACTCGCGCTGCTGGTGTTGATCTCGTTGCTCGCGGCGGTGGTGGTGGCGACGGTGACGCGCGGTTTGGCGTACGCCGTGATGCCAGTGCTGGTCGGGGTTGTGCTCGGGACACTGTTGATGCTGCTGGTGGGGTTCATCACCTCGCTGCCGTTCGCATCGATCAGCGACTGGTTTCTGGCGGCGACGATCCCGCTGGCGGTGATGACGTTGCCGGTGCTGAATTATTCGGGTGTGTGGCCGAATCCGCTGCTCTACATCATCCCGACGCACGGGCCGTTGCTGCTGTTCGGCGCCGCGTTCGAGCAGGTTGCGTTGCAACCGTGGCAGCTCGGGTATGCGGTGCTGTATCCGGTGGTGTGCGTGGCGGGGTTGTGTTGGACGGCGAAGGCGATGTTCGACCGCTACATCATCGCACGATCGGGAGGTCTGTGATGTCGGGTGTGCGAGTGCTGACCGCATTCGGCCGCAATGATATTCGAGGTTCCTACCGCGACCCGCTGCTGGTGATGATCGTGGCCGCGCCGGTGATCTGGACCAGTGGCGTCGCGCTGCTCACGCCGCGGTTCACCAGGATGTTGGCGCACCGCAACGGGTTCGATCTGGTGCCGTACTACCCGTTGATTCTGACCGGGTTCCTGCTGCTGACCAGCATCATCATCGCAGGTGCGTTGGCAGCGTTCCTCGTGTTGGATGAGGTCGACGCCGGCACACTGGTCGCGTTGCGGGTGACGCCGGTTCCGCTGTCGGTCTTCTTCGGCTACCGGGCGGCCACGGTGATCGCAGTGACCACGGTCTACGTGATCGCGACGATGTCGTTCAGCGGAATCCTGCAGCCCGGCCTGGTCGGGGCGTTGATCCCGATCGGGCTGCTGGCCGGGCTCTCCGCAGTGGTGACGCTGCTGCTGATACTGGCCGTGGCCAGCAACAAGATTCAGGGCCTGGCGGCCGTCCGCGCCCTGGGCATGCTGATCGCCGGGCTGCCCTGCCTGCCGTGGTTCATCGATTCCAATTGGAATCTGGCGTTCGGGGTGTTGCCGCCCTACTGGGCCGCCAAGGCGTTCTGGGTGGCCAGCGACCAGGGCACGTGGTGGCCGTACCTGCTGGGCGGCGTCGGGTACAACCTGGCGATCGCCTGGCCGTTGTTCCGCCGCTTCCTCGCCAAGACCGCTCTCGGCAAGAGTGCTGACGGCGGCTGACCGCCAGTGGTCCGTACCTTTGCCTGTGTGGACACTGTCGATGTCGTTGTGGTGGGCGCGGGCCCTACCGGCCTGACGTTGGCGTGCGGATTGTTATTGCACGGCGTCTCAGTGCGTGTCGTCGATCGCGCGTCGGGTCCGGCAGTGACGTCGCGGGCCAACTTTCTGCACGCGCGCGGTTCGGAGGTGCTCGACCGGGTGGGTGCGTTGGGGACGTTGCCCGATGAGTCGCTACGAGCGATGCGGGTTACGACCTATCTCGGCGACCAACCGGTCATGAAGCTGCAGTTCGGTGATCCAGGGCTGCGCACGGCCGCGCCGCCAATGCTGGTGTCGCAGGCCAAGGTCGAGGCGGCACTGCGCGATCGGTTGGCCGAGCTTGGCGGTGTTGTGGAATGGGGCCGGCCGTTGCGTGCTGTGACGCCGGACGACGAGGGCGTCACTGCGGTGCTGGGTGCCGATCAGAGCGTGCGGACGCAATGGGTCGTGGGCTGTGACGGCACCGGCAGCACCACTCGCGCACTGGCGGGTATTGGCTTTCCGGGCGTGCAGCTCAGCGAGCGTTTTCTGCTGGCCGACGTGCACCTTGATTGGGACATGGACCGTGGCGGGACGACCGGTTGGATTCACCCGGCGGGGATGATCGGCGTGATGCCGATGCCCGACCCGGATGGGCGCAACGACTTGTGGCGGGTAATCGCCTACGACCCGGGGGGTGACGAAAAGCCAAGCGAGCACCAGATTCTCGACCGTCTCGAGCAGATCCTGCCGGAGCGGACCCAGCGCCCAGTGCGGATCGGGGATGCGGTGTGGCTTTCCCAGTTTTCGGTGCACCGGCGCCTCGCCGATACCTACCGTCGGGGCCGGATTGTGATCGCCGGCGATGCGGCGCACGCGCATGCTCCCTTCGGCGGGCAGGGAATGCTCACCGGTGTCGGGGATGCGGAAAACCTGGCGTGGAAGCTTGCGTTGGTGGTCAGTGGTTGTGCGGCTGATCGACTGCTCGATAGCTATGAGGCCGAGCGCCGCCCGCTGGCGATGGAGGTGCTGCGCGGCACCAGCGCGATGACCCGCGTCAACGTGCTGAGTAACCCGATTGGTCGGTTTGTGCGAGATCGGATCGTGGTGCGGTTGGTCGGTTTGGCGGTGGTGCAGCGTTGGGCGACCTACTCGGCGTCACAGCTGTGGGTGAGTTACCGCAAAGGACCGCTCGGCGGGCGAGGCCGAAAGCCGCGTCCGGGTGATCGGATCAGTGATCTGCCGTGCATCCGCGAGGACGGCGCAGTGTCGCGCCTGCACGCCGAACTGGGCGGTCGTTGGGCGTTGCTCGCGCCGCGCGACGGCGATGTGGGGGGCGCCGAAAGTGTTCAGAAACGACTCGGCGGTCATCTGAGTGTGCTGCGCTACGACGGCAAGGAAGCGATGCTGGTTCGGCCGGACGCGCACCTGGGGTGGCGGGGTGATCCCGACGACGTGCTTAGTCTCGACCGATGGCTGGCCAACGCGTTGGAGACTGGACGAGCCCGATAACCCCGTAACGCAGTGCACCAGCGGTAGCGCCCAAATTTCGGGCCTGCGGCAAGTTCTCAGAAAAGCATTCGCATTGCGGCAGCATGCGTCTCGTACGCAGGTAGTTACCGCGGCGGTGTCGGTGTAGGCGTCGATGCGGGCGTGGCAATGACCAACAGGCCGCCGGATACCCACTGAATGGTGATGGTGGTCTGCGGCAGCGCGGTCTGCAGGTCAGCTTGCAGTGCGCCGACATCCGGTTCGGTTTGCCCAATCAAGGTGACAGTGATCGCCGTAGCCGATCCGGTAATACTCAAGATCGCGCTGTCCGGTCTGGACGATGCCCATTTGGCGGCGGTGCCACGCGCGGTGGCAAGTGCAGTTTCGCTGCCATTGGGTTCGATGGCTCCGCGGGTGCGTGTCCAGGCGAGGCTGACCGGAATGCGGTAGGTGAACCGTGCGTTGAGCAGCGCGGTCAGGTCTTCGGAATTTTTTGGCGGATGTGGTCCGGCCGCGGAAACAACCAGCGTCCCGGACTGATAGCTGAGTCCGTTGAGGCTCAATGATTGCCCGGCCAGCCACTTCTCGACCACGGGGCTTAGCTCGATCAGCGGCAGTTGCGGCATGTCGGGCTGGTCGTCCTCAGGATCCCGCATGGGTATCCAGCCCAACTGCACCGTAACCGGATGGCCCAATGCGCGACCGAGAGTGGCCGCCACATTCTGCACCGGTGGGGGCGACGTGGGGCCCGCGATGTCGGCGCGAATCGCGTTGTCAGCGGCTGTGATACGGGTAAGTCTGCTACCGGAGTCGAGAAGATCTGTGATTGTCTGGGTGGCTACTTTGAGTTCGTGGGCTTGGCGCGTGATGGCGAGATAGCGCGGCGTGAGGATCAATGCGAGTGCCAATACGCAAATGGCCGCCACAGCCAGAGAAGTAAGAATCTGGCCGCGACGGGTCCGCAACATGTCTCCGGGAACCAAGCCAGTCAGCAGGAATACCACAGCCGCCATCAACACGATGCCGATCAGGTTCGTCAGAAACAACAACGCGGCGCCCCGAGCCAACTCTGGCTGCCCCCGACCCAGGAGCACACCGGCTGCCGCCAGAGGCGGGACGACCGCGACAGCGACTGCGACGCCGGGCAGCGCTGCGGAAATCTGTTTGTGTACGGTAGCGATCGCCCCGGCGGCGCCAGCCCCGAGCGCAACCAGTAGGTCACGTATATCTGGGCTGGACCGGGCAACTACTTGGGCAGGCAGCCCGGTCCCGGCTGGGGGCAGCAGTGTTGCGAAGAGCCATCCCACGGCGACGGCGCACGCCGCAGAGACCGATACCAGCATCAGAGCGCTCACAAACCGCTGCGCCCATCCCATGACCAGACAAGCGGCAATCCCCATGATCGGTGCCATCAGCGGTGCAATCATCATTGCGCCGATCACGACCGCCGCGGAATTCTGTAGCAGCCCGATCGCCGCCACCAGGCTCGAGAGAAACATCAGCACCGCGAATCGCGAAACTGCTGCACCCGACGGGGCCACCATCAGGGCGACCATCACCGAATCGCGGTCTTCGATCGGTAACCGATTCAGCGGCCACGTCACGGTCGACACCACGCGACTCTTCAGCGCGGTCAGCATGTCGTTTCCCCCTCGCGCCCCAGCGCCATCCCGAATCGCCACGTGCAAGCGCGATGACGGGCGCTGCGAGTTTTACGGCTCGAGAAGGCGTTGCTTTTGTTGAGTGAATTCCTCCTCGGTCAGTATCCCGGAGTCGCGGAGGTCGGCGAGTTCGCGCAGCTCGGCGGCGATTCCCGTCACTGGCCCGGTGAGTGGTCTCGGCGCCAACTCCGTGCGCTTCCGCCCCGTCGATACGGCCGGCTGCCCGCGGCGCAGACCGGCGGTACTGCCAAGGGCGCGTCCGGCCATCCCCGCCGCAGCCATCTCCGCGTAGGGGATTTCCGATTCGCCGGCCGCGACGGCTGCCGCGGCAGCAGCGCTGGAGCCCGGCGACACCATGGCGACTTGCCGAATCGCCGGCGGGGCAGCAGTGGTCCAGGATTGCGGCACCGACAATCCGCCGACTGAGTTGGCTTGACCCATACCTGCCGCCACGGGCACACCACCTAAGCCCAATCCTGGGTAGACGCCGCCCGTCTCTATCTCGGCGGCCTGGAGCGCAACACCTACGCCGGCCACATCCACACCGAACGAACCGGCCGAATCAATGACGAACGAGCCGAATAGGTCGGCACCCAGGCCTGCCAGCGCCACGGTCAAGGCCGGACTGGCGCTCAACGCCGGCGCCAGCGCGCCAATTGGAGCAGCCGAGGCGGTTGGCGCCGCGGCGCCTAATGCCGGCAGCCCCGCCGCGGGCGACGTCAGGCTTTGCAGCGCTTGCGGCACTGCCGAGATCGCGGTTTGGGCGCGGGTGCCGGCTGCGGTGCCGGTGGCCTGCGCTACCGCTGCTGCTTGGTCGGACATGCCGGCTGGATTGGTGGTCTGTCCCGGCGGCGTGAACGGTGCCAGCGTCGCGGCCGCGGCCGAACTGCCGGCGTACCCGTACATGGCGGTGGCATCCTGGGCCCACATCTGGGCGTAGTGAGCCTCGGTGGCCGCGATCGCCGCGGTGTTTTGACCCAAGAAGTTGGTCGCCACCAACGCAGCCAGCTGGGCACGATTGGCCGCGACGGCCGGTGGCGGCACCGTCATCGCGAACGCGGCCTCATAGGCGGCCGCGGCGGCGCTCGCCTGCGCAGCGGTCTGCTCGGCCTGGGCGGCGGCCGCGTGCATCCACGCCGCATAAGGGGTGGCGGCGAACGCCATTGACGTCGACGCCGGCCCCAGCCAGCTGCCGGTTAGTTGAGCGATCAGCGATTCGTAGGATGCGGCCGCCGTGCCCAAGTCGGCAGCCAGACCGTTCCAGGCAGTTGCGGCGGCGAGCATCGGTGCCGAGCCGGGACCGGAATACATCCTGGCGGAGTTGACTTCCGGTGGCAGCAGCGCGAATTCCATTGCTTGACAACTCCTCAGCTTGCTGAGACGGCATTGGCCGCCTCGGTGGCTGCATAGGAACCGGCGCTGGTTTGCAACGTGGTGACAAACTGCTCGTGGATAGCCGCAGCCTGCGCGCTGATCGCCTGGTACATCTGGGCCTGCGCAGCGAATTGTGCTGCGGTCAGCGCTGATACCTCGTCTGCGGCGGCGGGAATTACTCCAGTCGTCGGTGGCGCTGCCGCCGCATTTCCTGCGCTCACTGCAGAACCGATACCCTGCAAGTCACCGGCCGCAGCCGTAAGCAGTTCTGGCTGTGTGGTTAAGAAGGACATCTGTACTTCCCCTCTCTATATTCAGTCGGACCACCTTTGGGTGGCTTCAGACGAAGGTGCGCTGGAGTGCACGCAAAATGGTGCAGCCGCGACCGCCATCGCCGGCGACGCCCCGGGATCGGCATACATTCTGCTGGAATTGATCTCTGACGGTAGAGCCACATAATCCATGTTCGGTAACCCCCGGTGAGTTAGGTGAGTTACTGGCGCGTGTCTCGCCGGTCAACGTGGCGCCCGTCAATGAGCGCCGAGGCATGTGGCGGCCGCAAACTTCCATGCTGGTCTCTGGCTATTTGGTAACGCGACGGAGAAACCAGTCCGCGCAATCTAGCCAATTGCATTCCATCAACTGCGCGATCCGAGTCGGGATTGAATTGGTTCAGCCGATTCTGCTGAGAAGCGCTGCTGCCGGATTTTCACGCTCACCCGGACGCAGGCAGTCAAGGCTCAGCCAGCAACCTGAATGTTGAAGAGTTCACCTGGACATCGCATTTGTACAGACGCAAACGTCAGCAGCTTATGATCCGCGGTTCCGCCATTGCCGATGTTGTCGGCGCTGCAAATACGCCTCAACGCCGCGGTTATGTTGTCGCGCACCGTGCCACGGCGTGAGCGTTGAGTAACGGCAGCAGCACGGCGCACCAGTTATCCGCCGTACCTCGCCGGATGTCCCCCGCACTTCGTGCCTCCATGCCACTATCGCTCATCTGACGCGCCGCCACGATTGTCGCAGCGCTAAAGTCGATGGCATACCCGCCGATCGAGACGGGCAAACCGGTCCATCCAATACTGCCGACGGCGCACTGCTACCGCGGACTCCGGTGCCCGCGCTCGTCTTCTTCCGGTTCGTCGCGTACTAAGTGCGAGTCCCTGCTAGTCGCGGTCCGTGCCCTCGGCATGCTCATCGCGGGCTGCCTTGCCAGCCCGAGTTGGTCAACGGAACCAGGTTCATCCGAGTTTCCAGTCCGCAACCCAGTTCCACCACCACAGCATTCGGATGGGCGGCGATGAAAGTTATCTCCTGCATCGGGATCGAACTCGCCGCTTTTGCGAAGCATCGGACTATTAGCCCAAAACGAAGTAGCGCACCCACAGATAGACCGCGGACAGCGCGATCGACACGATGGTCACCACCGCGCCTTTGCGGGTGAATTCCCAAAACGAGATGGGACTCTCGGCGCGACGGGCGATTCCGAGCATGACGACGTTGGCGCTGGCTCCCACGGCGGTCAGGTTGCCGCCGAAGTCGGCACCGAGGGCCAACGCCCACCACAGCACGTCGGGGTGGACGTGGTCGTGGATGGTGGCCGCCAGCTCGCTGACGATCGGGGTCATGGTCGCGACGTAGGGGATGTTGTCGATGACGCCGGATACCGGTGCGGATACACCGAGGATCAGCATTGCGGTGACGAGCATGTTGCCGCCGGTTGCGGTGGTCGCGGAGCGTGCGAGCTGTTCCACGACACCGGTTTTCACCAGGGCGCCGACCATGACGAACAGGCCGGCGAAGAACAACAGCGTTTCCCATTCCACGCTGGACAGATAGTCGGAGCGCTCCAGCCTGGAGATCACGACCAGGACGCCGGCGCCCAGCAGCGCCACGACGGAAGGCTCCATGTGCAGCGCCGAGTGCGCGATGAAAGCCGTGAAGACCAGTGCCAGGACAACCCCGCACTTGATGAGCAGCCCGTGATCGCGAATGGCCTCGCGCTCTTCCAGTGACATGACATCGGCGACCCGCTCCGGATCGACCGTGAACGACCCACGGAACAGCAACGGCAACAACCCGACAAAGACGACGATGACGATGAGGACGATCGGCAACATGTGCACCAGGAAGTCGTTGAACGTCAATCCAGCGCGGCTGGCAATGATGATGTTGGGCGGATCACCGACCAACGTCGAGGCGCCGCCGATATTGGAGGCGAATACTTCCGCCATCAGAAACGGGGCCGCGTTGATCGCCAGTCGATCGCACACCAATAAGGTGACCGGCGCGATCAGCAAGACCGTCGTGACGTTGTCCAACAGGGCCGAGGCGAGCGCCGTGATCAGCACCAGCAGGACCATGATGCGCAGTGGGGAGCCGTTGGCACGTTTGGCGGCCCAGATGGCGAGATACTCGAAGACACCGGTTTGGCGCAGCACGCTGACGATGATCATCATCCCGAGCAACAGAAAGATGACGTCCCAATCGATTCCAGTCTCATGGGAGTAGAAGACGTCATCGGACCTGATCAACGGCAAGCAGACCACGATCGCTGCGCCCGCCAGCGCTACCAGCGTCTTGTTGATGCGGTCGCTGGCGATCAGCGCATAGGCGGCCACGAACACCGCAATTGCGACGACGCTCATCGACGACCCCGCCGGCGACGTTGCGCCGCTGTCGCCGGGATCAAGTTTTCAGCGCCGCTGCCAGCAAGCGCGATGCGGTGATCACTCCGTGTAAGGTGCCGTCCTTGACCACCGCGATCAGCGGGCTTCTCAGCCGCGCCATCACCGCGGCCACCTCGATGATGGTGTCGTCGGCGTCGGCCGACGGTACGTTGCGTAGGTGATCCGGCAGCACATCGCGCACCGTCTTGCCACCCAACTTTTCCGCGGCACGGTCGGCCATGGATTCGTCGAGTACACCGGCAAGCGACGGATCGTCTTGCACGTAGCGGGGAACGATGAAGCGGACGACCTGGGATGCCGGTAGGACGGCGTACGACTTTCCAGACGTGACCACAATCCCGGGCAAGCGGTGTTCGGCGAGCATGCGGGCGGCATCGAGTGCGTCGGCATCGATGCTCACAACCGGAAAGTCCTCGGCGATGTCCTCTGCGTGCATACGGTGACAATACGTCCGCTGCGGGCGGGCTTGTTTGGTCTCCGACCATGATGGCGATGGCGCGCTCCCGGGTCGCTAGACGTTGCAGGACACGAACGCCGACCAGGCTTCCCGGCTCACCGAAAACCGACCCTATCAGCGTCGGCGGCACCCCATGTCATCAACGCGACGCGTGGCCCGTGCCTGCGTAGGATGGCGGGATGCTTGAACAGATCCGCGGGCCCGCCGATCTGCAGCACCTTTCCCAGTTGGAATTGCGCGATCTGGCTCACGAGATTCGTGAGTTTTTGATCCACAAGGTCGCGGCCACCGGGGGGCATCTGGGGCCTAACCTGGGCGTCGTCGAGTTGACGCTGGCGCTGCACCGGGTGTTCGACTCGCCGCACGATCCGATCGTGTTCGACACCGGTCACCAGGCTTACGTGCACAAGATGCTGACCGGCCGCGCCGCCGACTTCGAAACGCTGCGCAAAAAGGGCGGGCTGTCGGGTTATCCGTCCCGCGCCGAAAGCGAGCACGACTGGGTGGAGTCCAGCCATGCCAGTGCTGCCTTGTCGTACGCCGACGGGCTGGCCAAGGCTTTCGAGTTGGCGGGGCACCGCAACCGGCATGTCGTCGCCGTGGTGGGCGACGGCGCGCTCACCGGCGGGATGTGCTGGGAGGCGTTGAACAATATCGCCGCCGCGCGCCGGCCGGTGATCGTGGTCGTCAATGACAACGGCCGCAGCTACGCTCCGACGTTCGGCGGCCTCGCCAATCACCTGGCCGCGCTGCGGCTGCAGCCGAAGTATGAGCAATTGCTGGTCCGGGGGCGCGCCACGGTGCGCGGGATGCCTGTCATCGGTGAGTTGGTCTACCACTTCATGCACAGCGTCAAAGCCGGCGTGAAGGACGCGCTGTCGCCGCAGCTGCTGTTCACCGACCTCGGGCTGAAGTATGTCGGGCCGGTCGACGGCCACGACGAACACGCCGTGGAGACGGCGCTGCGCAGTGCCCGCGGGTTCGGCGGCCCAGTGCTCGTGCACGTCGCCACCGGCAAGGGACACGGCTACGGCCCGGCTGAGGCCGACGAGGCCGAACAGATGCATTCCTGCGGGGTGATCGACCCGGCGACCGGGTTGGCCACGAAGGTGCCGGGGCCGGGCTGGACGGCAGCGTTCTCCGAGGCGCTGATCGAACTGGGTGCCAAACGCCGTGACGTGGTCGCGATCACCGCGGCGATGCCCGGCCCCACCGGGCTGACGGCCTTCGGGCAGCGCTTCCCCGACCGGCTGTTCGACGTCGGCATCGCCGAGCAACACGCGATGACGTCGGCGGCCGGCCTGGCCATGGGCGGGTTGCACCCGGTGGTGGCGATCTATTCGACGTTCCTCAACCGGGCATTCGACCAGATGATGATGGACGTGGCGCTGCACAAGCTGCCGGTCACCATGGTGCTCGATCGGGCCGGGATCACCGGGCCCGACGGCGCCAGCCACAACGGCATGTGGGATCTGTCGATACTGGGCATCGTGCCGGGGATGCGGGTGGCAGCGCCCAGAGACGGTGCCCGGCTGCGCGAAGAGCTCGGCGAAGCCCTCGACGTCGACGACGGTCCCACCGCGATCAGGTTCCCCAAAGGGGATGTGGGCGAGAACATTCCGGCCGTCGAGCGGCACTCCGGCGTTGATGTGCTCGCGCTGCCGGCCGAAGGGCTGAACCATGACGTGCTGCTGGTCGCGGTCGGCGCGTTTGCGTCGATGTCGTTGGCGGTGGCCGAGCGGCTGCATAACCAGGGCATCGGCGTGACCGTGATCGACCCGCGGTGGGTGCTGCCGGTCTCTGATGTCGTGCGCGACTTGGCGGTGACGCACAAGCTCGTCGTCACGCTGGAGGACAACGGCGTGGCCGGCGGGGTCGGTTCGGCGATCTCGGCGGCGTTGCGGCGCGCCGAGATCGACGTGCCGTGCCGCGACGTCGGGCTGCCGCAGCAATTCTTCGACCACGCCTCCCGTGGTGAGGTACTCGCCGAGGCAGGCCTGACCGATCAGGACGTGGCGCGCCAAATCACCGGCTGGGTTGCGGCGTTGGGCAGCTCGGTCACCGAAGCTGAGATCCGCGAGCATCTGGACTGAGGGCCGCAGCGAAATGGGCGGCTCGCGGCTCGATCTCGGACCACCGGTGCCGCTGCTGCGGATCTTCGACGTCGCCGGCGCGCTGGAGTTCTACTGTGATTACCTCGGTTTTCGCCGCGACTGGGAGCATCGCTTCGAGGCAGACCTGCCCGCTTATATCCAGGTGAGCAGGTCGGATGTGGTGCTGCACCTCACCGAGCATTACGGCGACGGCAGCCCTAACACCGTGCTGTGGATTCCGGTCGGTGATATCGACGCGCTGCACGCCGAGCTGATCGTCCGGCGCCACGGTTACTCCAGGCCGGGAATCGAGAACGGTGCCCCCGGCGGGCCGACAATGACCGTCATCGATCCGTTCGGCAATCAGTTGAGGTTCTGCCAGCGCGCCAGCTAGTCGGGCGTCGGCTGCAATGCCGCGGCCAACTCCGGCACCACTAGCTGACGCTGCCAATTGCGGGCGCCGCCGGCACGGAGAAAATCGTCGATGGCCGTCGCCGCGTCGGCGGCGCCGTCCCAGACCCAGCACAGCCGTCGTACCAGGTCGGGGGAGATCAAGTTCTCCGTCGGCACCGCCACCCGCTCCGCGACTTTCGTCAGCGCGGCGCGGGCCGCATCCAGCCGCGCGGCGGCTTCGGGTCTGCGCCTAGACCAGCGCGCCGGCGCCGGCGGGCCGTTCGGTGGTTCGGTTTCCTCGACCGGCTCGTGGTTCTGCCGGGCGGCCTCCAGCGCCGCAAACCACATTGCCGCGCTGCGGCGCTGCTTGCGCCCGCCGAATATGGGCAGATCGACGAGGTCGTCGACGGTTTTCGGGTCGGCCATGGCGGCCGCGACGATCGCCGAATCGGGCAGGATCCGGCCCGGCGCGATGTCGCGGCGTTGGGCGATGCGGTCGCGCGCTGTCCACAATTCCCGCACAGCGGCCAGCCCGCGTTGGTTGCGCACTTTGTGGATCCCCGACGTGCGTCGCCAACGGTCGCGCCGGGTGGGCTGCGGCTCGCCAGCGGACGTCCGCAAGTATTCGAATTCCTCTGCCGCCCAAGAACTTTTATCTTGTTCTGCCAGCACTCCGGCGATCGCCTGGCGCAGCTCGATGAGCAACTCGACGTCGAGGGCCGCATAATTTAGCCAGGCCGCCGGTAGTGGACGTTTGGACCAGTCGGCAGCGCCGTGGCCTTTGACCAAGCCCAGGCCCAACAGCCGCTGCACCTCCGCCGCCAGATTGACCCGGTCGAAGCCGGCCAGGCGGCCGGCCAACTCGGTGTCATACAGGCTCGGCGGCCGCATGCCAACCTCGGCCAGGCAGGGCAGATCCTGGTCAGCGGCGTGCAGGATCCACTCATCGTCGGCGAGCACCTCGGCGACCGGTCGCAGCACCGTCAGCGGGTCACCGCCGTGGCTTACCGGGTCGATGAGCACGGTGCCGGCGCCGGCGCGCCTGATCTGGATCAGGTAGGCCCGATTGGAGTAGCGAAATCCCGACGCCCGCTCGGCGTCTACCGCGAACGGTCCGTGCCCGCCGGCCAGCAGCTCCGCGGCGGCCGTAATTTGGTCCGCGGTCGCCGAGAGGTCCGGCACCCCCTCGGCGGGATGCAGCAACGGCGTGACGTCGGCTTCGACTTCCGTGCTATCGGGTTGAACGGGAGCGTCGGACATCTCAGGCGCGGGACCGCGACCCGAGGTCGGTCACCCCCACCGGCGGAAGTCCTGCAGCGTGCTCGAGCACTTCGCAAAACGCCTCGACGTGGGTGCCGATGTCGGGGGTGATCGCGGTCCAGGAGGCCCGCAGTTCGAGTTGGTGGGCGCGGGGCGGTCCGGAGATGTCGCCGTAACGCACCGACGTGGTGGCGGTGACGGTGCCGCCGAGAGCCGTCACGTCCTCGGCGCGTGCCTCCAAGGCGTCGACCAGCCAACTCCACGCCACTTCGGGTAGCAACGGGTCGATGGCCTCGCTGGAGTCCAGGTCGGCCTGGATGTAGGCGACGAGCCGCATCGTGCCGTCCCAGGCGTCGGCGCCGTCAGGGTCATACAGCAGAATCAGCCGGCCGAAGGCGTCACCCTCGGAGCGCTCCGGGACGATCGCGACGTCGGGGTGCTTGACCTCGGCGCCCAGCGCGTAGCTGTACGGCGCGAGACGCTGCGGCGGCCGGATGGGGCCGAGCTCGATCTCCGGCCGCACGGTTGCGGCGTTCATCGCCGTCACCGCCTCGCGGAATGGGACCGGTTCGGCTGCAGTCACAACCTCTGACGCTAGACCTATCCGCAGATGCGTGGAAACAGGCGCGCCGCAGTCTGCTCGGGCGGCTAAGACTCGCTGGGGAAGCGAGCCGGCCGCTTTTCGCGGTGCGCGGCCAGACCTTCGGCCACGTCCGGCCCGCTGAAGCCGAGAAACTCCAGGCCAAGCGCGGTTTCGAAGGCCGGCGCGAACATCCGGTACCAGTGGTTGAGGCTGTGTTTGGTAAACCGGATCGCCGATTGCGCGCCCTGCGCCAGGTCGCCGGCGATGCGGGTCGCGGTGGCCAGCACCTGGTCATCGTCAACGCAGGTCGAGACCAGTCCGATCCGCTCGGCTTCCTCGCCGGTCAGCGGCTCGCAGGTGAGCAGGTAGTACTTGGCCTTGGCCATGCCGACCAACAACGGCCAGCAGATCGCGGCGTGATCACCGGCGGCCACGCCCAGCTTGGTATGGCCGTCGATGATCTTGGCGTTGCGGCCCGCCACCGACACGTCGGCGAGCAGTGCCACCACCAGTCCGGCGCCGACTGCCGCACCGTGAATCGCCGAGACCACCGGCTTGTCGAGGTTGACCATATTGAGTACCAGGTCGCGGGCTTCGCGCATGATGCGCATCCGGTCGGGAAACTCGCCCATGGTCTCGGCGATCAGGTCGAAGCTGCCGCCGGAGGAGAACGCTTTACCTTCGCCGCGGACCAGGACCACCCGCACGTCGGGGTCGCGATTGATTGCCGGCCAAATCTCGGCGAGATCGCGATGCATCTGCGGACCCACCGAGTTCAGTCCGGGAGCGTCGAGAATCACCTGCAGCACGCCGTCATCGCCGGGTTCGATTCGCAGACTTGGGAATTCCGAATAATCGGCGGAGTTTCCGCCGGGTTGCTGTACTGGCATACCGACGAGGTTACGCACGCACGGCGCGGGTCCCCACGTCGGCCTTGATGTCGCCCCGGACGATCCGTTCGGCCAGCCGCGAGGCCAGCGCCATGATGGTTAGCGCGGGGTTGGCGCTGCCCTGAGTGGGGCACACCGAACCGTCGGCCAAGAACAGGTTGGGCACCGCCCAACTTCGCTGATCGGAGTTGACGACGCTGGTGTCGGGGTCGCTGCCCATCCGTGCGCCGCCGATCAGATGGGCGAAGCGCTGGATGGTCAGCACGTCCTGGGCCCGGGCCGCGTGCAGGATGTTGGTGATGACGTTGGTGGAGTACTCCATGTTGTCCTTGTCGTTGTCCGACAGCGAGTAGTCGAACCGGGCGACCGGAATGCCGTACTGGTCGGTCTCCTCGGCGAGCGTGACCCGGTTGTCGGAGTGTGGAAGCAATTCGTTGAGCACGCCGATGGTGGCCCAGTGGTTGTAGTCGCGCATGTATTCGCGCAGCGCAGCACCCCAATGCCCGTCGGCCAGCACGTGTTCGGCCCACCCGATCGGCAGCGGCGACACCGTTTGGATGGAAAATCCACGCGCGAAGCCGCGATCTGGATCGGTCTCGTAGAACTGCTCGGACGACACCTCCGGCGGCGGCGCCTTGTACATCCGCAGCTCGTCAGGCCAGCGGCCCGCGGTCTGCGAGGCGCCCTGCACCATCACGTAGCGGCCGACTTGGTCGCTGTTGTTGCACAATCCGTTCGGGAACTTCTGACTGGTCGAGTTGAGCAGTAGCCGTGGAGTTTCGATCGAGTAGCAGGCCACCGCAACCACTTTGGCCCGCTGAAACCGCTCCCTGCTGCCGTCTTCGCCGAAATATGTCACGCCGGTGGCATTTCCAGCCTCGTCGAGCTCGACGCGCGAGGCCATGCAGTTGGCCCGGACCTCGACACCGTGGGCCAGCGCGTCGGGCAGATGTGTGACGTACGGGCTGGCCTTGGCGTTGACTTTGCAGCCCTGCAGGCAGTAGCCACGGTAGATGCAGTGCGGCCGGTTGCCGAACGTGCCGTTGACGATGCCGACCGGGCCGACCCGCATCTCGATGCCAAGGTTGAGCGCTCCTTCCCACAGTTTCATCGCCGCCCCCGAAACTGGATGCGGGGCAAAGGGATAGCGGTGCGGATCGCCCCACGGCCAGTCCTGGCCGGCGACCGGCAACTCCTGCTCCAGGCGCTCATAGTGTGGTCGCAGATCGGCGTAGCTGATCGGCCAGTCGGCACCGACCCGGTCCCGGGTGAACGTTTCGAAGTCGCTGGGATGGAACCGCGGTGTGTAGCCGGCGTAGTGCACCATCGAGCCGCCCACACCGCGGCCGGAGTTGTTCTTGCCCAGCTCGATCGGATCCGAGCCGCCGATGATCCGCTTCTGCGTCCAATACAGCTGATGCGACCCGGCCTCGTCGGATACCCAGTCCTCGTCGGGATGCCAGAACGGGCCGGCCTCCAGAATCACGATTCGCCAGCCGGCGCGCGCCAACCGCTGGGCGAGCACCGAGCCCCCGGCGCCGGCCCCCACGACCACCAGGTCGACCTCTTCGTCGTCGTGGTAGCGGCGCATGGTCGCCTTGCCGGGCAGGTCACGCGAGTGCACGTCGAGCAGGAATCGGGAGTCGTTGTCGGTGGGTCCCAGTGCGCCCTTGAGCAATCCGCGCCAAAAGTCACCCATCGATGTCGTCCTCGTCGACAGTCGTGACCGGGTCCTCATCGGTGGCGCCGGGCTTCTCGTACGGCTCCCGGCTGCCAACCCCGCCGAGCCGCATGAACCCGCGGGGATAGGCCGGCCCGCCGAACCCGATCTCGTTCCACGCCCACGGATGACTGTAGAAAGCCGAGAGCGCCATCCGCATCACCACCGACCACGCGCGGGAGACGTTCAACTTCTCCCAACTGCCGCCGTACAACTGGGCGTCGGCGAAACGCTGGACGACAGATTCGCGAGTCGTAGCTTCGGCGGCGGCAAACGAGTCCGCACCGGCGTCACGGGCCGCCTCGTCCAAGCCGGCCAGCACCAGCCGCCAGGTGTCCCGGTCGTCGGGCATGTCGTCGTATTGGTAGCCGTCCAGTTGCCCTTCGGCGAGCTTGGCGTCGACGAACTCGGCCACCGGTACCCGCGGCTCACCGTCTTGGGCCAGCACGGTGTCGCAGAACATCCGCAGCGTCGGTTCCTCGGCAGGCTCGAAGAACCGCAGCGGTCCAGGTTCATCCAGCCGGGCCAGCACCACTTTGCGGGTGGCTTCGTCCCAGGTGTCCGCGGTGGACAGCACGTCGTAGTCGGGGTAGCGGCCGATCATCTGCGGTGTGACACCGCGGCGCTGGCGCGGCAGCCACGACGGGTGCAGCGGCTTGCCGTCGGGCCGCAGGTTGGGCAGGTGCTTACCGCTGGCGATGTCACGCATGCTCACTTCTCGCGCCGCATGATCGCCGCCAGTAGGCCCATCGCGCCGACGATGCTCATCAATCCCGGTGCGGCGATCGGCGGGCCCATCGGCACGTTGTAGTTGTAGAGCCGCCAGCCCCCGGGCCGGCGCGCGACGCCGCGGGCGTGGAAATACTGGCCCATCAGCCCGTTCGCCGCGTAGATCCCCGCCGTGACGGGCAGCCACCGCTTGGCCCAGTGCTTCGAGAACACCCCGGCCACCCCGGCCACCACCACCGGCGGCGTCACGACGATCGGGCTCCACATCCATTTGTTGCCGAAGCTGGCCCGGTAGTGCTCGAAGTACACCTCGGCGGTCGTCACGACCGCCGCGAACGCGGTCAGCCCTGACAAGGTCCGCTCGAAACGGCCATGTGCGATATTGCGCAACACCCGGTCAATCAGGTATTCGGCCTCGCCGACCAGGTTTGTGTCCTTGGCCGGCTTGTCCATCAGGAACATCAACCGTCTCCTTTCACACCGTCGGGGCGGCTGAGGTGGGCACACGAAAATGCGCGCGCCGCCGCCGACCGACGGCATTCCCCAAAACGACCATGCGCACACTTCGGGCCATCTCCGTTGGGTGTCGTGGCAGCATTGAGCGCGATGACTACTCGTCGTGACCTTCCCGACTCGCCGTATCTGGCTGCCGCCAGCGGCCGCAAGCCCGCCCGGGTGCCGGTGTGGTTCATGCGTCAGGCCGGCCGCTCGCTGCCCGAATACCGGGCGCTGCGGGCACAACACAGCATGCTGGCGGCCTGCTTCGACGCCGAGCTGATCACCGAGATCACCATGCAGCCGGTGCGCCGCCACGACGTCGACGCGGCGATTCTGTTCTCCGACATCGTGGTGCCGCTCCGCGGTGCGGGCGTCGAGCTCGATATCGTCCCCGACGTCGGGCCGGTCATCGCCGCACCGGTGCGCAGCGCCGACGACATCAGCGCATTGAAACCTCTTGAGCCACAGAATGTTCAACCGGTGTCAGAGGCCGTCGCGCTGCTGGTGGACGCTCTCGGCGACGTCCCGCTGATCGGTTTCGCCGGTGCGCCGTTCACGTTGGCGTCCTATCTGGTGGAGGGCGGACCCAGCCGTCACCACGCTCGCACGAAGGCGATGATGCTGGCCGAGCCGGACAGCTGGCATGCGCTGATGGAAAAGCTGACCGACTTGACCATCGCCTTCCTGCGGGTACAACTCGACGCCGGCGTGGACGCCATTCAGGTGTTCGACTCGTGGGCCGGTGCGTTGTCGCTGTCGGACTACCGCCGTTATGTGCAGTCCCACAGTGCGCGGATCTTCGCCGCGCTCGCCGAATACGGCGTCCCGATGACGCACTTCGGAGTGGGCACCGCCGAATTGCTGGGGGCGATGTCAGGCGCCGGCGCCACGGTGGTGGGAGTCGACTGGCGGACGTCGCTGCTCGACGCCGCCTGGCGGGTCGAGGCCGGCACGGCGCTGCAGGGCAACCTCGATCCCGCGGTGCTGCTGGCAGGCTGGCCGGCGGTGGAGCGGGCGGCCCGGGCAGTGGCCGACGACGGGCGGCGTGCCGTGGAGGCCGGTGCGGCAGGCCACATCTTCAACCTCGGGCACGGGGTGCTGCCCGACACCGATCCCGACGTGCTGACCGAATTGGTGTCGTTGGTGCACTCGTTGTGACCTCGTATTGTGTTGTCGGGGGCGGTATCTCAGGATTGACGGTCGCCTATCGGCTACGGCTGGCCGTCGGTGACGGCGCGACGATCACCCTGTTCGATCCCGCCGATCGGCTCGGCGGGGTACTGCGCACCGAGCGCGTCGGCGGGCAGCCGATGGACGTCGGCGCCGAGGCGTTCGTGTTGCGCCGGCCCGAAGTGCCGGCGCTGCTTGCCGAGTTGGATCTCGCGGACCGGCAACGCGACACCACCGGCGCCCGCCCGCTGATCTACAGCCAGGCCCGGCTGCATCCACTGCCGACCGACACGGTCAACGGAATCCCGTCGTCGGCGGAATCGGTCGCGGGTCTGGTCGACGACGGGACCGTCGCGCGCATTGCCCAGGAGCCCAGCCGTCCGCTGCAGTGGCGCCGCGGCAGCGACCCGAGCGTCGCTGAAGTGGTGGCCGACCGGTTCGGCGAGCAGGTGGTGGGCCGGGTGGTGGATCCGCTACTGGCCGGTGTGTATGCGGGTTCGGCAGCCAGTATCGGGCTGCGCGCGGCGGCGCCGTCGGTGGCCGCGGCCCTCGACGACGGTGCAGCCAGCCTGACCGGGGCGGTGGGCCAGGTGCCGAGCACGACCAGCCGGGGGCCGGTTTTCGGCGCGGTCGACGGTGGCTACTGCGTGCTGGTCGACGCGTTGGCCCGGCGCAGCCGGGTGCGCTGGGTGCAGACGGCGGTGCAGCGCCTCGAGCACGCTGATCGGGGCTGGGTGCTGCACGACGACGCCGGGACACCCTGGCAGGCCGACGGGGTCATTCTGGCCGTCCCCGCGCCGCGACTCGCGCCGCTGGTCGAAGGCATTGCCCCGCGTAGCGCCGCGGCCGCGAACCGGATTGGCAGCGCATCCTCGGCGGTGGTGGCGTTGGCGGTGTCGCCTGACACTCCCTTTCCGAACCAGTCCGGGGTGCTGGTGGCCACCGGCGAAGCTTTGCGCGCCAAGGCGATCACCTTGTCGTCGCGCAAATGGGGGAGCGGCGGCGAGGTCGAGTTGCTGCGCTTGTCGTTCGGTCGGTTCGGCGAGGATCTGGCCGTGCGGGCCTCCGATGACGAACTGCGGTCGTGGGCGGTGGACGACCTGGCCACCGTGTTCGGGGTGGCGGTCGAGCCGCTGGACGCCTGGGCGCAGCGCTGGCCCGATGCGATGCCGCAATACGGCCCCGGTCATGCCGATGTGGTTGCCGAGTTGCGGGCCGGACTGCCGCCGGGAGTGGCGGTGGCGGGCAGCTACCTCGACGGGATCGGGGTGCCGGCGTGTGTCGGCGCGGCTGGTCGAGCGGTGTCGGAGCTGTTGAAGGTGGGCGTGGCACGATAGAGCCATGGCTCGCTTGGACTACGACACCCTCAACTCGACCCTGCGTTACCTGATGTTTTCGGTGTTCTCGGTACGGCCCGGCGTACTCGGCGACGAGCGCGACACCCTCGTCGACGAGACCGCGACCTTCCTCAAGCAGCAGGAAGAACGCGGCGTGGTGGTGCGCGGGCTCTATGACGTTTCCGGCCTGCGGGCCGACGCCGATTTCATGATCTGGACGCACGCCGAACGCGTCGAAGCGCTGCAAGCGACCTACGCCGACTTCCGCCGTGCCACGACGCTGGGCCGGGCCTGCACGCCGGTGTGGAGCAGTGTGGCGCTGCATCGGCCCGCGGAGTTCAACAAGAGTCACGTCCCGGCGTTTATCGCCGGCGAAGATCCGGGCGCTTACATCTGCGTCTACCCCTTCGTGCGGTCCTACGAGTGGTATCTGCTGCCCGACGAAGAGCGCCGCCGCATGTTGTCCGAGCATGGGATGGCCGCGCGCGGGTACAAGGACGTCCGAGCCAACACGGTGCCGGCCTTCGCGCTGGGCGACTACGAGTGGATCCTTGCGTTCGAGGCGCCCGAACTGGATCGGATCGTCGATCTGATGCGCGATCTGCGGGCCACCGACGCACGCCGGCACACCCGCGCCGAGACCCCCTTCTTCACGGGACCGCGGGTGCCGGTCGAGCAGTTGATGGCTTCGCTGCCATGACTTCTCCAGTCGATCCCAGCCGTTTCGAAGAGATGTACCGCGATGAGCGGACCTCGCATGGATTGCCGACGGCCACGCCATGGGACATCGGCGGCCCGCAGCCGGTGGTTCAGCAGCTGGTGGCGCTGGGCGCGATCAAGGGCGAGGTACTCGATCCGGGCACCGGCCCCGGCCACCATGCGATCTACTACGCGTCGAAGGGTTATTCGGCCACCGGCGTCGACGCGTCACCGAGCGGTCTGGAACGCGCGCGGGAAAACGCTCGTAAAGCCGGCGTTTCGGTGAACTTCGAATTGGCCGACGCCACCCGGCTCGAGGGGCTGGACAACCGCTTCGACACCGTCGTCGACTGCGCCTTCTATCACACCTTCAGCACCGACCCCGAGCTACAGCGGGCCTATGCCCAGGCGCTGCACCGCGCCACCAAACCCGGTGCGCGGCTGTACATGTTCGAGTTCGGTTCGCACAGCGTCAACGGCTTTCGCATGCCGCGGTCACTGTCCGAGGACGACTTTCGACAGGTGCTTCCGGCCGGCGGGTGGGAGATCACTTACCTGGGGCCGACCACCTACCAGGTCAATCTCAGCGCGCAATCCTTCGAGATGATGCTGGCGCGCAATCCCGATCTGGCTGACCAGATCAAGCCGGTAGCCGAGCGGTTTCAGGTCATCGAACCGTGGCTGGAGGGCGGCCGGGCACACGCCCCGTTCTGGGAAGTGCATGCCACCCGGGTGGACTGATCTGCCGCGAGAGTGCAACTAGCGACGTCGTCTTTCGCGAAACGCGTCGGTGGTTGCACTTTCGCGAGAGGTCAGGCGGGCACCAGCTTCAGGCAGATCGAGTTGATGCAATAGCGCTGATCGGTCGGCGTCTGATAGCCCTCGCCTTCGAAGACGTGGCCCAGGTGGCTGTGGCAGTTGGCGCACAGCACTTCGATGCGACGCATGCCCAACGAGTCGTCGGACCGCAGGATCACCGCATCCGAGGCCGACGGGTCGAAGAATGACGGCCAGCCGCAATGGGATTCGAACTTCTCGCTGCTGCGGAACAACTCGGCCCCACAGGCCCGGCACTCGTAGACACCCTCGGTTTTGGTGTCGGTGTATTCACCGCTGAAGGGCCGCTCGGTGCCGGCGCGTCGCAGCACAGCGAACTCCTCCGGAGTGAGCTTCTGTCGCCATTCGTCGTCGCTCAGTTGCACCTTCGGCTGAGAGGTCATGCCTCCACGCTAGCGCTAATGGCGGTGACCCGCTGCGCCCGGCTCCGCCGCGCTTGCGATCACCGCGCTGTGCGCCGGCTGCTCGCTCGTCAGCCACGCCGGATCGATCCCGTCGTCCAGCCGGCTTTCCGCCTTGGCGTCCAGATAGCGGAAGTAGAGCACCGTGAACACCACAATCATCAGCAGCGACCAGCCGTAGGTGATTTTCAGGTACTCCAGCGGACGCCCGATAGACATCCAGTTGAACAGCAGCCAGCGGTCCATCGTCAAAAAGCCGTAGATGCCCAGCCATGCCGGCCAGTTGCGGATCACCGAGTTGGGCAGCACCACCGTCATCAAGAACGGGAACAGCATCATCGAGTAGTAGCCCTGCGCCAGCGACAGCACCAGCCAGGACCACAGCAACACCACACCAGAGGAAGTGAGCAGCCAAAACCGCGGGTCGCGGGTCCGGTAGTAGCGGTACAGCAGCCACAAACTACCAATCGCGATGAGCGTGAACAGGATTCGCAGAAACATGATCAACCAGGTGGGCAACCCGAAGTACACACCATTGCCCAGGATCGAGCTGTTGAAGTAGTCGCGGGTGCCCATGATGTAGGGCAGCGTGCGGGTGAAGAAGTCCATCGGATCGCTGAGTAGTGGCAGCGCGGCCAGGTTGAACACCGCCGGCACCACGATGGCGACTATCACCGCGCGCCACTGGCGGTTGAGCAGCGGCAGCAACAACAGCGGTCCCAGGACCGGTTTGACCACCAGCGCCAATCCGATCACCACACCGGCTGCCCACTGACGGCCGTTGAGCAGCCACCGGAAGAACAGCACCTCCAGCAGCAGGATGCAGCCGTTGATGTTGGTGAAAACGAGCGTGTTGGTCACCGATTCGGTGCAGAACATCGCCAGCAGCAGCGCTGGGGCGGCTACCGAGGTGACGGCGAAGTTGAACATCCGCAGCAGCAGGTAGGCCGCGATCACGATCGCAATGGTGTTGCACGCAATGAACAGGTAGCGCGACTCGGTGAACGACAGATAGCCGAACGGCGCCATGAGCAGCGTGCCGCCGGGCGGGTAGAGGTAGTGCGGGTCGACGTAGTCGAAATGCTCGTTGTAGATGTTTAATCCGTGCCGGAAGTTGGACACCGCCCGGTAGACCGGTTTGAAGTCGTCGGTGATGTTGCCGTTGGTGGTCACCACCACGCTGCGGTGGATGATGGCCAGAATGGCCGCCGGCCACAGCACCGACCGCAGCACCGTCGCGATGCTGGGGGCGCTGGTGCGGGGACGAAACAAGGAGTCAACCGTCGTCACCAGCGCACCGTACACCGGTGCCCGGCCGGCCCAAGTATCAGGCGGGACAGTAGGTGTCGGTGTCGGGTAGGTGGCCGCTGTCCAGGTAACCGATCAGCGGCGGTACCGCACACGGGGAGTAGATGCTGGCGCCGTGGCCGATGCCTTGCCACATCACCCGCTTGCTGGCCGCGGTGGCGTTGATGATGGTGGCGGCCGTTGCGGCGACGCCCTCGGAGCCGACGATCGGATCGTTCTGTACGCCCAGCAGCAGGACGTTGACCTTGAGGCTTTTGGGTGCTTGCGGCGGCGTGCCGCTCGGCCAGTGCACACACTTGACGAGATCCAGCGCACCGACCCTGCCGAACTGCGGGTAGAGCTTGCCCCACTCGACCACCAGCTGGCGCACCCGGTCGGGAGTCGGCCGGTTGAGCGCGTCGCTGCAGGAATTGATGAACTGGCCGTCGGTGCCGCGGGTGGATTCGGCCCGGTTGATCAGCGATGTCAACAGGTTGGTGTCGCCGGAGCGGGCGTTGGCCAGCGCGGTGGCCAGGTCGGTGGTGGTGCCGATGCGGTCGCCGGTGGGGAAACCCAGCGCGGTGGAGATGGCGTTGGCCAGCGACGCCACCGACGCGCCGGCGGGCCCGTGGCCGGCGCGGGCGTCGGCCAGCAGCGAGTCGACGGCGCCCTTGGGATCGGGTCCCAGCGCACAGTTCACCGCCGCGCACTGGGCGGCGAATGCGTCCAGCGCCGCCTGTTCGCCCTTGACCCGCTGCTCGGCAGCGGCTTCGGCGCCCACGCCCAAGGCGATCGGCGAGTCCAGGATCAACCTGGACACCTTGTCGGGACGAGATCCGGCGTAGCTCAGCGCCACCTGGGCGCCGTTGCCGATCCCGACCACCGCCAGCGCGGGCACGTCCCAGATGCTGCGCAGCCGTTCGAGGTCGCCGGCCGAGTGCATGTTGTCGTAGGCGGAGTCGCCGGGGGCGATGGTGTCGGTGCAGCTGGTGGTGGCGTTTTGGGTGATGTCGGCGAGGTTGGCCACCGGGTCGTCGCCCGTCTCGAACTGCGATTGGTTGCGCATTTCCTGCCGGTCGAACTGGTCGCGGCAGTCGACGGGGCTCGACAGGCCCATGCCGCGACGGTCGACGGCGACGACGGGGTGGGTGCGCAGCACGTCGGCGCCCGCGCGCGACAGCCACACCGGCAATTGCAGCGACGACGGCAGATCCGAACCGGTGGTGAACACCAGTGGGCCGGCATCCTCCGGGGTCTGCACGGAGCGGGCGCGGACCACGCCGATGCTCAGCGTTCCCGACGAGCCGTTAACCGGGTCGAGGTCGGCGTCGTAGTTGGCGCAATCCAGTTTGACTCCGGGAGCGGCGGGGACGGCGGCGTCGCCGAACACCCGCGACGTGCAATCTCGCCACGACAAGTCGTTCTTGGGAGCCGCGATCGGCGGCGGACCACCGGGCGATTGGGTCTTTGCGGCCTTCCCTTGCGGGTGGGCGCCGGAGTTGGTGGCAAAGCGCGGGTTAGCGGCCAGACCCGGCGCACAGCCGGCTACCAACGCAGTCACCGCGACCAAGGTTGCGGCGTAGATGGCGTGCCGGTTCATGCGACCACAGTAACTAGACGCCGCGGACATAGCGGGTGTAGAGGTAGCCGTCCTCGTCGGACAGGATGTGGGTGCAGCGCATCGGGCTTTGCACCTGGCTCGGCCCGGTCGCGATGCGGCGGGCCTGGCCGCCGACCACACACGGTGCGATCGTCAAGCACAGCTCATCGAGCATGCCGCGTTCAACGAGCGAGCCGAACAGCATCGGGCCGCCCTCGGTCAGCACCCGGTTGAGGCCGCGGCTGGTCAGGGCTTTCAGTAGGGCGGCCTCGTCGACCAGTGCCGGATCACGGCCCGAACAGTCGACGACCTCGGCCAGGCCACCCAAACGACGACGGGTCGCCTCGGCGGCCGCAGCGCAAGTGAGCACCAGCGGCGGCACCTCGGTGCGGGTGAACACCGGCATATCGCGCTCCAGCCGGCCGGACTTGGTCACGATTGCCAGCGGCGGGACTTCGCTTTGGCCGCGGGCCTGTCGCCGCTGCCGCGCCGACACGCCTGGGCGCGCCCCGGAATAGCTTTCGATGCGCACCGTGCCCGCACCGACCAGGATGACGTCGGCGAGTTCGCGCAGCAGGCTGAACAACGCCCGGTCGACGGGCCCGCCCAATTGGCCGGTGGTGCCGCCGACGGTGGCGCCCCCGTCGATGCTGGCGATGAAGTTGGCCCGCACCCACAGCCCGTCCGATGGATAGGCGTACAGGTTGGGCAGATCGCCGTCGTCGAGCCGGCGGGTGGAGCCCAACAGTGTGAGCTCAGCGGTGAGGTCGGGTCCAAGCTCGGCCATGAGCTTGATTGCAGCACGTCGTTACAGTGCCTGCATGCACGGCCCCACCTCTGCGGACGCCACCGATGCAATCGCGCATCTGGTGGATCGGCATCCGACCGTCTCCCCGGAGCGGCTGATCGGCCAGTTGACGCCCCCACCGATGTTCGCCGAGGTTAGCTTTGCGACCTACCGCCCCGACCCTGCCCAACTAAGCCAGACCGCTGCCGTCGAGGCGTGTCGACAATTTTGCCGACAGGCTGTCGAGCGCCGGGCCGGTCGCCGCAAGCTGTTCGGCAAGCGGGAGGTAGTGCCCGGTGTCGGGCTCTACCTCGACGGTGGTTTCGGCGTCGGTAAAACCCATCTGCTGGCCTCCGCGTACCGCCAGATACCGGACGGCATGCACCGCAAGGCGTTTGCGACGTTCATGGAGTTGACTCAGCTGGCCGGGGTATTCGGATTCGCCGAATGCATCGACCTGCTTGCCGATTACACGCTGGTCTGCATCGACGAGTTCGAGCTGGACGATCCGGGAAACACCACACTGATCGCCCGGATGCTCGCCCAGCTCGTCGAGCGCGGTGTGTCGCTGGCCGCCACGTCGAACACGTTGCCCGAACAGCTCGGCGAAGGCCGCTTTGCCGCCCAGGATTTCCTCCGTGAAATCAACACGCTGGCAAGCATTTTCACCGTCGTGCGGATTGATGGGCCCGACTATCGGCATCGCGACCTGCCGGCCGCACCTGAGCCGCCGTCCGATGACCAGGTCGCCGCGTCTGCCACGCGTGTCGACGGAGCCACTCTCGACGACTTCGACGAGCTGTGCGCGCATCTGGCCACCATGCACCCGTCGCGCTATCTGGCGTTGATCGAAGGCGTGACGGCGGTGTATCTGACCGGCGTGCACGGCATCGACGACCAAAACGTCGCGCTGCGACTGGTGGCGCTGACCGACCGGCTCTATGACGCCGGAATACCCGTGGCGGCCTCGGGTGAGAAACTCGACCACATCTTCAGTGAAGAAATGCTCGCCGGCGGTTTTCGGAAGAAGTACCTGCGTGCCACGTCGCGCCTGCTGGCGCTGACGGCATCGAGCTAGAGCCGCCGGACCATCACGTAGTCGTCCTCGCGACACTCGCCTACCTGAAACGTCCTGGTGCCGCTGACGATAAAGCCATGTTTGGTGTAGAAGCGTTGAGCGCGTTGGTTTTGCCGGTTGACGCCAAGCCACATGCAGGTGGTGCCAAGCTTCTCGGCAGCAGCCAACGCGTCGGTCATCAATGCCGTCGACGCTGCCGTCCGGTGATGATGTTCGAGCACGTAGATTTTCGAAAGCTCTACGGCTGGAAGGGCGCTGACTGCGCGCCTTACGTCGGGGTCGTCGGTGACGCCGCAGACCAGCATCGCGTAGCCCGCAATCCGGCCGGCTTGCTCGGCGACCAGCAACACGCGTTCGGGATCGGCGAGATACTCGGCGAAGCGCGCCGCGGACAAATTGGCTTCGACGAACGCCGCGATGTTCGCCGGTGTCACCGACGCCGGACAGGCCAGGGGAAAGGTGTCAGCGGCGACGGCCGCCAGTTCGTCGAGATCGACGGAATCGGCGCCGGCAATGCGAACCGTGAGAGCGTCTATCGTCAGAGATTCCACTGCGCCAGGTGGATGCCGGTCTTCTTGTCCAGCAGCACCACATTCGAGACCGGATCACGCTGGACGTCCCAGTACACGCCACCGCGGACCACCGACCCGGCCGGCGCATTCCCCAACGCGGCTTCCAGGGCGTCGGGCGCATCGGATGGCCGCGGCCGGTAGGCGTCGGCGAACGGCGTGACGCCGACGAAACTGAAATCAGTGCCCATCTGGAACGGATTAGGCACCCTGATCGCGTGGATCGCCACGTCGGCACGGTCGACCCCGCTGCCAGGGAAACCTTTGACGTAGTTACCGCCGCGCTGGTAGCCGAATCCAGGAGGCGCATCGACACGCTGGACGCTGCTGACGGTGATGTCGGCGATCATCTTGCCGGTGTCCACCCGCAACGTGTCACCGACTCGTCCGATCGGTGCCTCGCCGGCCGAGGCAGGTGGAGCGGCGACGAACCCCGCAACCATGACGGTGATCACGACAATCAACCAGCGGTGCATTGTTTCCTCCTCGGCGACCTTCGCATGATGGCACATCGCGGCGTCTGCGTCGCCGAGTTGGTCGGCAATCAAGCTCCGTCGCTTTTTCGCGCTACCAGCGATTCCAATACGGCGATCAGGTCAGTCTCCGCCCGGACTTTGTCGACACCGGCGCGGTGCAGCGGGCCGGCGCCATCTTCCAGCTCGAGCAGTGCCAGCAATATGTGTTCAGTGCCGATGTAGTTGTGGCCCAAGCGAAGTGCTTCACGGAAGGTCAACTCGAGCGCTTTGCGGGCCGGGCCGCTGAAGGGAATCAGTTGGGGCGGGTTTTCCACCGCCGCGGGCAGTGTGACGGCGGCTCGGACGGATTCGACGTCGATTTGCTGGGCCGCGAGCAGCTTGGGGGCCAGCGCCTCGGAGTCGCCGAGCACACCCAGCACCAGGTGATCGGGGGTGATTTCGCCGTTGTGCGCTGCGTGCGCGGCGTTTTGGGCGGCGACGACGGCGTTGCGGGCCCGCGGTGTGAACCGCTCGAAGCCTTGCTCGGGATCCACTGCGGAGGGCTGCGCGCGGAAAACGAACCGCTTCTGGGCGGCCTGCTTGGTGACGCCCATACTCTGGCCGATGTCGGTCCAGGACGCTCCGGAGCGGCGCGCCTGGTCGACGAAATGTCCGATCAGATGGTCGGCAACCTCGCCCAGATGTTCGGCCGCCAAAACGGCATCGCTGAGTTGGTCCAGCACATCTGCATGCACGTGCTTGATGGCACCGATCAAGTCGTCGAGTCGGATCGAATAATCGATCGGCATGGGTTTGGCGGCGGGCCCTATCATGCCGTCAACATTAGGTTGACGCTCTGCCTGCGTCAACCCTGGGTTGACTACCGTCGTTGGGCCATTTTTTGGCTTGTGTTGAATTACACTGCCGACCATGCGTCCAACCGTGGCTACCGATTGGCGGCGTATGGTTCGGCCGATTCGCCGATTGGCTGCGGCTGTCGCTTGTGTGTTCGCGTTGGCCGGAGTGCCCTTCTCTGTCGTCACGCTCAGCGTTCCGGCACCGAGCCGCGCCGATGTGTGCGAAGACGGTCAGCCGGACTGCTCGGACAGCTCATGCGACGACTCAGACGGTTGCCAGGCGCCACCGCCGGCCTTCGTCCCGGTGCCGGTACCGCGCCCCAATGTCAATGCATGTGTCAACCTCGGCGGGCGGCGTCGGGTCAGCGTGAGCGGATGCATCTGAGTCGTCGGCGCTGACCGCCGCGCCTCAGCCCTTCGGGTAACCGCGTCGAACGGTGCGATCCAAAATGCCCAGCGTGGCGCGCAATGCGAGTTCGGAGATGACCGGGAAAATTCCCGCCGCACGCCACTTTTCGTCGATTTGCGACCAGTCGTAAAACGATGTGACTACGGTGCTTTCACCGTTCTGATCAGGCTCGAGGCGGTAGCCGTAGACATGGCCGATCTGCGGTCGGATCTGACCCAGAATTGTCCAGGAGATCAGCCGGTCGGGCTCGAATTCGCGGATGCTGACGGTGACGTCGTAGCGGCCCATTTGTGGGAAGTCGTTGAGCGCCTCGCGGTCCATGTGCACGACGAAGCTGTCACCGACTGCACCCACAGGTCCGCCGTCGGCGTCCTGCAACATCCCCGATGAGTCGATCGCGACGTGGCCATGTGGGTCGCACAGCACCGCGAAAATGTCGGCCGGCGGGGCCGCGATGCGGCGCTGCACCTCGATTCGTTCGGTCACGAACCGCTGCCGGGACTTCCGCTGCCTCCGGCGGTGTAGGAGGCGGCGCCGGTGCCGGCAAGCTGTCCGCCGTCGACGATGAGGTATTCCTCGCGGATGGGGCGCCCGGCGAACCAGTCTTCGAGGATTTCGCGGGTACCCGCGGCGTAGCGCGCCTGGGCCGACAGGGTGCTGCCGGAGATGTGCGGTGTCATCGCGTTGTGCGGCATGGTGCGCCAGGGGTGGTCGGCCGGCGGCGGTTGGGGGTACCACACGTCGCCGGCATAACCGGCGAGTTGACCGCTTTGCAGTGCTGCCACGATCGCGTCGCGCACGCAGATTTCGGCGCGCGCGGTGTTGACGATGTAGGAGCCGCGGCGCATCGATCCCAGCAGCTTTTCGTCGAACAAGTGGTAGGTCTGCGGGTGCAGCGGTGCGTGGATGGACACCACGTCGACCGCGCGCACCAGCGAGGCCACGTCGGGATGAAACGTCACGTTCAATTCCTGCTCGAGCTCAGCCGGCAGCCGACGGGTGTCGGTGTAATGCAGGTTGACGTCGAAGGGCGCCATGCGGCGCAGCACGGCCTGTCCGATGCGGCCGGCGGCCATCACGCCGACGTCGAGGCCCTCCACGTCGTAGGCGTGCGCCACACAGTCGGCGATGTTCCAGCCGCCCTCGGCCGTCCATTGGTGCGACGGGACGAAGTTGCGCACGAGGGCCAAGATCTGCATGACGGCGTGCTCGGCCACGCTGATGCTGTTGCTGTAGGTTTCCTCGGCCACGGTGATGCCGCGGGTGATCGCGGCGTCGAGGTCGACGTGGTCCGATCCGATTCCGGCGGTGATCGCCAGCTTGAGTTTCGGCGCTTTGGCGATTCGCTCTGCGGTCAAATACGCCGGCCAAAACGGCTGGGAAATCACGATATCGGCGTCCGGTAGCTCACGCTCGAACTCCGAATCCGGACCGTCTTTGTCCGAGGTGACCACCAACTGGTGGCCACCTTCTTCGAGGAACTTGCGCAACCCCAACGCGCCGGACACACAGCCCACCAGCTCACCGGGAGTGAAGTCGATCGATGACGGGCTGGGCAGACTCTGACCGCCCGGGTAGCCCTGCAGCACCGGGATACTGTCGCGCGCATACTCCGGGGGATAACCGGTTTCCGGGTCGGGATACAGCACCAGCACGACCTTGGCCATGACGTAATTCCTCCTCAGTGTCCGCGTTATCGAGCCCGGGTCGAGACTAGCCCTTGCCGTCGACAGGACAGCACTGCCCGGGTGCGCGATGATGGAGCAGTGAAACTGCTCTCGATGCTGGCCGGCGTGGCGGCCATGATCTGCGTGGCCGTACCGGCCAACGCCGATCCGGGCAGCGTCGACGCGGAGTTCGTGACTGCCCTGAACAAGGCCGGCATCACCTACGGCAGCCCCGAACAGGCTGTCGCGGCGGGCAGACAGGTGTGCACGCTGATGGACAGCGGCCAGCAGGACATCGACATCGTCAGGAAGGTGGCCGAGCAGAATCCCGGCTTCACCATCTCCGGTGCCGCCAAGTTCGCCGCGATCGCGGCGAGCGCATATTGCCCCGAATATGTCGTCGGCGGTCCCAGCCAAGACGCCAATTAGGTTGCCCTAGAACAGGCTTGGCGGTAAGCGGGCCGCCGCCGCCGGCCGCTAGGCAGCTGTTGGCTACGACGCTAGCCCGGTCGCGCGTAGATGCGCCGGAATCCTCTGGCGGCCTGGTGCCGGTGGGAACGAACCGGCACCGCGCCGCCGCCCTGGCCCGCTGGAGTGGTGCATCGGATGCGCCGCGCACAGAACACCGATGGGCTACGGCAACTACGACTCGCTGATCACCGGCGCTCGCTGCAACGCTGGCGTACCGGTCAGCGTGACGAGCTCGAGGACGCTCTAGCCGCCGGTCATGCGGTGCGGGTCTCGACCGCGCAGCTGATGCGGGCCCTCATGCATGTCGGCCTGCCTCACGGTGACTACGCATTCGGCGGTGCCGCGTACGGCACGACGTTCGTGCTCGACGCGCGCGACCAGCTGACCGAGTTGGCGGCATGATCATGGGCTCGCACGTCGGTCCTTTGGCATACCTCACGAGCTTTATTCGCGCGCTTTCCATTCCACGAACACTCGAACAATCTGGGGCAAGTGGAAAAGTCCCGTGGAGTTGTCGGTAGCGATCGCGTCACTTGCTGCCATCACGGTGTCCCTGTACTCGCTCGCCAGTTCATCGTCGCGGTGCTGTATGAAGTAGGCACGGTCGTCAGGATCTACGTTTTCCCACCATCGTCCGAGGTCGTCCCGTCGATCGTTGAGTACTTCCACTAAGTTCGGCGAAAGCCGGGCTGTGCCACTGTCTTCTGACAGATTTATCACCCATTCGGCGCGGCGACCGAGACCGCCCGGAAGCAAGGCCAGCTGATTCATGAGTTGGTCTGATAATGCTCCGCTGGGGTTTGCGAACAGTGTGATCAGGTCCTCCATGTCGAGGTGGTCCAATAAGACTTGTTCGGTATCATCGTCGATGCTGCGCAGACTCACTCTTGTCGCCCGTACACATTCGCGGCAAATAGCATTGACTTCTTCTATGCGCCAGCAGAATCCGAGGTCGGATGAGCCGGGGTCACACTCGGCGGCGGTACGTCCCGAATACACGCCGAGCAGTTTTGAGTGCGTTCCGATCGTGTATTGGAGCTTCTTCTCCGATGTCAGAAACAGCGTGTTGGGCGGCCGAAAAAACATGACCGGGGATCCCGACTGCCCTCGCCTCGTGCGGGCGTCGACAAGAAACAGTGGCAGCTCAAGCCCGAGTTTTGATCGCCAGTAAAACGCGGGCTCGGACGCAATGGTCCCCCGAATCCAGAGCGGAAGATCAAAACCGCTCTGGAGTCCGTATGGATACCCGACAATGAACACATCCTCGGTCGGCCGCAGTCTCTCGTCACGCGGCGTTTCCGGCGTGGCTGGCGACATTTCCCACGGATCAATAAGCACATCGTCGTCCTTGACGTTGAATGGCAGTACCGCGACGTCCACTCGGCGCCCATACCGCGGATGCTCGTACCACAGCGGATTCCACTCTGCGTCGATGAGCGGCACCAATACCTGCTTGATTTCCTGAGGTTTAGTGAGGTCGTATCGTCCGTCTGGCGGAGGTCGTAGGCGTAGGCCGATGCGTACGTGAGTCGGCTCGGTCTGATAGGTACCGATGTATCTGTCGTTTTCGGCATGCTTCGCAGAGAAGTTATGCCCGGCCGTCACGAGGTAAAGCTTCCCGTCGAACCTGTACAAGAATGCGCTCCCGTCAGCCATCGGCCGAGCGGCTTTTAGAGAGGCGCGGTCAATGTCCGTTCCGGTTGGCGAGAAGTACATCTTGATGGGCAACGAGCGGATCGACTCGACGGCAATCTCGATGTGAATCCCGGGCGGCTCGCTGGTCGTCACAAACTCCGAACGTACACACGCCAGGCAACGCCAAAAGCCGACCTACGTGGACAGCGCAGCGGTCGCCCTGGGAAGTCTCTACCGCGGATCACGGTGTCACGTATTGCTGGCAGCGGTAGGTGACCGGATCGCAGATCAGCGGGTTGGTGGTCCAGCCGCCGTAGGTGCCGGGTACGTCCCAGGTGTTGAGGCCGGGGCCGTTCCACTGCGGGGGCCCCTCACAGTTCCAGTCGCCCTCGAACAAGCAACGCGGTGCCGCGCTGGCGGCCGGCGCCGTAATGATTCCTAGGGCCGCGGCTGTGACCGCTGCGAGCGTCAAAATCAGCCTCATACAGCAACTTTACGCCCTAGCCCTCGCAATGAGGTCAGGCCGTTTGCCCGTGCCCGCCGCCCAAACCACGCCCACAGTCCTACGCTCGGGTTGTTCAGACCGGTGAGGGGAAGGAGGAGCACCTTGACGAAGGATCACTGGCAGCATCTGGGCGTGCCCGACGGTTGGACCGCAAGCGCGATGCTCAAGAACGTGGTCCTCGACCACATCGGCCCCGACAGGGTGTTCGAGTCGATCGACGATGCGACGCGGGAACGGATACTGGGCTTCACCGCGCTTGCCGTCGTGGAGTTGGCCGGAAAGTTGGCGACCCTCGGCAACTTCCTCCTCGCTGATCAGCCCGATGAGGTGAAGCGCGCTTTTCTTGGCGACGCCGAAGAGGATCTTTAACGCACGCTCCGATGCTTCTGCGCAAAAAGTGCTTCGAGATGAGCGCGGCGGAAGTGACGGTGTACACACGCCGACGCGCGGAGTCCGCTACTGCGACCGCCAAACTCGCTTCCGAGCACGGGGCTGAGTTGAACGCACAGCCTGCCGCTTTCCCGCCTTCCGCGCCTTGCGGGGCCGGTCCGGTTCATCGTCGACGACTTCGCCTGATTCCGGATCAATCAGACCTTCCTTACCGAACCGCTGGTATGCGGCCTGGCGACTGATCCCCAACGCGACACCAATCGCTTCCCACGTGTCGCCGGCTATCCGGGCATTGGCCACCGCGGCCCACAGCTCACCCTGGGCGGCCTCGACCGCTTGGGCTGCCGCGATGATCCGCCGAATATGCGACGCGTCCCGCGCGTCCGCTGGATCCGGCTCGATCGAGTCCAGCCAATCCTCAAGGTCTTGCTTGTGCTTCACATTCGCCATCGTCGTCACCACCTCACTGGAGGTACCTGTAGAACTTCGGCCGCAGCTTCATCGCGTGGATGATCCGCTTCGGCTCGTCGGTCGGGACGATCAACTCCAACAACGCGCCGCTGCGGTCGGGGCCGATCGCGAGGTACTGGAGCGCATCGTTGTACTCCAGCAGTACGTAACGCAGGTGATTACGCCACGCGTGGAGAATGTCATCGTCCTCGACCCCGTGGTCGTGGGCGCTGTCCCTGATCTCCATATGTTGTAGATGATCCGTTTACAGCGCTCTATTTGTCAAGTAAACGTTTACAAAGATCAGGCCCGGGCCATTCTGCTCCTCGAGGGTTACCGCATCAAACAGCGGACCCATGGATCGCGATGGAAGGTTGCATGATGCTCGGGGAGACGTGGGAAGACCAGTACCGCAGAATGCAGCGCTCCTACGCACTCGTGAAGGGCGGCGCACGCGACAAAGACACTCGCCTCGATGCGCTCTACCACTTCTGTTACGACGTGCTGCACTTCCGCGACTGGATCAACAAGTCGAAGGAGGTCGGCGAGCCTGCCAGGAGCGAGGTACGGCTTCTGTTCAGTGCCAAGGGCCGCAAGGGCACGTCGTGGGCGATCCAGGCCTGCGCTGACGTCGCGAACGCGGCGAAACACTTCGAACTCCGGACGCGCGACGATCCACCCGCGGAAGTCGTAGGCCACGACCAAGGTACGACGTTCCCCTTCAAATTCCCGGCCAAGTTTGGGTCGGCTCACTTCGTGATCGACATCGACGGCACGCGGCACAACGCGTTAGCGGTCGCTGACGCAGCCGTCTCGGAATGGGACGATTGGCTGACCAGCCACGGTCTCGACATTCCAGAATGAGACTCGCCCGCGGATCGCAGGCTATACCGTTCCCGCGGACATCATCGCGGCCCGTATCTCGTCGTCGTCGTCGACCGCGGTGTAACGCTCGGTGGTCGCTGTACATCCGAATCTTGCACAGGGCCGGCGACGCAGCGTCCCTTCGGGCGCGTGCCGCGGCGGACAAGTGATCGCGGACTCGCTTATGGTCGCGGGATGGCTCGGCGCAAGCAGATCTACAAGATCACCTACCCGAACGGGATGATCTACGTCGGCATGGATCTGACCGGATCGCCGCTGTACTTGGGTAGTCCGAGCGCCGGCGCGAAGATCGCCGCAGACCTCGGCCTCGACCCGAACCGGTTGGAATTGACGCTTCGCAAGGAGATTCTGTGGGAGTCGGAGACGGCGTCCGACTCGGAGGTTCGCAAGAAGGAGATAGCGCTGATTGTTCAGCATGGCGCGAACAATCCGGCGATCGGCTACAACCTGATTCCCAAGTGGCGACCGCCACCTAACTAGTCGGGAGACGGTACGCACACGATGTGTAACTGCTACTCGACGCCTCGGCTTTCCCACTCGCCGAATGTCCCTTCTGAGGAAATCCACTCTCGACGACCGTTGCAGGACCGTCCGAGGGCGACGGCACCGGCGGTCGATGGGGCGGAAAACACGATGTTCCGGGTTACGTGGCCGGTTTCGCCTTCGATCACGATCGCCCCGTTCTCGACCAGTTGCTCATGTTGGTCCCGGTAGGAACGATATGCCTTCCGGGTGCTCTGCGCCTTGCCGACGCCATGCCAGGAGGCGACCACCAACGAACCAGCGAGCATGGTGAACTCGCCGTCTATCTGTTGCGCCCGCGCGTCCACGCCGAGTTTGGCGTGCCCGAGCCGAAAGATGGGTGATGTAGTCGGTTCCCCGAAACCGGCCGCCGCCGCGTGCGGCTGCGGAATCCGAATGGCATTGACGCCGAGGACCGGCAGGACGATTTGCAACTGAGAAATGAAATAGTCCATGTCCGACTTGTCCGCCTCAGGCAACGCCGGGGCAGCGGGCGTAGTGCTGTTGTCGACCTCTACGCGGCCGGCTTCCGTTGCCAGTGCGACCAGCTTTGACTCCAAGTAGCGGCCATGAGCCTTAGTCAGGTTGGCGTCCTTGGACGTGATGATGACAACCCGATCCCAGGACTTCTTGTTGTGGTTGCGCAAGCGGTCGGCGACGACCTCCGCCTCGCCGATGTAGCAACGAGTTTTTCCGAGGGCTTCTTCGTCGTCGCTTAGTAGCAAGTAAGCGCCGGCGTGCTGCGCCTCGTCGCGTAGAAGAAGTTTGGCCAGGTCCGACTTGCCGGCCGTTAGAAGGTGGCCGGTCCAGTTTGTAATTTCAGCGGTTGTCAACCCACCTGGTGTCCCGTCGATCAGAAATAGCTTGATTTGCTTCCCGCTCATCGGAACACCGTAGCCAGAGGGGCGCTCGCT
>NZ_JCALCV010000016.1:0-128374 GCF_059812525.1 Mycobacterium sp. NGS51
ACGCTTACGGACCCGCTGATAGCGGCAGGTATCGGTGACCCCGCGGCAATGCCCGATCTGGATCCGTCACGGCTGGTGGCCGCCGTGGAGTCGTCGTATCGGCTGGAGTCGATACTGGTGGCGCGGCGCCTAGCGGCGGTGGCGGCGCTGCTGCGACGTCGAGTCGCCGCGAGCGAACGGGCCGAGTCGGCGCACGGATATGCGGTGATCGACGGGTTCGAACAGACGACTGCAGAGGTGGCGGCGGCGATGAACCTGTCGCCGGCGGGGGCGTCCTACCTCGTGTCGTATGCCGAGGCGCTGGACGTCCGGTTATCAAAAGTGGCCGCTCTTCTTGCTGAAGGGCGCACCGATTGGCGCACAGTGCGATTGATCATCAGTCGCACCGACCTGATCACCGACGAAGGGGTGATAACGAAACTGGACGAGTCGCTGGCCGAGCGCATCGGTAAATGGCACAGCTGGTCGAAGCAGCGCATCGTCAATGCCGTCGACGCCGCGGTGCGAAGTGCCGATCCCGACGCCGCTCGTGAGCGCCGCACCAGAGCAGAAGATGACCGCTATATCGGGATCACCGCCCAGGACAACGGGATGGCCGAAATTTATGGCACCGTTGCCGCCACGACGGCCACCGCGTTTGACCGGCGGTTGTCGCAGTTGGCCAAGCAGGTGTGCCCGGACGATCCGCGCACGTTGGATCAACGTCGCGCCGACGCACTGGCGGCGCTATCCGAAGGCCGCCAGTTAGCCTGTGGCTGCGGACAACCGGAATGCCCCAGCAGAGTCTGTATTGATCGCGATCCAGGCGGGGTGCAGGTGATCGTCAATGTGGTGGCCGGCGAGGAGACTGTCAACGGCGAAAGCGACAAGCCCGGCTATCTGGACGGCTACGGCGTCATCGACGCCGAGCAAGTGCGCGAGCTCGCCGCGGACGCATCGCTGCGGCTGGCTGATCTCCAGGCCAGTGCCGCCGAGGCGCTGCGATACCAGCCCTCAGCCGCGCTCGAACGTGCCATCCGGTGCCGGGACCTCACCTGTCGCTTTCCCGGCTGCCATCGCCGGGCGACGCACTGCGACATCGACCACACCGTTCCGTTCAACCACGCCAACCCGGCGGGGGGCGGACTGACGGTGGCGTCCAACCTCAAATGCCTTTGCCGACAACATCATCGGCTGAAAACATTCGGCAACTGGCAGGACAAACAACTGGCTGATGGCACGGTGATCTGGACATCGCCCACCGGACAGACCTACCGGACAAGTCCGGCCGGTGCTGATCTATTCCCCCAACCTCGCGCGCCAGCGTGTGCGGCACCAACCCCGAGTAGACGTAACAGAGCAAAACAACGAAGCACCCGAATCATGCAGGCGCGCAAGCATAACCGCGAGCAGCGGCCCGTCAACGAGGCTCGTCGCCGCCTCGACGAAGCGCGTGCGAAGGAGATCGCTCAGCGAAGGTTCCGAAACCACATGCGTGACATGTTGTTTCTCTTCAAGGGCAAACCGAGCACCAGCCCGTTCTGTACATGGGTCAACGATCCGCGCGAACCCGAAGAGCTGCCGCCGGATTGGACGCCCGATGAACCTGAACTGGGACCCCTCCCCGACGACCCACCGTTCTGAGCCGCTTGATCACCGGTTTGTCTGCGCAGCAAGGTCTTGCGGCCCGGCAGGCGGGTATCCGCCCGCCGTTTGCAGCTGTCGTGACCACGCGCCGACGAAGTTGACCAACTCGTCGAGGCCGTCGCCCAACGCAGTGGTGATCGGCGCGCACCCGTCGTCGGTGGCCACCTCGATACCCTCCCGGGCCGTCCGCCCGGCGTCGGTGAGCGCGCCATCGCGGATCAGCCCGCGTGATTGCAGCCGGTCCTCGGCCGCAGCGAGGTCTTCGTCGGTCCAAGCCCTCGTTCGAATATAGCTGCGCAATGGCAACCCCCAGTAGAGCTCGGTGATCAAGCCGATCTCTACCGCATCGAAACCGGCAGTGGTCCAAGCGTTCACGTGGACATCGCCGCGGAACTCACGCAGCTCGTCGGCGAGGCGCCAGGCATCACCGAGCGCTTCACCGGGCAGACCCCGCGCGACGAGACCCGCAAAGAGCGGCTTGCCCGCCAATGGCAACTGTTCGGTGGCCCGTCGGAGTAGCTCCAACGCACGGTCGAGGCCGTCCGGGTGGGCGCCGAGCACACGGTGCAGCTGGCGTATCGCGCCGTCGGTTCGTGCCGTGCAGATCGTTGGGGCGTCCGTCAGTGTCCACCCGTGAGCGACCGCCGGCACCACGACCGCTGGATTGAAAACCGCGAAGGCTGCAGCGATCACCTCACCGGGCACCTGTCCCAGCACCGAGCCGCGACTGCACAAGTAGGCCGGGCCGTCGGGCATCGCGACCTCGCCTGTCTTCGCCGGACTGGGCCCGAACCCGAGTGCCTCATAGTTGCCGTGGCATTCCGGGGAGAAATACACCTGACCCGAGAAGGGTTCGATCGCGATGGCGAGCGCTCTCGCCGGGGTGACGGTCATGTGTGGCAATCCTCGCATAGGGTGCCAGTCATGCTGCGTCTCGTATTCGCATTGGGGCTCGTCGCGGTCGCGCTGTCGGCATGCGATCGCAGCCCCGGCCCGGTCGGGGACAATCCGCGTCAGGTGACGGTCATTGGCGCCGGCCACATCCAAGGGGTCCCGGACACGCTCACTGCCGATGTCGGCATCGAGTTCATCGCGCCGGACGTCACCGCGGCGATGGACCAGACCAACGACCGTCAACAGGCAGTCATCAATGCAGTCACCGACGCGGGGGTCGACGCCAAGGACATCAGCACCACCAACGTCAGCGTGCAGCCGCAGTACGGCGGCAGCACCGACAACATCACCGGCTACCGCGCCGGCAACTCGATCCGGGTCAAGATCCGCAAGCTGGACACGGCATCGCACGTGCTGGCCGTCATCGTCGACACCGGCGGCGACGCGACCCGGATCAACTCGGTGAGCTACTCCATCGAGGACGACTCACAGCTCGTCAAGGACGCACGGGCGCGGGCATTCCAGGACGCCAAGGACCGCGCCGGCCAATACGCGCAGCTCTCCGGACTCAGCCTGGGCAAGGTGATCTCGATCTCGGAGGCATCAGGTGCGCCGCCCACGCCGACGCCGATGCCACGAGCGCCGATGGCGGCCGAAGTACCACTGCAGCCCGGCCGGCAGACGGTCAGCTTCTCGGTGACCGCAGTCTGGGAGCTGGGCTAGTCCTGGTAGATCCGCGGATCGAGTGTGCCGATGTAGGACAGGTCACGGTACCGCTCGTCGTAGTCCAGTCCGTATCCCACGACAAACTCGTTGGGAATGTCGAAGCCCACGTATGCGATTTCGACGTTTGCGCGCACGGCGTCTGGCTTGCGCAGCAGCGTGCATACCCGCAGCGACCGTGGCCGCCGGGTGGCCAGGTTGCGCCGCAGCCACGACAACGTCAGGCCGGAGTCGACGACGTCCTCGACGATCAGCACGTCACGATCGTTGATGTCACGGTCGAGATCCTTGAGGATGCGCACCACTCCCGACGACGACGTCGACGACCCGTAAGAGCTGACCGCCATGAATTCGAACTGGGTCGGCAGTGGAATCGCACGCGCCAGGTCGGTGACGAACATGACGGCACCCTTGAGCACCGTGATCAGTAGCAGGTCCTGGCGCTCGCCGCCGGCCACGTCGCGGTAGTCGTCGCCGATCTGCGCCCCGAGCTCGGCGGTGCGGGTCTGGATCTGTTCCCCGGTGAGCAACACCGACTTGATGTCGCCCGGGTACAGCTCGGCCGAGTCGCCTGTCACCACCACCACAGCCTAACGGGAGCCCGGCTGCGACCCGCTAAACCGGCTCCTGTTGCAGGCTCAGCACTCCACCGCGGCGGCCGGCGACCAGCCGTTGACCGCGTAGCGTCGAACCGACCGCCACCCCGCCCTGGCCTCGCCAGGCAGTGACCAGTGTGTCCACCCCGCGGATCTGCTTGTCGGTCAATCCGATTGCTCCGCCGGCCAGTAGCCAGCTGCGAATGACTCCGCGGCGAATCGGGTCGGGCAACGCCGTCAACGCCTTCGCGTCCAGACCCTCGCCTTCCGTCGACGTGGCCAGCGCCTGCACGATCAACGCGTCGATCAGCTCGGTGTCCTCACGCAACGCCGTCGCAGTGCGTGCCAGCGCTTCGGCCACACCCCCGCCAAGCACCTCCTCCAGCAGCGGCAGCACCTCGTGCCGCAGACGTGTCCGGGTGAATCGACGGTCGGAATTGTGCGGGTCCTGCCACGCCGACAGCCCTAGTTGACCGCACGCGGCGTGTGTCAGGCGCCGCCGCACCCCCAGTAGGGGCCGACACCAGGGCGGGTCGTGCGCCCGCATTCCAGCGATCGAACGAGCACCCGAACCGCGACCCAACCCCAGCAGCACGGTTTCGGCTTGATCGTCGAGGGTGTGGCCCAGCAGCACCGCACAATCACCGCGGGCGGCATCCAGCGCAAGGTAGCGTGCGCTGCGCGCTGCCGCTTCCGGCCCACCGTCGCCCGTCACCTGTACGGAAAGCACCTTGGCCTCAACGCATCCCGCCTCGAGCGCTTGAGCGCGGGCAGCGGCGGCCACTTCAGCGGAACCGGTCTGCAGGCCGTGGTCGACGATGAGCGCGGTGGTCGGTAGCACGTCAGCGGCAACAGCGGTGAGCGCCAAGGAATCCGGGCCACCGGAAAGCGCCACACACCAGCGCTCGGTATCTGCGAGGTAGGTCTTGGCTAACGCCGCGACTGCCGCGTACAGCTCGCCTACAGCACCCGATCGATCCATCGCCCAGGGTCTTCGATCTCGGTCGGCAGCGGCATCGTCTCGGGGCCGGTCCAGATCGTGTTGAACCGCTCCATCCCCACCCGGCCCACCACATGATCGACAAAGGCCTTGCCCCGGGTGTACTGACTGATCTTGGCGTCGATGCCGAGCAACGCACGCAAAAGCCGTTGCAGCGGGGGCTGTTTGCGGTGTCGGCGGTCGTCGAACCGGCTCCGGATCGTCGCCACGGACGGCACCACCACCGGTCCGACCGCGTCCATCACGTGATCGGCGTGGCCCTCCAGCACAGTGACGAGCATCAACAGTTGATCCAAGGCCTGGCGCTGCGGCTCAGACTGCACCGCCCGCATCAGTCCCAGCACACCCGAAGCGTGGGCATCAGAACCGCCGTCCGACGATTCGCCGCGGCCGCGAACGAGGTCGGCGAGCCGTGCCACAATTTGGCCGACGTCGTCGCTGCTTTCTTGGGTGAGCACGCCAAGCGCCTGGGCCATGTAGCCCGATAGCCAGGGGTTGGCAGTGAACTGCACTCGATGGGTGACTTCGTGCAGGCATACCCACAGCCGGAAATCGGCCGGTTCCACGCGCAATTGGCGCTCGACCGCGAGCACGTTGGGATACACCAACAGTAGGCAACCGGTGTCACCGACGAATGGGTCGAACTGGCCGAGGATGGCGGATGCTGCGAACGCCAACACGGCACCGGTCTGCGCGCCGGCGACCCGGCCGGTGACGAACCCTCGCGGTTTGTCGGTTCCGCCCGTCATGATCCGCATCGACTCGGCCGCCGCCCGGACCCACGCAGGGCGGTCCACAATCCGGGCCTCGGGCACTACGTCGCTGGTCTGCAGACCGGTCACGTCTCGCACCGGAGGTTCGGCCGCCTTGGCAGCACCGGTCAGATCGTCGATGACCTGGCGACGGGTGTAGTCGGTGGCGGGCGGGCCCGGGCGCGAAAGCCGTTCGCCGACGGTGGCCGCGAACTGCCAATCCACGGCGCGCCCGACAGTCAGCTCCGGTGAGGTAGTCACGCCGCGCATCCACATGACCATAGGGCGGCGGCCAGGGTGTCGATCGCAATGCGACCGGTCGGGCCGGCCTCGTTGGAGATCAGGGCGAACGTCAGCACGCGTCCGCTCCTGTCGGTGATCACTCCGGCCAGGGCATTGGTGGCGGTCAGTGAGCCCGTTTTGGCGCGCAGCCAGCCGGCCGCCGGGCCGGGTCTGAAGGTGGGATCCAGGAAACGGTCGGCCAGCGTGCCGCTGCCACCGGCGATCGGCAACACATCCAGCAACGGCCGCAGCCCGGGTTGGTCGGGGCCGGCAGCGGCCTGTACGACGGCGTCAAGGGCTTTGGCCGTTAGCCGGTCGTCGACCGACAACCCGCTGGAATCCTGCAACGACGCCCCGGCGATGTCGATATGCGCGGTTCTCAGTCGATTGGTCACGGCATCCACCGCGCCGGCGAAGCTGAGTGGCCGGTGCAGGGCTGCCGCGACTTCGCGGCCGATGCATTCGGCCATCACGTTGTCGGAGGCGTTCATCATCTCGTACAGCCGTGGGATCAGCGGCGCCGACTGCACGGCGGCCAGCTGCTGTGCGCCGGCCGGTGCCGGGTGGGCGGCGATCGTCACCTTTGCCGGGTCGACCCCGAGCGCGACGGCCAGCGCATGGCCCGCGTCCAGCGCCGGGCTGTGAGACCGGCTCGAGTCAGTGGTCGCCGGTTGCACGCGTCCGGCGTCGAGCATCACCGACTCGATCGGGGCGACATCACCGCCTTCGATGTCGCCGGGATCCCAGCCCGGTGCCACTTTCGGGCCGCTGAACATCGAGGTGTCGACCTGCACTGCTGTCGGTGTCACGCCGCTGCGGCGGACCTGATCGGCCAGATCACTGATGCGGGCCGCACCGTGATACCACGTCTCCTGGCCGGGCGGCACCGCCGAGAGTGTCGGATCGCCGCCGCCGACCAGTATCACGACCCCCGGCTGGCCGGCCGCGACCACCCGGGTGGTGACCCGGGCCGCACGGTCCAGCGAGAGCAGCGCGGCCGCGGCGGTAAGCGTTTTGTTGGTCGACGCCGGTTGCAACGGCAGACTGTCCTGCTGCTGCCAAAGTTCCTTGGCGGTGATCGCGTCGGTGACCCGGCCGCCCAGCCGCCCCAGATTCGGGTCGGCCAATGCCGCTGCCAGCGCAGCGGACAGCCCCCCGGCGGTGGGCATCGCGGCGGTATCGGCCACCGGCACCACACCCGGTTGCGCGGTCACCGCCGATGGCGGCGGCGGGATGCGGGCACCACTGGCGCCGCGACCGCTCGCGGTGAACAACGCGGCTGCCGCCACCACGAGGGCAACTACGGCCAACACGGCCGCCCCCACGATCAGGTGGGTGGATCGCCGCCACTGTGTGGGACGCATGACTCTCCTGACTCTTCCGGTCCCATTCTGCCCAACCGCTCGCAGACCGACCGGGCCCGATCGGGTCTGGGCGCGCTGCATTAGGGTTACTCCGACGTCAGCCGACGACCAGTTGACCCCACGAAGGAGCCAAGCCGGTGCAATTCGACGTGATTATCGAGATCCCGAAGGGCCAGCGAAACAAATACGAGGTCGATCACGAGACGGGTCGGATTCGGCTGGACCGCTACCTCTACACCTCGATGGCGTACCCGACTGATTACGGCTTCATCGACGACACCCTCGGCGAGGACGGCGACCCGCTCGATGCGATGGTCTTGCTACCCGAGCCGCTGTTTCCCGGTGTATTGGTGGAAGCCCGGCCGGTGGGGATGTTCCGGATGACCGACGAAGCCGGCGGCGACGACAAAGTGCTGTGTGTCCCCGCGAAGGACCATCGGTGGGATCAAATCAACGACATCGAGGACGTCCCCGCCTTCGAGTTAGACGCCATCAAGCACTTCTTCTCGCAGTACAAGGCGCTAGAGCCGGGCAAGTTCGTCAAGACGGCCGACTGGGTTGGGCGCGACGAGGCTGAAGCTGAGGTGCAGCGCTCGATCGAGCGGTTCAAGGCCAGCGGGCACTAGTGGCGATCGCAAGCGCGGCGAAGCCGGGGGCAGCGGGTCGCCACCGGCACTAGTGGCGATCGCCGCCGGCAGTTGAAGTCAGGCAACGAAAGCCGTTGTCAGCCGCCCCATTTGGCGGCTTCGGCTTGGTCGCGGGCCAGCATGGCCATGGTGTTGGTCTCATGGGTGCCCGCCATCGCGTGATAGGCCCGCACCAACTCTTCCATCGCCTGATTCCACTGCGCCTGCCACGCCTGATAGGTCATCCCGGTATCACCTTGCCAAGCACCCGACAACGCGGCCTGCTCACTGGAGATATCGGCACCCAACCCCTGCATGGTCGCCGCATAGGAGGCCATATCCCCGGCATGCGCCAACATCGCCGGGTAGTTGTACATAATCTGCGACATTGCGTTACCCCTTCGCCTCAGAACCCGCTATAACCACTGGCAGCAGCCGCATCAGCAGCCACATAAGTGCCCGCGGCATCACCCAAATTGGCCTGCGCGATATCCAACAACGCATTCACCTTGGCCGCCACCTCCACAAACCGGGCATGGGAAGCCTGAAACGCCGCCGAAGACTCCCCGACATGAAACGCCTGCGCCGAGAGCGCCTCCTGCTCAGCCTGCCCAATCGTGGAGCGCATCAACCCCGCCTTCGCCGCAAACGCCGACTGCGACGCCACCAACTGCGGAATATGGGCATCCAACAAACTCATCGTCTTTCCTTTCTCCGACTATCGATTACCGACACATCGCTTAGTTGTTCCAGGGTGTCTCCCCTCCGAGGTCCTCGCCCCAGCTTTCCGGCAGCATCGGCACACTGGGACCACCACCGAACTCGTCACCGGCCAACGTGGCCAGCCCCGCTGCCTGCGCGCCCGACTTTGGCAGGGTTCCAGTGAACCCGAGTGGTCCGCTACTTCGATCGGAAGGCACCGGCCGATCCGTCAGCGGTGTGCCAGGCTCAGCGGCACTGTCGTCGGCGTCGAGGTATTCGTAGCGGTGCTTGCGGTCGATGACCGACCCGCGCCGTCGGCGCGCCCGCTCCTGCTGCCCGCGGACCGCCGTAGCGGCTGCCACAGCCGCGGCGCCCTGGGCTGTCGGCTCCTTGGCCTTGGACTGACTGGACAGCGTGGCTTCACGCTTGAGACCGGCCAGACCCACCATGTAACCGAAACCCTCCGCACCCGTCACCGGGATGGGTGGGACGGGCGGAGCCGCGGGCGACGCCGCGACGGTAGCCGTGGCCGGCGCCGTTGCCGTCGGAGTCGCCGGCGCCACCGAGCTCGTCGGAACCGCTGCGGACGGCGCCCCGGTCATGGGCACCGCCGCCGGCGTGGGCAGAGCCAACGCTGCCGGTTGCGGCAGCGGCGCGGCAGCGGATACCGGGGCCTGCGCCAGGCCGGCCAGAGCCCCGAGCCCGACCAGACTTCCCACCGAGCCCAGGTTAGTGATCGCCATGCTCATACCCACCGAAACCAACAGCGGCAGTTCCTGGATCAGGAACCGCAACGTGCGCAGTGTCCAGTTGACGATCCGATAGACCTGCCACGCGATGAAGTAGCTAATGAAATCCGGTCTGGCCCAATTCGTCGGATCCAGAAGGTACTGAATAGCTTTCAGGTTGCCGTTGAAAAAGTTGCCGATGTTCTGCAAATACTGCATCGGGGTCCAGTTGGGCTGCCCCTGGCCGGGGATTTGCTCCCCGTCCGGGCCGAAGAGCATCTGCCAAATCTCGCCAGGCGTGGGCAGTTGAAACGACCCGGTGCCGCCGCCACCACCACCGCCGCCGCCACCGCCGCCACCGCCTCCCCCGCCGCCGGCTCCTGCGCCGCTCCCGGCACCCGCACCGCTACCGGCCCCAGCACCAGAACCGCTTCCCGCACCAGCGCCGGCGCCACTACCGGCACCAGCACCGCTTCCCGCGCCGGCGCCAGCACCACTTCCCGCTCCCGCACCGCTACCCGCGCCAGCACCGGCACCGCTACCCGCGCCCTTGGAGCCTTGGACCGCTTGGGTGGTGGCCTGATAGGTGCTCATCGTGGTGGCCGCCTGAGTCCACATGCGCGCATAGTCGGCCTCGTTGAGCGCAATCGGAATCGTGTTGATCCCAAAGAAATTCGTCGCCACCAACACCCCGTGAATGGCATGGTTGGCGGCCAGTTCCGGCAGCGTCGGCATCGCCGCCAACGCCGCCGTGTAGGCGCCCGCAACCGTCTCGTGCTGGGCGGCAGCCTCGGCGCTCAGCGTGCTCGCCAAGCCCAACCACGCCAGATACGGCATATGCGCGGCCACGTACTGCTCGGCCGTCGGACCTTCCCACACCGCCTGCGCACCGGTCAGTACCGCCGTCAACTCCGTTGCTGCGGCCTGATATTCGGTGCTCAACGCCGTCCAGGTGCCCGCTGCCGCGAGTAGCGGCCCCGGCCCGGGACCGCTACTCAGCAGCGTCGAATGCACCTCGGGCGGTAATGCCATCCACACCGGCGCGGTCATCCTCAGCTGCCCGCACCGAGATACGTCGAGGCCGCCGCGGCGTCACCGACCGTGTAGTTGGTGCCGGCCAGGCCCACGCCGGTCCCGGCACGACCCAACACCTCGACACCTTTGGCCGCCGCCGCGGTATGTTGGCTGCCCTGCGCACTGAAAACCGCCGCGGCCTGTAGCGACACCGGATCAGCTGCCGGCGGTACCACCATCGAGACCACCGGACCCGCGCCCGCGTGCGCAGCCGCCAGCTGTGCGGTGATCGCCTCAACCGCAGCACTTGTCGCGGCCAGCCCCTCGGGAACAACTCGCAACGTCACGACACTTACTCCTTCCGACGGATCCCGCCCGCCATCTCCATGCCAAACACCATGGCTAACGCCAGCACCCCGGCTATCAGCCCGAAAATCAGATGAAACGCCACTCGCTCGGCCATCCCGACAGTGCCGAAGGCGAATACTTGCCCGCGACCAAGCAGTGCGAAGACCGAACCCGCCAGCGCAACCAGGTGGATCGGGGCGGCGCTCAGCGCCAATAACCACCGCTGTCGACGCACTGCGGGCACAGTGGCCACGACGTACAACAGGACCGCGGCGGCGACATACCGTCCGCCATGCCAGGGGCCCCCCGGCGCATCCATGACCGACGTCGCCAACGTCGAAGCCGCCCCGACCGCGATGACCGTCTCACGGCTGCTGGTCACCAAGGCGACCATGACCAGCAGGGTCAGCCAGACCAGTCCGCGGTGCCCGGGCAGTCCGAGCGGAACCCGGACGTCGCGGTAGGCAACGATCAGAGCGACGGCAAGCAGAGGAAATGCGACCTCCCGGGCCAGTACCAGGCTGTGAGCGGATTGCCCTACCACACCGATCAGCGCACGAGAGGCCGAACCGGCACCCGCATACAACCGCACGTGCGGATACTACCTGGATTACGGTCCTTGAATACGCCGTATCGAGCCTCATAGGGTGAGAACATGCGGTCCTTCACCGCGCGGCTGTCCGCGGCGGCCCTGACGGCGGTGGTCTTAGGTACCGGGCTCGGTGCATGCGGCAGATCCGCAAGCGACGATGCGCTCGTCGTTCAAGAACAAAGCCGAATTCTCGCCCGCTTCACGCTGCCGCAGTTGAACGGCCTCCCGCAGGTCGAGATCACGACGCCGCAGTCACGCGGCGCGCAGACCCAGACAGGCCCCGCCGTGCGGTCAATTCTGCAGGCGGCCCGCGCCGCCGACGTCACCATGGTGCGCGTCGAAGGGCGCGACCCGGCCCAGACACTGACCGCCGCCGAGCTCACCGGAGAAGTCATCTTGAACGTCACCAAACGCGGCACCCTGAAGCTCACCGGCGCCCAGCTCGATCGCGCCCGGTGGGTTCGCGACGTCACCAGCTTGGTGGTCAACCCGTGACGACCGCTGCCGCGCTGGCCGGTGTGGATCTACTCGTCGGCATCGACGACACCGACAACGACTGGAGTCCGGGCACAGGTCGCCGGGCCCGGGCGCTGCTGCGCGACCTGGCATCGGCGGGGCTCGGCACTCCGGCGGGCGCCACCCGGCACCAGCTGCTTCTGGATGACCGAATCCCCTACACCTCGCACAATTCCAGCGCCTGTCTGGCGTGGCGCAGCCCCGACGGCGATCCGGACGCGGTGCGAACCGAAATCATCGAACTCGCCGCACGGTTCCTGGAACGGGTCTGCCCACCCGACGCCGACCCGGGGCTGGCAGTGGCCATTCCTGGGGAGCTCACTGACACGGCATCGCAGCTGGTGGAATTCGGACAACGAGCCAAACGAGAGGTGTTGCGCCCCAGCCAAGCTCGCGATCTCGCCGCCGCCACCGGCGTGCACTTATCTGGCCACGGCGGCACCCGGGACGGAGTGCTCGGCGCGCTGGCGGCGGTTGGTCTGCACCTGTCCGGCAACGACGGGTTGTTCATCACCTTGCCGGGAATCGAAGAGTTACCACACCAAGCCACCATCGAAGCGGTGCAATCGCTTGCTCCCATCGATCTCGCCCGCGACGGCATGCATCGCCAACCCGAGTCGGGTGAGGTCATCGAGTTGGGTGACTGGGTACGCCCAGTGCTGCTCGACGGCCGGGCCGTGCTACTGCTGGAGCCGCCGCGCCAACAGTCGAACGGGGATCGGATGTGGCGAACCGCGCCGCGCGCCGTCGTCAAACAGTACTGAGCGTCGGTCGAGCCGCTCGACCGCGAGCTGAGCAAGATCGGTGTAGCAGTCGACCGCCGAAGGTTTACTACCCGCTGGGATTGCTAGCTACACCGACAACGCGGGTCTTGTAGAGGCTGGCCACTGCGGTGACGACGAGCGTGAAGACGATGACCGCCAGGCTGACCAAGGCCGGGATCGCCGGCAGATTGACATGTTGACCCCCGTTGATGAACGGCACCTCGTTTTTCCGCAACGCATGCCACACCAGCTTCACCCCGATGAACAGCAAAACGGCGGAAAGTCCCCGCGACAGATAGACCAACCGTTCCAACAGACCACCGAGCAGGAAGTACAACTGTCGCAGGCCCATCAACGCAAAAATATTGGCGGCCAACACCAAATAGGGCTGGCGGGTCAGCCCGTAGATGGCGGGGATGGAGTCGACGGCGAAGATCAGGTCGGTGGTACCGAGCGCCAGGATTACCAGAAACATCGGGGTCATCAAACGCGTCGAGCCGTCTTTGACATAGAGCTTGAGGCCATCCCAGCTGTCGGTGGTCTGCAAGTGACTGCGGGCAAAACGGACAACGGCATTGTCCGCATCGCCGTCATTGTCGAGGCCGCGAGCCAGCTTGAAGCCGGTGTACACCAGGAATGCGCCGAACAGATAGAACACCCATGAGAATTGCTGAATGGCAACTGCGCCAAGCGCAATGAAGACGCCACGAAAGAGCAGCGCAATCACGATGCCGACAAACAGGGCTTCTTGCTGGTACATCTTGGGCACGTTGAAGCTCGCCATGATGACCATGAAAATGAACAGATTGTCGATGGAGAGGCTGTACTCGGTCAGCCATCCGGCAAAAAACTCCAGCCCGCGCTCTCCGCCGTGAGCCCACCACACCCAGGCCCCAAAGATTGCCGCCAGCCCGATATAGATCGACAGCGCGATCGCGCATTCGCGCGTCGTTGGTTCGTGGGGTCGGCGGGCGATCACCACGACGTCGAACAACAGCACCGCCATCGTCACACCGAGGGTGACGATCCATTCGAGCGCGGAGACGTGCAATGAGAACTCCGGTCAGCAGCAGTGGTCCGCGGCTCAGGTCGTCGGTTGGCGAACGACGTGATGGTGACACCGCGGCAAAGGAACACTCCTTTTGTCTTCAGTCTGTCAGCTCAGGGTTGCGAACTGATGGCCAGAGCGTGATCGGCCGTAGGTATTTTCGAACCGTGCTCTCACCGGAGGTCCACCCCCGACGACTGTCGTCGTTGTGACCGAGGTCGGCGGCACCGCAGCGGCCACCGGGCCGATCGCACGCAGCAGCGTCGCCCGGGTCGGCGCCGCGACTGCACTGACCGCCCTGTGCGGTTATGCGGTGATCTACCTGGCCGCCCGCGACTTGGCTCCGGCGGGCTTCTCGGTGTTCGCCGTGTTCTGGGGTGCGTTCGGGCTGGTCAGCGGGGCCGCCAATGGTCTGCTACAGGAAGCTACCCGCGAGGTGCGCTCCGCCCGCTATGCCGGTCCCATCGCCATGCCGCGCGGCACCGACACCCATCCACTTCGGGTGGCGGCGCTGGTCGGGGCCGTCGCGGCGGCGGCCATCGCCGGCAGTTCACCGCTGTGGAGCTCACAGGTGTTCGTCGACGCGCGCTGGCTTTCGGTGGGGCTGCTCAGTGTCGGGCTGGCCGGGTTCTGCCTGCATGCCACGCTGCTGGGCACGCTCGCCGGCGCTGACCGCTGGACCCAATACGGGGCGCTGATGGTGACCGATGCGGTGATTCGGGTGGCGGTCGCAGTGGCGACCTTCGTGGTCAGCTGGGGTCTGGTGGGGTATTTGTGGGCCACGGTCGCGGGCGCGGTGGCGTGGCTGATCATGCTGATTGTCTCGCCGACGACGCGGGCCGCGGCCCGGCTGCTGACCCGCGGGGGCGCTGCCACATTTCTGCGCGGTGCCGCCCACTCGATCACCGCGGCGGGCGCCAGCGCGATTCTGGTGATGGGTTTTCCCGTGTTACTCAAGGCCACCTCCACTGAGCTGGGTGCTGCGGGTGGCGTGGTGATCTTGGCCGTCACGCTGACCCGGGCGCCGTTGCTGGTGCCGCTCAACGCGATGCAGGGCAACCTGATCGCGCATTTCGTCGATGAGCGCACCCAGCGGCTGCGGGCACTGATCGCGCCGGCGATGCTGATCGGTGGAATCGGCGCAATCGGCGTGCTGGCCGCGGGTCTGGTCGGCCCGTGGATTCTGCGGGCGGCGTTCGGACCCGATTACGACGCCGGCAGCGCGCTCCTGGCCTGGTTGACAGCCGCGGCGGTGGCGATCGCCCTGCTGACGCTCACCGGTGCGGCCGCCGTCGCGGCGGCGCTGCATCGGGCGTATGCGCTGGGTTGGGTGGGCGCGACGCTGGCGGCGACGTTGTTGCTGCTGTTGCCGCTGCCGCTGGAGACCCGCACCATTGTGGGCCTGATGTGCGGGCCGCTGGTGGGTATCGGGGTGCATCTGGCCGCGCTAGCGCGTCCCGTCGGCTGATCTGGGGTAACTTGTGGACTCGAAATGGGTTATCCCGATGTGTGGATCGTCGTTCCCGCCTTCAACGAAGCCACCGTCATCGGCGAGGTCGTCGCCGATGTCCGCTCGGTCTTCGATCACGTCGTCTGCGTGGACGACGGCAGCCACGACGGCACCGGTGAAAAGGCGTTGCGGGCCGGGGCTCACCTGGTACGCCACCCGGTGAACCTGGGCCAGGGCGCGGCCATCCAGACCGGTGTCGAATACGCCCGCGGCCAAGCCGGCGCGCAGGTCTTCGTGACATTCGACGGCGACGGTCAGCATCGCATCAAAGACGTCGTGACGATGGTCGAGAGACTGGGCCGCGGCGACGTCGACATTGTGATCGGAACCCGGTTCGGGCCAGGGGTCAGCCGGCCACCGTTGCTCAAGCGCATCGTGCTGCGCACCGCCGTGTGGCTGAGCCCGCGCGGCCGGCGTCTGGGCCTGACCGACACCAACAACGGCCTTCGGGTGTTCAACAAGACCGTTGCCGACGGCTTGGACATCACGATGAGCGGAATGAGTCACGCCACCGAGTTCGTCATGTTGATCAGCGAAAACCATTGGCGGGTAACCGAAGAGCCGGTCGAGGTGCTCTACACCGACTACTCCAAGTCCAAGGGGCAGCCACTGCTGAACGGCGTGAACATCATCTTCGACGGATTTCTGCGAGGAAGGACGCCGCGGTGAACTGGATCCAGCTGCTGCTGATCTTTTCGATCATTGCCTTGCTGATCTATCTGTTGCGCTCCCGGCGCAGCGCGCAGTCGCGGGCCTGGGTCAAGGTGGGCTACGTACTGTTCGTCTTCGCCGCCGGCTACGCGATTTTGCGGCCCAACGACACCACGGTGGTGGCGCACTGGCTGGGGGTGGCCCGCGGTGCCGACCTGATGCTGTACGGGTTGATCATCGCGTTCGTTTTCACGACGTTGAGCGCATACCTGCGGTTCAAGGACCTCGAACTGCGCTACACCCGACTGGCTCGCGCCATCGCGCTGGAGGGCGCACAGCTACCCGACCAGCGCTAGCCGGTGTGCAGCCTCCGAAAGTACTCCACGGTGCGGCGCACACCGTCGTCCAACTGAACCTGCGGGTGCCAGTCGAAAACGCGCTTCGCCAAACCGATATCGAGACACGACCGCTTGAGGTCACCCAGCCGAGGTGGATGAAACTCTGGATCGTCGGGTGCGCCGACGGCGGCCGCCACCGCTGAATGTAGTTGGCGGTCGGAGGTTTCCACGCCGGTGCCGATGTTGAACCGCTGTCCACCGCCTGCGAGGCCGGCGGCCCTGACGAACGCCTCCACAACATCGTCGACGTACACGTAGTCACGGGTGTTGCTGCCGTCACCGAATACCTTGGTGGGCTTACCGGCCAGCAGCGCCTGCGCGAAGATCGCCACCACACCAGCCTCGCCGTGCGGATCCTGGCGCGGGCCATAGACATTGGCCGGTGCGATATGCGAGCACTCCAGGCCGTAGAGATGCCGGAACGTATTGAGGTAGATCTCTCCGGCCACCTTGCCCGCGGCATACGGTGACGCCGGATCGGTCGGTACCGTCTCAGCGGTCGGATACGTCGGCGGAATGCCGTAAATGGAGCCGCCCGACGAGGTATGCACAACCTTGCGCACCCCCGCACAGCGTGCCGCCTCGGCCAGCCGGACCGTGCCGACGACATTGACTTCGGTGTCGAACTGCGGGTCGGCCACCGAGTGCCGCACGTCGATCTGAGCGGCCAGGTGAAACACCACCTCCGGCCGGTGCTCCTCGAGAATCGCGTGCAGGTCCGCGGTGACGATATCCGCCTCGACGAAGACGAACTCGGACGTATCGGCCAGATGCTCGAGGTTGGTCGCGCGACCGCTGGCGAAGTTGTCCAGGCCCACCACTGTGTGCTGATCGGCGATCAAACGGTCGACTAGCGTCGACCCGATGAAACCGGCTGCCCCGGTGACCAGTGCGTGCACCGGCCCACCATACCGACGGGCTTCCCGGGTCGCCGCGGTCGCCGTCGCGCTGGTCGCGGTGCAACTGGTGATACGGGGTGTAGTGGCGTTTCGGGGCTACTTCTATTGGGACGACCTGATCCTGGTCGGCCGGGCCGGCACCCACAACCTGCTGTCGGCGGGCTACCTGTTCGACGACCACGACGGCCACGTCATGCCCGCCGCGTATTTGGTTGCCGGCGCCGTCACCCGGCTGGCGCCGCTGAACTGGGCCGGGCCCGCGATCAGCCTGGTGGTGTTGCAACTGCTGGCCTCGCTGGCGTTGTTGCGGGCGCTGCACGTGATTCTGGGGTGGCGGCCGGTGCTGCTGATCCCGCTGACGTTCGCGCTGTTCACACCGCTGGGCCTGCCTGGTTTCGCCTGGTGGGCCGCGGCGCTGAATTCGCTGCCGATGCTGGCGGCGCTGGCCTGGGTGTGCGGCGACGCGATCTTGCTGGTGCGCACCGGCAACCAGCGCTACGCGGTGACCGGTGCGCTGGTTTACCTCGGCGGCCTGCTGTTTTTCGAGAAGGCCGCGGTGATCCCGTTCGTCGCGTTCGCGGTCACCGCGCTGCTGTGCTACGTGCAGGGTGATCGAGGCGCGCTGAGCACGGTGTGGCGCGCCGGCGTTCGGTTGTGGACCGCGTCGTTGGCGCTGACCGCCGCCTGGATCGTGGTCTACCTGATCGTGGTGGACCAGCAGCGGTGGAGCACCGACCTGGCGATGACGTGGGACTTGCTGCGTCGCTCGGTGTCGCACGGCATCGTGCCCGGGCTGGCCGGCGGGCCGTGGGCCTGGGACCGCTGGGCGCCGGCCTCGCCGTGGGCCGTTCCGCCGCCGACTGTGCGAATACTCGGCTGGCTGGTGCTGGCCGCGGTGCTGGCGATCACGCTGATCCGCAAACGCCACATTGCACCGGTGTGGCTGACCGCGGCCGCATACGTCGTGGCCTGCCAGGTGCCGATCTATCTCATGCGCTCGTCGCGGTTCACCGCGCTGGAATTGGCCCAGACCTTGCGGTATTTCCCCGACCTGGTCGTCGTGCTGGCGCTGCTGGCCGCGGTCGGGTTCTGCGCGCCGAACCGCACGTCATCGCGGTGGCTGGACGCGTCGACGCCCCGCACCCTGGTGACGACGGGGTTGGCCGTGCTGTTCGTTGCCAGCAGCTGGTATTCGACCGCGACGTTTATGACCTCGTGGCGGGACAACCCCGCGCAGCCCTACCTGCAGAACGCGCGTCGGGGTTTGGCCTCCGCTCATGCGTCCTCGGCTGCGCCGCTACTGGACCAGGAAGTCGACCCGCTGGTGCTGCAACGGGTGGCCTGGCCGGAGAACCTGGCCAGCCACATGTTCGCGCTGCTGTCGGATCGACCGGAATTCGCCACGGCCACAACACAACTGCGAGCATTGGATAGCTCCGGGCGAATGGTCGACGCGCGGGTGGCCTGGATCCGCACGATCGCGCCGGGCCCGGCGCCGCAGTGCGGGTACTTCGTGCAGCCCGACCACCCGGTGACGCTTCCGCTCGACGGCCCGCTGTTGCCGGCGGACTGGACCGCCGAGATCAACTACCTGGCCAACAGCGACGGCTCGATGACGATGTCGCTCTCGGAGGGGCCGCACGTCAAGGTTCCGGTCCGTCCCGGGCTCAACCGCGTCTACGTACGGCTGCCCGGCGCCGGCAATGCGATCGCTGTGCGAGCCGACACCGCAGCACTGGCGGTGTGCATCGCGGCCGGGCCGGTCGGCTATGTGGTGCCGCGGTAACCCTTTGGCTCGCGAGCGTGCGCAGCCCCGAGGATTACTGCGGCGTGTCGACCGGGGACACGCACGTTCGGCGAAAATGCGGAGCCACCTAGGAGAATCGAACTCCTGACCTGCTCATTACGAGTGAGCCGCTCTGCCGACTGAGCTAAGGTGGCGTACCCTGCCGGGCGGCACGAGTCTACGGCAGGCCGGCTGGCCTGCCCAAGTCAGCGCAGGGCCTGACCGATGGTCGCGACCATGGCGTCGACGGCGAATTTGGGCTTGACGTTGATCGCGAGCGCTTCGCGACACTCCAGCACCGCTTCGATGCAGCGCAGCAGCTGCTCGGACGGCGCGTGCGCGGCCATCGCGCTTACCCGCTCGGCCATGTCCGGATGGTTCGCCCGCACCTCGCCGGCCCCGGCGGCCACCAACAGCGCATCGCGGAAGTAGGTCGCCAGGTCGATCAGCGCCCGGTCCAGCGCATCCCGCGACGCCCGCGTCTGCCGCGACTTCTGCCGTCGCTCAAGCTCTTTGATCGCGCCAGTCGCTCCACGCAGCGCACCAGCGGTCCCTTTGCCGGTGCCGCCGGCGCCCAGTGCGGTTCGAAGTTCTTCAGCTTCAGCCTCGTCACGTTCGGCGGTCAGCACCTTTGCTTCGGCCTCGGCCGCGGCCACCAGTTCCTCCGCGGCGGCGTAAGCCCGCGACGGCGTGGCCGCGTCGCGGGCCAAACTCAGCGCCCGCTGCCGGCGCTCACGCGCGTCGGGGTCGATGGCCAACCGCCGTGCCCGGCCGACGTGTCCGCCGCTGACCGACGCCGCCCAGCCCGCCGTGTCGGCCGCCAGCCCGTCGCTGTCGACCAGCACCTGGGCGATCGCAGCCGCCGATGGAGTCACCAGCGCAATATGCCGGCATCGCGACCGCAGCGTGACCGCGATGTCCTCGGGGTCCACCGAGGGTGCGCACAACACGAACACCGTCGACGGCGGTGGCTCCTCGACAACTTTGAGCAGGGCGTTGGCCGCGCCTTCGGTGAGCCGGTCGGCGTCCTCGATCAACACGATCTGCCAGCGCCCGGTGCTGGGCCGCCGCGAGGCAACCTGCACGATGGCCCGCATGTCGTCCACACCGATGGACAACCCTTCGGGGATGACCCGGCGCACGTCGGCGTGGGTCCCTGCCATCGTCGTCGTGCACGCACGACACTGCCCGCAGCCGGGCAACTCCGCAGCGGTGCACTGCAACGCCGCCGCGAAACACAACGCCGCGACCGAGCGACCAGAACCAGGTGGACCAGTGATCAGCCAGGCGTGTGTCATCGCGCCTTCAAGAGTGGCGCTGTGAGCCGAATCACCGCGGGCCGCTTGCGCAGCGGCGACCAGCTCCGCTTCCACCGACTCTTGGCCCACCAGCCGCGCAAATACACCGGACATCACGGGCAACAGTAGTGGTCAGTGCTGACACAGTGATCCTGCCGGCGGCCGCACACCGGCGTTTTTCGCTATTTTTTGGTCCCCACCGACCGATACGGTGGGCTGGTGAGCACCGCGACCGCACTGCCTGGGCGGATCAGTGGATTCCTCCAGTGGGTGGTGCGCACCCCGTGGCCGGTGTTCTTGTTGAGCGTTCTGCAGGCCGACATCATCGGCGCCTTGCTCGTGTTCGGCTTCCTGCGCTACGGATTGCCGCCCGAAGACCGCATCCAACTGCAGGACCTGCCGGGCGTCAACCTCGCGTCGTTCGCGGCGGCGCTGGTGGTGTTGTTCGGGTGCGGGTCAATGCTGAGCTTCCGGTTGCTGGTGCCGGTGTTCCGCTGGCAGCGCCGCGACGGCCTGCTCGCGGACACCGACCCCGCAGCCACCGAGGTGGCCCGCAGCCGGGCGCTGCGGATGCCGTTCTACCGCACGCTGATCACCCTGGGCTACTGGTCGATCGGCGGCACGGTCTTCATCATCGCCAGCTGGCGCGAAACCAGTCACCTGGCGCCGGTGGTGGGTGTCGCCGTGGCTCTGGGCGCCGCGGCCACCGCGATCATCGGCTACCTGCAGTCCGAGCGGGTACTGCGACCGGTGGCGGTCGCCGCACTGCGCGGCGGGCTGCCGGAAAACATCCGAGCATCGGGTGTCATCGGGCGACAGATGCTGGCCTGGACACTGTCCACCGCGGTGCCGCTACTGGCGATCGTGCTGGCGGTGGTGGCCGACAAGGCGTCGTTTTTGCACGCGCCGCCGGAAAAGCTGTTCAACCCGATCCTGTTGCTGGCGTTGGCGGCGCTGGGGATTGGGTTATTCGGCACGCTGCTGGTCGCCATGTCGATCGCCGATCCACTACGTCAGCTGCGCTGGGCGCTCGGCGAGGTGCAGCGCGGTAATTACAACGCGCACATGCAGATCTACGACGCCAGCGAGTTGGGCCTGCTGCAGGCCGGCTTCAACGACATGGTGCGCGACTTGGCTGAACGGCAACGACTGCGTGACCTGTTCGGCCGCTATGTGGGCGAAGACGTGGCACGGCGCGCGCTGGAGCGCGGCACCGAATTAGGTGGCCAGGAGCGCGATGTCGCGGTGTTGTTCGTGGACATGGTCGGCTCGACTCAGCTCGCGGCGACGCGACCGCCCGCCGAGGTGGTCAGCCTGCTCAACGAGTTCTTCCGGGTGGTGGTCGACACCGTGGGCCGGCACGGCGGTTTCGTCAACAAATTCCAGGGCGACGCCGCGCTGGCGATCTTCGGCGCGCCCATCGAACACCCGGACTCGTCGGGTGGCGCGCTGGCGGCCGCGCGTGAGCTGCACGACGAACTCCTGCCGGTGCTGGGCACTTTGGAGTTCGGCATCGGCGTCTCGGCCGGCCGTGCCATCGCCGGCCATATCGGCGCGCAGGCGAGGTTCGAATACACGGTGATCGGCGACCCGGTCAACGAGGCCGCGCGGTTGACCGAGTTGGCCAAGCTCGAGGAGGGCCACGTGCTGGCCTCGGCGATCGCGGTCAGCGGCGCCCTCGACGCGGAAGCCCTGTGCTGGGACGTTGGCGAAGTTGTCTCGCTGCGCGGCCGCTCCGCGCCCACTCAGCTGGCCCGGCCGTTGAATCTCGCTGCACCCGAAGAGGTTTCCAGCGGGGTCGGCAGCTAGCCGCGCTTGGCGGTTTTCTTCTTTGCCGGCGCCTTGCGGGCACCTCGCTTGGTGGTCCGCTTGACCGGGCCGCGCGCTCGCCGGTCGGCCAGCAGTTCGGCGGCACGGTCGTCGGTGATCGACAACACGTCATCGCCTTTGCGCAGACTCGCGTTGGTCTCGCCGTCGGTGACGTACGGCCCGAACCGGCCGTCCTTGATAACCATCGGCTTGCCGGACGCCGGATCGGTGCCCAGCTCACGCAGCGGCGGCGCGGCAGCGCCTTGGCGGCCGCGGCGTTTGGGCTCGGCGTAGATCTTCAGCGCTTCGTCGAGCGTAATCTCGAAGATCTGGTCCTCGGTGGCCAGCGAGCGAGAATCGGTGCCGCGCTTCAGATATGGACCATAGCGTCCGTTCTGCGCGGTGATCTCCTCACCGGATTGGGGATCCACACCGACTACCCGGGGCAGCGACAGCAGCTTCAGCGCATCGTCGAGCGTGACGGTCTGCAAATTCATGCTCCGCAGCAGCGAACCGGTGCGGGGCTTGGGGCCGGTGGGCTTTTTGCCCTTCTTGGCCGGCGCGCCATCGTCGTCATCCGGTGGTGGGGGAAGAATCTCGGTGACGTAGGGGCCGTAGCGACCGTCTTTGGCGACGATCTCGTGACCGGTCTGCGGATCCACCCCAAGTGGCCGGCCCTCTTGCGGTGTGGCGAAAAGCTCCTCGGCCACGTCGAGAGTCAACTCGTCGGGCGTGAGCGTGTCGTTGAGGTTGGCCCGCTGCGGAGCGGGTTCGCCGTCGTCACCGGCCACCATGCGCTCCAGATAGGGCCCGTTCTTGCCGACCCGCACGTAGATGGGGCGTCCCTGTGCATCATCGAACACCTTGATGGAGTTGACTTCTCGGGCATCGATGCCCTCCAAGTTGACACCGACAAGCTTCTTCAGGCCGCCAGAGCGGGCCACCGAGTCGGGCACACCGTGGTCACCACCGAAGTAGAAGTGGCTGAGCCAGGTGGTGCGGCTCTCGTTGCCGGATGCAATCGCGTCGAGCTCGTCTTCCATCGCCGCGGTGAAACCGTAATCGACCAAACGGCCGAAATGCTGTTCCAACAAACCGATCACGGCGAACGCCACCCACGACGGCACCAGGGCGCTGCCCTTCTTGTACACGTAGCCGCGGTCCTGAATGGTTTTGATGATCGAGGAGTACGTCGACGGACGGCCGATACCCAGCTCTTCGAGCGCCTTGACCAGTGACGCCTCGGTGTAGCGGGCGGGCGGGTTGGTGGCGTGGCCGTCGGGGGTCAGCTCGGTGGCGTCGACCCGTTGCCCCTCGCTCAGCTGCGGCAGCCGGCGCTCGGCGTCGTCGGCCTCACCGCCGGCCAGCTCGTCGACGGTTTCCACATAGGCCTTGAGGAAGCCCGGGAAGGTCAGAGTGCGTCCGCTGGCCGAGAACACCACCTGCTGCTCACCCGAGGCACCGGCGATCCGCAGGCTCAGCGTGGTGCCGCGAGCATCGGCCATCTGCGAGGCGACCGTGCGCTGCCAGATCAGCTCGTAGAGCCGGAACTCATCATCACCGACGCCGTCACGGCGCACCGCGTCCGGCGTCGCGAACGTCTCACCGGCCGGCCGGATCGCCTCGTGGGCTTCCTGGGCGTTTTTCACCTTGCGGGTGTACTGGCGCGGCGAGGGGTAGACGTACTCCTCGCCGTAGAGCTGACGGGCCTGAGTGCGCGCGGCGTTGATCGCCGACTCCGAGAGCGTCGTGGAGTCGGTGCGCATATAAGTGATGTAGCCGTTCTCGTAGAGTCGCTGCGCGATGCGCATCGTGCGTTCCGAGGAGAACCGCAGCTTGCGCCCAGCCTCCTGCTGCAGCGTCGACGTCATGAACGGTGGGTACGGCTTGCGGGTGTAGGGCTTTTCCTCTACCGACGCCACCGACAGCTGCGAGCCGCGCAACCCGTCGGCCAGCACACCGGCACGGGCTTCGTCGAGCACTATGACCTCATCGGGCTTACGTACGGCGCCCAGCGAGTCGAAGTCCCGGCCGGTGGCCACCCGCAGGCCGTCGACACTGGTCAGCCGGGCGCTGAAGGTGGGCGGAGAGGCTTTGGGGTCGGAGACGCTGGCGTCCAGTTCGGCGACCACGTCCCAGTAGGCGGCGCTGCGAAACGCCATCCGCTCGCGTTCGCGCGCCACGATGATGCGGGTGGCCACCGACTGCACCCGGCCCGCGGACAGTTTGGGCGCGACCTTCTTCCACAACACCGGGCTGACTTCATACCCGTACAGCCGGTCCAGGATGCGCCGGGTCTCCTGGGCGTCGACCAGATCGATGTCCAGGTCGCGGGGGTGTTCGGCGGCGGCACGGATCGCCGGTTCGGTGATCTCGTGGAAAACCATCCGCTTGACCGGGATGTTGGGTTTCAGAGTCTCCAGCAGATGCCAGGCGATGGCTTCGCCTTCACGGTCACCATCAGTGGCCAGATAGAGTTCGTCGACGTTCTTGAGCAGGCCCTTGAGCTCGCTGACCGTGCTCTTCTTCTCGGGACTGATGATGTAGAGCGGTTCGAAGTCAGCGTCGACGTTGACCCCGAGCCGCGCCCACGGCTCCGATTTGTATTTCGCGGGGACATCGGCGGCATTGCGCGGCAGGTCGCGGATGTGCCCTCGCGACGACTCGACAACGTAGTTGGAGCCCAGGTAGCCGGCCAATTTGCGCGCCTTGGTCGGCGACTCGACGATAACGAGTCGCCGCGCGCTGCCATTTCCCCTGTTTAACGGGGTGCCGCTGTCGCCGTTAGCCAACTGCGCTTACGCTCACTCTCTTTTTGGCCCTGGGCCCTTTTTCCGCTCCCGAGCCGGTTCCGCCCCTCAAATCGGCCGGTACCGGCATCGTCGCCGGTCTCCCCCGAGCCTGTGGACAACTGACAATGTGACACCCGGAACGAGCCGACGCAAACTGACCCCCCTAAATAGCCCTCCCGATCGCTGCTAAACCCGCGGCCAGCTTGCCTTGGCCTCGACAGCATCGGGTGGTTCTCCCACATTTTCTACCAGGCGCGATAGCCGGCGTCGGCCGCTGATCCGCAGGGCGGGGCGATTGCCTCGCGTACCGATCAAGGTGGGCGCGATCCCGACCCGCATCAACGCCGACGCCAGCGGCGAATGTGTGTCGGGGGCATGCGGGTCGAGTCCCAGCAGATAACGATCGGCCTCCGGGCTGCCCGCCGCCAGCGTCCAGGCCCGCAGCTCCCGCGGTCCGGGCAGCCACAGCGGAGGCACCGTTTTGACCGCGCCGCGGGTCCACTCCGCGGCGATCGCACGCAGCCGTGCGTCCACCGCGGTGCGCACCAGCGGGGTGTCCTCCTCGGTCCGGGTGAGCTGCGACGCCAAGCCGGCGCCGTCGATCATCTCGGCCAGCGCCTCGGCGCGCCAGAGGTCATCGACGACCACCGACAGCCGGGCGCCGCTCCCGACACTCACTATCTGTCCGGGCGCTGCCAACAGCCCAGTGAGATCGGTGACCGCGGGCGGCACCGACTCAGCGGAAAAGAAGGACAGCTGGCTCACGTCACCGACAGTAGGTCACGCCCCGCAATGTCCGTCCTGCATACGACGAGCGTGGCGCTCGCGTCGTATTCGGGCGCCGCCACCCTAGACAACCGAAACCCCCCGGCCGGCCCCGTTGGAGGGCGAGCGCGGGGGGTTTGGTCAGGAGTTGCTCAGATGGAGCGGACGCCGGTGGCCTGGGGACCCTTGGGGCTCTGGCCAACCTCGAACTCGACTCGCTGGTTCTCCTCAAGGGTGCGGAAGCCCGAACCCTGAATCTCCGTGTAGTGGACAAACACGTCGGCCGAACCGTCCTCGGGGGCGATGAAGCCAAACCCCTTCTCCGCGTTGAACCACTTCACAGTTCCCTGTGGCATTTCTCGATCTTTCCTTTACTACTCGGGTGCGGTGCACCGCCTTCCGGCGCCCCGGGCCCGCTGTGACCGCCATACCTCGCGGAGTTGCCGGAACTTCACCCGAGCTAAAACCTCGCAGGAACCGCGGCCGCAACGTCGATCCTGCGAAAGTTTGACACGAACACAGAAGCTGCGACCGTGCATTAGTCAATCACGTTCGTCGCGTCCGCGACAGCCTCCGGTGATCAATTGAGCAACAAGTCGGTGAACAATTCAGAGGGAAACCGGCTTGAAGAGGTGCGCAGTGGTGACATTCGGCAGTGAATTACTTGCCGTTGCGGTGGCCGGCGCCGACCCGGGCGAGAACCCGCTGCGGCATGTCGCCGAACTGCCGCCGCGCGAAGGCCGGCCGTATGCCTGGCCCCAGTGGGCCGAACCGGAAGTGGTGCGCGCATTCACCGACCGCGGCATCAGCGCGCCGTGGTCACACCAATTCGAGGCCGCCGAGTTCGCCCACGCCGGTCGCCACGTTGTGGTCAGCACCGGCACCGCGTCGGGAAAATCACTGGCCTATCAACTTCCGATTCTCAATGCGCTGGCAACCGACCGACATGCCCGGGTGCTGTACCTGTCGCCGACCAAAGCGCTAGGCCACGACCAGTTGCGCACCGCGCATGCCCTCACCGCGGCCATCCCGCAGCTGCACGACGTCGCGCCCACCGCCTATGACGGCGACAGCCCGGTGGAGGTGCGGCGCTTCGCGCGGGAGCGTTCTCGATGGTTGTTCTCCAACCCAGACATGGTGCACCTGGCCATGCTGCGCAACCATGCCCGGTGGGCGGTGTTTCTGCGCCGCCTTCGCTATCTGGTGGTCGATGAATGTCATTACTACCGGGGTGTTTTCGGTTCGAATGTGGCGATGGTGCTGCGCCGGCTGTTGCGGCTGTGCGACCGCTATTCGGGCGCACCGACCGTGATTTTCGCCAGCGCGACGACGGCATCGCCCGGCACGACGGCCGCTGAGCTCATCGGCCGGCCGGTGGCCGAAGTCACCGAAGACGGCTCGCCGCAGGGCGCACGCACGGTGGCGTTGTGGGAGCCGGCCTTGCGCGCCGATCTCGTCGGCGAGAACGGCGCCCCGGTGCGGCGGTCCGCCGGCGCCGAGGCGGCGCGATTGATGGCCGATCTGATCGCTGAAGGCGCGCGCACCCTGACCTTTGTCCGGTCACGCCGCGGCGCGGAATTGACGGCGATGGCCGCCCGCGCCCGGCTGGACGACATCGCTCCCGAACTGGCCGAGAAGGTGGCCTCCTACCGCGCGGGTTATCTGCCCGAGGACCGTAGCGCACTGGAGCACGCGCTGGCCGACGGGCAACTGCGCGGCCTGGCCACCACCAATGCACTGGAGCTGGGCGTGGATATCGCCGGGCTGGACGCTGTGGTGCTGGCCGGCTTTCCCGGGACGGTCACCTCGTTTTGGCAGCAGGCCGGCAGGTCCGGACGACGCGGTCAGGGCGCGCTGATCGTGCTGGTCGCCCGCGACGATCCACTGGACACCTATCTGGTCCACCACCCCGCGGCGCTCTTGGACAAGCCGATCGAGCGTGTCGTGATCGATCCGGCCAACCCCTACCTTCTCGGGCCTCAACTACTCTGTGCGGCAACCGAGTTGCCACTCGAGGATGCCGAGATCCGGGCGTTGAGCGCCGAAGCGCTCGCCGGCAAGCTGGCTGACGACGGGCTGCTGCGACGGCGGTCGGGCAAGTACTATCCGGCGCCGGGCGTCGACCCGCATCCGGCCGTGGACATCCGCGGGCCGACGGGCGGCCAGATCGTGATCGTCGAGGCCGAAACCGGACGGTTGCTGGGCACCGCGGGTGTCGGCCAGGCCCCCGCCTCGGTACACCCGGGAGCGGTATACCTCCACCAAGGCGAGACGTATGTGGTCGATTCGCTCGACTTCGAGGAGGGCATGGCATTCGTCCATGCCGCCGATCCCGGATACACCACATTCGCACGGGAACTCACCGACATCGCCGTCACGGGGACAGGCGAACGGGCGGCGTTCGGTCCGGTCACGCTGGGGCTGGTCCCGGTCACGGTCACCAGTCGGGTCGTCGGCTATCTGCGTCGCCGACTGTCCGGGGAGGTAATCGATTTCGTCGAACTGGAAATGCCGACACAAACCTTGAGCACGACTGCCGCGATGTACACGATCACGCCGGACGCGTTGGATCGCAACGGGATCGACGCGTTACAGCTCCCCGGATCGCTGCATGCCGCCGAGCACGCGGCGATCGGCTTGCTGCCGCTGGTGGCCAGCTGCGATCGCGGCGACATCGGCGGTCTGTCGACCGCGGTTGGCCCCGAGTCCGACCGGCTGCCCAGCGTATTCGTCTACGACGGCTATCCCGGCGGGGCCGGGTTCGCCGAGCGTGGATTCCGCCAGGCCAGCGCGTGGCTGGGCGCCACCGCCGCGGCTATCGAAGCGTGCGAATGCACGCGGGGATGCCCGTCGTGCGTGCAGTCGCCGAAATGCGGCAGCGGTAACCAACCGCTGGACAAGGCGGGTGCTGTGCGGGTGTTGCGCTTGGTGCTTGCTGAGGTGGCTGACGGTTCATCCTGAGGCATGGCTGACGACCGACCCCTCGACGGTCGACCTCCACACTTCGTCGCGCGAAAGCGCTTCCTCGCTGCTGAAGAAGGCGGGCGTGCCGAATCGTGACGAGCGGCGCAACGAACGGCCGGACTACGCGAGCCGTTCTCATGCCCAAGGGGCGCAGCAGCAAAATAACCCGGCTGCTTACTCGCGTGCAAGTTATTGACCAACATCGCGAGCGCACATGCGTTTTGACAGAAGTCAAGTCAGGACTACACCGGTGGCACCAAAACGAGCTAACGCGTCGTTACTCGTCGGTAAAGTGTGGTCATGGCCCACGACTGGCTGCTGGTGGAGACGCTGGGCAAAGAACCAGCCGTGGTCGCGCTCGGCCGTCAGCAGCGCAATCTCGTCCCGGTCACTGCGTTTCTGCGACGCAATCCCCACCTTGCCGCAATCCGGTCGGCGATCGCCGAGTCGATGAAGACCGGCCAAAGCCTGGTCAGCATTACGCCCAAGAGCGACAGGGTAATCCGGACCGAGCCGGTGTTGATGTCGGACGGCCGGATGCATGGCGTGCATGTCTGGAGTGGACCGGCCACCGTCGAACCGCCCGAGCGGCCGCTGCCGGGTCCGATGAAGTGGGACCTGACCACTGGCGTGGCCGTCGACACGCGTGAGTCGCTGCTTAACAGCGGCAAAAACCCCGACGTCGAGGAAACGGAAGGCCGCGCGTTTGCCGAGAACTGGCCATCGCGCAGCATCAAACACAACGAAAGCAAGGTGCTCGCGCTCGCCATCAAAGCCGAACCCAACCAGACGCTGTGGTCTACCTGGGACGGCACCGACTGGCAGGGCAACCCGATCAGGGTGAGTTTCGTCGCGCGCAGCGCACTAGAGCCCGGACCGGACGGCCGCGACCATCTGATCGGGCGCGGGATGAATTGGCGCGCCGACCCGGCCGCTCCGGTGGATCCACCCGACCGGCTGGCACAACGGATTCTGCGCGGACTGGCTCAGCCGGGAGTACACCGGGCGCTGGTCGATCTCAACAACTGGACGCTACTCAAATGGCTCGACGAGCCGTGCCCGTTCTACGACTGGCGGCGCAGCGCACGAAATGCGCCGCGGGTACATCCCGCCGACGAGCCAAAGTTGGCAGCGATGACCGCCGAATTCGCCGACGGCGCCACGACCATGGTGTTGCGGATGCCCGGCTACGGCGACACCTGGGTGCCGGTACACGTCACCTGCACCCAGGTCGAACTCGATGAGAAGGCTTTCGCCGGACTCATCTCGCTGCGGCTACCCACCGATGCAGAACTCGCCGAAGCAGGCCTGTCCACGACCGACACCGGCTAGCTAGTTTGGGCCGGCGCGGGCGGCGGCGTGCGCCCTGCTCCATCCGCCGAGCGGGACGGCAAGCTCGACCGTGACGACGACGTCCAGGCCGTGCACTGTGCAGTCGATGTCGCTGATCCGCAACTCATGGGCCACCGCGCTCGCCCGCCCGCACGCGGTGTCCGCGCCGGCGGGTAGCCGCGCGGCGCCGGCCAGGGCGGCCAGGTCCGCCGCGGCCTGGGCACGATGCCGCGCCACCACGGCCGAACCCAGATAGGCGCCCCCGCACGTGATACTCAGCAGCACCGCGACCATCGCGGCGGCGGCGACGGTGGCCGAGCCGCGCTCATCGCTGCTCCACTGCCGAGACGCTGGTGGCGCCGATAGCCAGTGCCGGTAGCAGGGGTGAGCGGGCGAAGACCGTCGCGACGATGAACTCGCCGTCGCGGCGCACCTGCACCGCCGCTCCGCCGGGCGCGAGATGCCGCGCGACATCGACCGCCGAGCGCTCGTCGCCGCGCGCGGCGAGCCGGGCAGCCTCCCGAGCCGCGTCCACGCAGCGCACCTGCATCGACACCGCGGTGATACCGGCGACGCAAAGCACCAGCACCGCGACCAGCGTGGCGAGGGCCAGCGCCGCCTCGACGGTGCTGGCGCCGGCGGTTGAGCGGACACGACTGACTACACCTTGGTGTTCAAGGCCCGCCCGATGACGTTGGTGAGCGCCGCGACGATGGAATCGCCGGTGACGACGGTGTACAGGATCGCACCGAATGCCGCCGCTGCGATCGTCCCGATCGCGTACTCGACGGTAGACATACCTGAGTCGTCGGTCGCCAATAGGGTCAACCGCACTTGTAGTCGCCGAAACACGTTGACTCCCCTCATTTTCCCCTTCTCGTTCGCCCGCGATGCGGCTGTTGGAGCTCACAGCAGCCCCGACTGCAGGACGTCACCGGCCAGTCCGGCTACCACCGGGACGATGCCCAGACATACGAATGCCGGCAGGAAGCACATTCCGAGCGGGCCGGCGATCAGCACTGCCGCGCGCTCGGCGGCGGCGGTCGCGGTGTGCGCAGCCTCCTGGCGACACTGGGCGGCCAGGTCCGACATGCCCTCGGCGAGCGCCGCACCAGAGGATGCCGACCGCCGCGCCAATCGCAACAACGCGTCGGTCTGTGCGCCGATCGACCCGGCCGGCATGTCCGGCGGCGCCGACCATGCAACGGTCGGGTCGGCGCCCAGCGTGAGCAGGTCGGCGGCGCGCCGCAACACCCGGGCCAGTGCCGGCGGCGCGGACGGCGCGGTGATCGCCGCGGCGGTGGAGACCGCCATGCCCGAGACCAGACATACCGCCAGCACATCCAAACTCGATGCGACCGCCAACGGGTCGGTTCGGCGCGGCGACAGCCGCGCACCGCGGCGGGTGCAGTCCGTCGCCCCGGCCCGCGCCCGGACCGTCGACGGCGCGACACCACACAGCAGCGCCGCCGCCAAGAGGATCGCCGGCGTCATCATCGCGTCACCCGATCAGTGATGTGGTCTGACCACAGCAGGCCGGCACACGCCAGCGTCACTCCGACCACCAGCAGCCAGCCACCCGCATGGCCGCCCAACAAGAACTTCACCGGCTGCGCTCCGATCAGCTGGCCGAGCAGCACCGAAAGCAGCGGCAAGCCGGCCAGGATGGCCGAGGTGGCGCGAGCCCCGGCCATCGCCGCGGTGACTTGCGCCGAGAACCGCTGCCGCTCGGCGATGTCGCGTTGAGCGGCGCGCATCAGGGTGGACATGGCCAGACCGTGATCAGTGGCCAGCTGCCAACAGGCCGCTATCCGCTCCCACTGCGCAGGCAGTGCCGAGTCCGCCGCCACGCTGCGCAGGCCGGCAACCACGTCGGCGCCCAGCCGGGCGCGTGCCGCCACCGAGCGGCAGCAGGCCGCGACCGTCCCGCCGGTTTCGTCGGCCGCGACGGCGAACGCGCGAACCGGGTGGGCACCGACCCGCAGCTCGCCGACCAACACATCGATCGCGGTGTCCAATGCCCGACTCTCCCGCAGGCCGACGCGGCTGCGGCGGCGACGCCGGTATCGCAGGCCCAGCGTCGCGGCCAACACCGCGGCGGCGAGAACCGTAGTCGGCGCCAGCACCAAGGCGACGGCAGCCGCGGCACACACCCCAGACCACGCGGCCACCGTCCGCGACTTGCGTGAGCGTGCAGGCCCCGGCGCGAGCCGCCGCCGCGGCGACGACGGCGTTACCGAGACCGCCAGCGACAATCCCAACGCGGCGAGTACGGGGCCGGTCACCTCGCTGCCCTGCTCTGCAGCAGCCGACGCAGGTCGGTGGCTGCGTCGGTGAACCCGCGATCGACGTGCCAGACGGTGACCGCGCGAACCTGCCCGTCGGTTCGGCGCAGCACCGCGATTTCGCTGAGCCGGCGGCCTGCGGCACCACCGCGAGCCACATGGACCAGTACCTGGACTGCCGCGGCGAGTTGGCTGTGCAGCGCTCCGCGGTCCAGGCCACCGAGCGCGCCCAATGCTTCCAAGCGGGCCGGCACCTCGCCCGGGCTGTTGGCATGGACGGTGCCGGCGCCGCCGTCATGGCCGGTGTTGAGCGCGGCCAGCAGATCGACCACCTCGGCGCCTCTGACCTCTCCGACCACGATGCGGTCCGGACGCATGCGCAGCGCCTGCCGGACCAGTTGACGCAGCGTCACCTCGCCGACGCCTTCGATGTTGGCGCACCGCGCGACCAGCTTGACCAGGTGCGGGTGCGCGGGCGCCAGCTCGGCGGCATCTTCGACGCACACGATGCGCTCACGGTCCGACACCGCGCCGAGCATCGCCGCCAACAGCGTGGTCTTGCCGGCTCCGGTGCCGCCGGTCACCAGAAACGCCAACCGGGCGGCAATGACTTCACCGAGCAGCGCGGCGGCTTGCGGCGCGATGGCGCCCGCGGCGGTCAGCGCCGCCAGATCCTGAGTGGCGGGGCGCAACACTCGCAACGACAGGCAGGTGCCTCCGTCAGCGATCGGCGGCAACACGGCGTGCAGCCGCACCGCAACGCTCGCGGCGCCCACGCCGGTCAGTTGGCCGTCCACCCACGGTTGCGCGTCATCGAGCCGACGGCCGGCGGCCAACGCCAGCCGTTGCGCCAGACGTCGCACCTCCGCGTCGTCGGCGAACCGGACCGCACTGCGCCGCAATCCGTTGCCGTCGTCGACCCAGACCGCGTCCGGCGCGGTGACCAGCACGTCGGTAGTGCCGTCGGCGCACAACAGCGGCTCGAGGATTCCGGCACCGGTCAACTCCGTCTGCAACATCCGAAGGTTGCTCAGCACCTCGGTGTCGCCGAGCACGCCGCCGGACTCGGCGCGGATCGCGTCGGCCACCGCAGTGGGCCGCAGCGGAGCCGATTCTGCGGCCAGCCGCTCGCGCACCCGGTCGATCAGCGAACCGGTCATGCCGCCCGGGCCTCGCTGTCGGCCGCCGGTAGCACCGCAAGAACTCGACGGGACGCCGTCGCCAGCGCAGATCGCGGACGCAGCCGCAGGCCGCCGTGTTCGAGTTCCGCGGCAAGCCGCGGCTGGGCGCGCATCGACGCCAGCAGGGGCACGCCGGCGATGTCGGCGACCTCGCCGGCCCGCAGCCCGCCGGGCGACGGACCCCGTACCACCAGTCCGATGTTGGGATTGATGCCGGCGAGTACCGGAGCGATCGTCGCGGTCGCCGCACACGCCCGGACGTCGCAGGGGCTGACCACGACGACGAGATCGGCGGCATCCAGTGCTGTTTGCGCGGCGTCGGTCAACCGGCGGGGCAGGTCGCACACGACGGTCGCACCGCCGCGCCGGCCGGCGTCGATGACGGCGTTGACCGCCCCGGCCTCCACGTCGTGGTCGCGCCGGGTGCCCGAGAGCATGCTGATCCCGCGGTGTCGCGGCAGCGCGTCGCGTACCGCCGCCCAATTCAGCCGCCCGCCCTGCAACGTCACGTCCGGCCAGCGCAACCCGGCGGTGTTCTCACCGCCGAGCAGCAGATCGATGCCTCCGCTCCACGGATCGAGATCGAGCAGCAGCGGCTCGGCGGCGGTGTAGGCCAACGCGGCGGCGAACAGCGAGGCACCGGCACCGCCGCAGCCACCAATGACCGCGACAACCCGGCCGTGAGCCTGGCCGCCGCGTACCGATTCGCTGGCGTCGGCGAGCTCGCAGACCAGCTCATCCTCGTGCCCGGGCAGCGTCAGGACGTGCTGGGCGCCGACCCGGACCGCAGCCGCCCAGGTCTCCGGGGTCGGTTCGCTGCCGGTCAGGATGACGACGTGGGGACGCCGCGGCAGCGCGCTTCGGACGCAACGCCGCGCCGCCGCCGCGTCAAGCACGACCGCCGCGGCGGCCGACCACGCTTTGCGGCTCATCGGCGCGCCGTCGCGCGCATGGACCACCCGCACGCCGACTGCGGCGCCGACGCGGTCCACTTCGTCGCGCAGCGTAGGGGTGGCCAACAGCGTCAGAACGCCGGTGACACCAGTTGTCGCAGCCACCCGCTCACGGTGCCCGGCCGCGTCCCTGGGGCGCCAGCGGCAAACCGCGATCTGTGGACAAAGTTGGATCTGTGCGCAAACCGACGGCCGCGGATTTCGAAACCAGACTGCCGCTCGGTGCGAGGAACCCGGCAAAAGGGACGACCCCCGCCAGGGGGGGAGGAGGCGAGGGTCGTCGTGTATCAGCCCCGGGGGGTCGGGCTGATGCACCCTCGGCACAAAGCCGAGTACCGCTTACTATACACACGACAGGGCTCCTGGGCGCAAGATCCGCTTGCAAAAGGAAGCAGGACTTCGAACTAGGCGCCGCGGATTCTGGCCGCTTGTGGCCGCCGATCGCGCCTCGGTTGAGCGGGTGTTTTATCCGCAGTTCTCGCGGCGCGGGCAGACGCCGTCCTATGCTGAGCCGGTGACCGTCCCCGACTCGGCCGCCGATCAGCAAACTTCACCGGAAGTGCGGGACACCTCCGTTCCGCCCGCGCGCACCGCCGCTTTCTTCGACCTCGACAAGACCATCATCGCCAAATCCAGCACCCTGGCGTTCAGTAAACCGTTCTTCAATCAGGGCCTGATCAACCGCCGCGCGGTGCTCAAATCCAGCTACGCCCAGTTCCTATATCTGTTGTCCGGCGCCGACCACGATCAGATGGATCGGATGCGCATCCACCTGACCAACATGTGCACGGGGTGGGACGTCGAGCAGGTCAAGTCGATCGTCAACGAGACCCTGCACGACATCGTGACGCCGCTGGTGTTCGCAGAAGCCGCCGACCTGATTGCCGCCCACAAGTTGTGCGGGCGCGACGTCGTGGTGGTGTCGGCATCCGGCGATGAGTTGGTGGCACCGATCGCCCGCGCGCTGGGAGCCACCCACGCGATGGCCACGCGCATGGTCGTCGAAGACGGCAAGTACAGCGGAGAGATCGGCTTCTACTGCTACGGCGACGGCAAGGTCCAAGCCATTCGTGAGTTGGCCGCCCGCGAGGGGTACGTGCTCGACCACTGCTATGCCTACTCGGATTCGATTACCGACATACCGATGCTGGAAGCCGTCGGGCATCCCAGTGTGGTCAATCCCGACCGTGCCCTGCGCAAGGAGGCGGCGGCCCGCGGATGGCCGGTGCTCAGTTTCTCCCGTCCGGTGTCGCTGCGCGATCGCATCCCGGCACCGTCGGGCGCCGCGGTCGCCACGACGGCCGCGGTGGGGGTCAGCGCGCTGGCCGCCGGAGCAGTCACCTATTCGCTGCTGCGGCGTTTCGCTTGGTAGCCCGCCAGCAAACTGATTGCGATTGCTATTTCAAGTTGTTTCAAAGCTTTACACAATTGACCCTTGCTGTGATACGGGTCACGTAGTACAAAGGAGTCACGGAAGCCCGGTGCGGCCAAGGTCGATCCGGAAGAGAAGGTTCGATCTCCCAATCCGGGCCCCCAGCACGGTTCCCGGCACCCACGCGGAGTCATAGCCGCGATAATGGCAGAAGTGTTGCGGGCCTGCGTAATTGCGAGAAGCGGACGGCTTCGACGGCCCTTTGGGTAGGGCTACAACCGGGCGCCTCGCAAGATCGCCGAGGCCACCCACGCAACCCCGAGGATGCACGCTTGGTAACCGGGTGCCGTGCTAGCGGGCGGTGAGCCGAACATTTCGGATCGCCGCCCGCTTCACATGTTCGACCATTCCCGGCGCTCTCCGCTGGCAATCTACTTGGCAAGCGACTCGGCGATCGATAAGGCCTCCCGCCCACCGTCCTGCATGGCCCGGCAACACAACTTCAGCCAGGCCGCCATCCCTTCGGTGGTGCCTCCGGCGAAGCCGCGCGCGGCGTCGCGATAGTCGGCGGCGCGACGCATCCACGTCACCTCCGGCACGCCCAGCCCGTGCGGATCCAGCCCGGTGGCGATGGCGATCAGCCGCGACACCGCGCGGGCCACCACGCCGTCCGCACTGCCGAACGGCGCCAGCGCCAGCAGCTCGCCGTGCGCGACTGCGGCGACCACCGGAGCCGGCGCCCGGGTGCCGCCGCTGGCCACCTCTGCCAACAGCTCGAGACGCGGCCCGACGTCAGCGCCGGCCCGCGGCCGGCCCAACCGTTCTTCGTCAACCTGATCGGCGGCCGCCAACATGTGCAGCCGCGCCAACGCCTGCAGCGGCGCCCGCCGCCACACCGCCACCAGGTTGGTCTCGCCGCCTTCGAGGGCCTGCGCCACCCGCAGCGCGCCGCCGAACACCGGGTCGCTGGTTGCCGACTCGTCGAGCTGTATGGGCCCACCATCCAAGACCGACGAGGCCCGCGCTGCCCGCAACGCCGCCTCGGCGGCGGTTACCGGCCAGCCCCGCCGGTTGGCCTGATGTCGATGGGCCTGGCCGAGTGCGTCGCGTGCCTGCTCGGCAGCGACGGCGATGCCGGGCAGCTCCATCAGTGGTGCCAGCGGGTCGTTCATAAGCGCCGCTCCTTCTCATCGCTGCGCTCTGCATCGTCGCCGGCGCGTATCACGACCAGTCACCTTAAGCGCCGGGGATCGCCGCCAGCAGCTCACGGGTGTAGTCATGCCGGGGACGGGTGAACAACACTTCGGTGGGCGCGTGCTCCACCACCCGCCCGGCGCGCATCACCACGACCTCGTCGGCGATCTGCCGGATCACCGCCAAATCGTGGCTGATGAACACATAGCTCAGATCGAGTTCGGCCTGCAGCTCGGTGAGCAGATCCAGGATCTGCGCCTGCACGACGACGTCGAGCGCCGACACCGCCTCGTCGCAGACCAGCACCTCAGGGTGCAGCGCCAGCGCCCGGGCAATCGCGACCCGCTGGCGCTGGCCGCCGGACAGCTCGCGCGGTCGCCGGTCCAACAGCGAGGACGGCAACGCCACCTGGTCGGCCAGCTCGCGCACCGCCGCGCGGCGGCCGCGACGATCGCCGATCCGGTGAATCCGCAGTGGTTCCTCGATGGCGCGGAACACCGAGTACATCGGATCCAGACTGCTGTACGGGTTCTGGAACACCGGCTGGACCCGACGGCGAAACGCCAAGGTCGCACGACGGTCCAGTGCGGCGATGTCTTGGCCGTTGAAGGTCACCACACCGGACGTGGGTGGTAGCAGCCCGAGCATCATCCGGGCCAGCGTGGATTTCCCCGATCCCGATTCGCCGGCAATCGCCAGCGTGGACCCGCGTCGCAGCCGAAACGACACATCGTCGACGGCGCGGAATTCCGTCCTGCGCCACGGGGCGCCGTGCGACTGCCGAAAGATTTTGGTCAGTCCGCTGACCACGACCGCATCGTCGCTTCCAGCGTGGCTGTGCTCGACTGGCCGGTGCAACGACGGGGCCGCGGCCACCAGTCGACGGGTGTAGTCATGCTGCGGAGTTTGCAGGACCGTCTGCGCCGCGCCGGCTTCCACAACAAGGCCGCGGTGCATGACGATCAGGTGCTCGGCGCGCTCGGCGGCCAGCGCTAAATCGTGGGTGATCAACAGCACCGCGGTGCCCAATTCACCGGTCAGGCGTTGCAGGTGGTCGAGCACCCGGCGCTGCACGGTGACGTCCAGCGCCGAGGTCGGCTCGTCGGCGATCAGCAGTTGTGGGCGGCCAGCCAGCCCGATCGCGATCAGCGCGCGCTGGCACATGCCGCCCGACAGCTGATGCGGATAACTCCTGGCCTGCGTCACCGGATCCGGCATACCCACCGCTTCGAGCAGCAGTACGGCGTCGCTGTCGTCGACGTCGTTGGCGCGCAGCGCCTCCCGGATCTGGAAGCCCACCTTCCATACCGGGTTCAGGTTGGTCATCGGGTCCTGCGGCACATATCCGATGCCGCTGCCACGGATCGAGCGGATGCGGCGCCGGTCGGCGGCGGTGATGTCGAGACCGTCGAAGACGATGCGGCCTGCGGTGATCCGCCCGCCTCCGGGCAGTAGCCCCAGAATGGCTGCGGCGGTGGTGGACTTTCCTGATCCGGACTCGCCGACGATCGCGACGGTCTGGCCGCGCTGCACCGTCAGATCCACGTCCCGGACCGCCGGAGCATCGTCGTCGAACCTGACTTCCAGGCCCTGCACGCTCAGCAGCGGCGCGGTCATGCTCGCCATGACCGCGAGCCGGGGTCGAGGGCATCCCGCAAGACATCGCCCATCATCATGAACGCCAACACCGTGATCGCCAACGCGCCCGCGGGATAGAACAGGATCGGTGAGCCGGCCCGCAGCCGGGTCTGGTCGATATTGATATCCCCGCCCCACGACACCACCGAAGGCGGCAGCCCGACTCCCAGGTAGGACAGCGTGGCCTCGGTGACGATGAACATTCCCAACGCGATGGTGGCGACCGCGATGACCGGGCCGATGGCGTTGGGCAGCGCGTGGCGCACGAGTATCGCAAACCTGCCCAGCCCCAATGCTTCTGCGGCCACTATGTAGTCGCTGTTCCGCACCGCAATCACGGCACCGCGGGCAATCCGTGCCACCTGCGGCCAACCGAACAAAGCCAGGATCGCGATCACGCTCCACACCGTGCGGTGATGCATCACCTGCATCAGCACGATGGCGGCCAGCAGCAACGGGATTCCGAAGAAGACGTCGGCCACCCGAGAGACCACCGCGTCGAGCCAGCGGCCGTAAAAGCCGGCCAGCGCCCCCAGTGCCCCGCCGATGAAGAACACCCCCGCGGTGGCGCCCAACCCGACGGTGATCGACGCGCGCGCGCCATAGACCGTGCGGGCGTAGATGTCGTGGCCCTGCAGATCGGTGCCGAACCAATGCGCCCCAGACGGCGCCAGCAGGCTCTGGTTCGGATCGGCATAGCCGGGATCGGCGGCGGTGAACAGCGCCGGAAACGCCGCCATGACACCGACGAGCAGAATCAGCGCAGCAGCGAGGAGAAACTTGGGCCGGCTGCGCAGTTCTCGCCAGGTGTCGCGCCAGAAGCCGCTTGCCCCGAGGTCTTCACGGTCAGCCATAGCGGATCCTGGGGTCCAGCGCGGCGTAGAGCAGATCCACCAACAGATTGGTGATCAGATAGATGACCACCAGCACCGTCACGATCGACACCACCGTCGGCGCTTCCTGGCGGGTGACCGCCTGATAGAGCACACCGCCGACACCGTGGATGTTGAAGATGCCCTCGGTGACGATCGCTCCACCCATCAGCGCACCAAGGTCAGCGCCCAGGAATGTCACCACCGGGATCAGTGAATTGCGCAGGATGTGCACCGTCACCACCCGCGGCCGCGACAACCCCTTGGCGGTGGCGGTGCGCACATAATCGGCGTGCGCGTTGGCGGCCACCGCCGAACGGGTCAACCGCACCACGTAGGCGAACGACACCGAACCCAGCACGATGCCGGGCAGCAGCAGTCGACCCAACGTCGCCTGATCACCCACGGTCACCGGCGCGAAGCCCAACCGAACGCCGAACACGAACTGCGCCAAAAAGCCGAGCACGAAAATCGGGACCGCGACGATAACCAGGCTGGCGATCAGCACGCCAGCGTCGAAAACCCCGCCCCGGCGCAACCCGGCGATCACCCCGAACCCGATACCCAGCACCGCCTCGACAGCCAGTGCGATCAGCGCAAGCCGGATGGTTACCGGAAATGCTTGTGCCAGAACGGTGCTGACCGGCAGCCCGGAGTAAGCGCGGCCCAGGTCGCCGCGCAGGATGCCGCCGAGGTAATGCAAATACTGCAGCACGAACGGGTCGTCGAGATGGTATTGGGCGCGCAGCTGCGCGGCCACCGCGGGGCTCAGCGGCCGGTCCCCGCCCAATGCGGCCAGTGGGTCACCGGGCAGCAGGAAAACCATCCCGTAGATCATCAGCGTCGCGCCGAGGAAAACCGGGATCATGGCGGCCACACGACGGGCGATGTACCAACCCATGTCAGGCCTTGACGATGCGTTCGTAGTCGGGCAGACCGTTCCAGGTGAGCGCGACGTTACTGACCGCTGGTGACCTGCCTGCGACGGCGATGGTGTACCACAACGGTACGGTGGGCATGTCGCGCAACAGGATTCGCTGCGCTGCGTTGGTCAGCGCATGGGATTGCGGCAGGGTCGGCGCGGCTTCGGCGTCAGCCATCGCTGTGTCGAACGCCGGGTTGGAATAACCCACGTCGTTGGATCCGGCCGCGGTGACGAACAGCGGCTCGAGGAACTGCAGCATCGACGGATAGTCCCCTTGCCAGCCGGCGCGGAAGGCGGTGGTGATCGTGCGACGCGTGATCTGGGTGCGAAACCCCGCGAAGGTGGGCTGCGGCGCACCGGCGGCGTCGATGCCCAGCACGTTCTTGATGCTGTTGGCCACCGCGTCCACCCACTCCTGATGACCGCCGTCGGCGTTGTAGGCGATTGCGTACTGACCCGTCCACGATGAGATGGCGTCGGCCTGTGACCACAGCCGTCGCGCCCGGTCCGGATCGAAATTCAATGCCTCGCTGCCGTCGATGTTCGGGTCGAATCCAGGCAGCGAACTGGCCGTGAATTCGCGGGCGGGCGAACATGTTCCGGCGAAGAACTGCCGGCAGATCTGCGGACGGTTGATCGCCGCAGACAGCGCGAGCCGGCGCAGCCGGCCCTCCTCTCCGCCGAAATGGGCCAACCGTAGCGGCGTGTCGAGAGCCCGGTTACTTGCCGCCGGCGCGCTGACCGCCCGGTCGCCAAGGTCTTTGCGGTAGACCGGCAGCACACTGGGTGGAATGGTGTCCAGCACATCGAGATTGGCCGACAATAGATCCGCATAGGCGGTGTCGAGATTCGCGTAGAAGACGAAGCGCAGCCCCTTGTTCTGCGGCATGCGGTTGCCGTGGTAGGCGGGGTTGGGCACCAGGTCGAGTTTGACGTTGTGTTGCCAGGCGTATCCCTCGACAAGCTGATAGGGACCGTTGCCGACGGGATGCTGCCCAAAAGCCGCGATGTCGTCGAACGCTGCTTGCGGTAGCGGGTAAAACGGTGAAAACCCAAGCCGCAGTGTGAAGTCGATGGTCGGCGCCTTGAGCCGGACGGTGAATTCGTGGTCGTTGACCACGTGCAGGCCGGACATCGTGGTCGCGGTCGGCGTGTCGGCAGCGACCTCGTCGAAACCTGCGATCGGGCTGAAGAAGCTCTGCTGCAGCTGTGCGTTGGTGGTCAGTGCGCCGTAGTTCCAGGCGTCGACAAAGGAGTGCGCGGTCACCGGAGATCCGTCGGTGAAGGTCCACCCCGGTTTGAGCGTGATGCGGTAGTTGACGTTATCGGTGGTGTCGACCGACTGAGCAACCTCCAATGACGGTGTGCCCTGGGCGTCGTAGGACATCAGGCCGGCGAACAGCCGGTCGATGATGCGCCCGCCGTTGCTGTCGTTGGTGTTGGTCGGGATCAGCGGGTTCTGCGGCTCGCCGGCGTTGACCATCACCACGTCGGTGCGCACCGCGGCCCCGCCGCAGCCGGCGAGCGCCGCCAGCGCGGCGATGGCCATGAAGAGCGCCGTCGCCGCACGAACCATGACGCCGACCCTAGAGCCTGCGGCTGCGGCGCCAACGCGATTAGGCTCTCAGGAGTGACCGAAACGCATGCCGAGGCGCCGTCGTCATACCCGCCGCCGGACGAGTTCGCGGCACACGCGAACGTCGGCGACGACGACTACCGCGAGGCCGAGCAGGACCGGCTGGCGTTCTGGGCCAAGCAGGCCAACCGGCTGTCCTGGGCAACGCCATTCGAGCAGGTGCTGGATTGGTCGGAAGCGCCGTTCGCCAAGTGGTTCGTCGGCGGCCGGCTCAACGTCGCCTACAACTGCCTGGACCGCCACGTCGACGCCGGCCACGGCGACCGGACCGCTATCTACTGGGAAGGCGAACCGGTCGACGAGAGCCGCGAGCTCACTTACGCAGAGCTGCACGCGCAGGTCTGCAAGGCCGCCAACGCGCTCAGCAAGCTGGGCCTGGTCGCCGGCGACCGGGTCGCGATCTACCTGCCGATGATCCCCGAGGCAATCATCGCGATGTTGGCCTGCGCACGGCTGGGCATCATGCACAGCGTCGTGTTCGCCGGGTTCACTGCTAAGGCGCTGGGCGCCCGGATCGCCGACGCCGAAGCCAAGCTGCTAATCACCGCCGACGGCCAGTTCCGGCGCGGCAAGCCGGCACCGCTGAAGGAGGCGGCCGACGAAGCGATCGGCGCCGACAGCCCCGTCGAGCATGTGCTGGTGGTCCGGCGTACCGGGATCGACGTGCCGTGGACCGAAGGTCGGGATCTCTGGTGGCATGACGTCGTCGACTCCGCGGCGGCCGAACATACTCCGGAAGCTTTCGACGCCGAACATCCGCTGTTCTTGCTGTACACCTCGGGCACCACCGGTAAGCCCAAGGGCATCATGCACACCAGCGGAGGGTTCCTCACCCAGACGTCCTACACCCACCACAGCATCTTCGACATCAAGCCCGACACCGACGTGTTCTGGTGCACCGCCGACATCGGCTGGGTCACCGGGCACACCTACAGCGTCTACGGCCCCTTGTCCAACGGCGTCAGCCAGGTCATCTACGAAGGCACACCCGACACACCCACCCAGCACCGCCACTTCGAGGTCATCGAAAAGCGCGGAGTCACCATCTATTACGCCGCACCCACGTTGATCCGCACCTTCATGAAGTGGGGCCGCGAGATTCCCGACGCGCATGACCTGTCCAGCCTGCGGCTGCTGGGATCGGTCGGCGAGCCGATCAACCCCGAAGCCTGGCGTTGGTATCGCACCGTCATCGGCGCCGACCGCACCCCGGTGGTGGACACCTGGTGGCAGACCGAAACCGGCGCCTCGATGATCTCGCCGCTACCCGGTGTGGCCGCAGCCAAACCGGGTTCGGCGATGACACCGCTGCCGGGCATCTCGGCCAAGATCGTCGACGACGACGGCAATGCGCTCACGCCGCCGTCGACAGACGAAGGCGAGCATGTCACTGGCTATTTGGTGATGGACCAGCCGTGGCCGGGCATGCTGCGCGGCATCTGGGGCGATCCGGACCGCTACCGCGAAACCTATTGGTCCAAGTTCGCCAAACAGGGCTGGTACTTCACCGGAGACAGCGCTCGCTATGACCCGGATGGCGCCATCTGGGTGGTGGGTCGCATCGACGACGTGATGAATGTGTCCGGACACCGGATCTCCACCGCCGAGGTGGAGTCGGCGTTGGTCGGCCACTCCGGAGTCGCCGAGGCCGCGGTGGTCGGAGCCACCGACGACACCACCGGGCAAGCGATTTGCGCTTTCGTCGTACTACAGGCCGACCAACCCGAAACCGTCGACGAAAAGATCATCGAGGAGCTGCGCGGCGAGGTGGCGCGGACGATCTCGCCGATCGCCCGGCCACGCGAACTTCACGTGGTGCCCGAGTTGCCGAAAACCCGCAGCGGCAAGATCATGCGCCGGTTGCTGCGCGACATCGCCGAGAAGCGGGAACTCGGAGACACCTCGACGCTGCTCGACCCGGACGTGTTCGACGCGATCCGGGCGGCTAAGTAGCCGCCGCCCGCTGACGATGCAGGCCGGAACGGCCGGAGGAGGAGGCGGGCAAACGGGCTAAGCAGCCGGGCTGGCCGAGACGGGGACGAATCCGGCGCCCGGGCGGCCCTTGGCGGCGAGGTCGGCCAACACAGCGTTGATCGACACCACCGTCGCGGGGGTGTGCAGCGGAATGTATTTGATGACGCAGGTCGGCAGGGCTTCGCTGAAGGCGCCGTGGATCATCCCCACCAGCAGATCGTCGACGACGACCGGTGCGCCCGAGTCACCCGGTTGCCCGCACACCTGCATGACCAGGGTGCCCGGGTCCTGGCCGGGTCCGAAGACGACGCCGCAGGAGTTGCCGGTGGTGCGGCCCTGCTTGCAGGCGATCTGACCGGCGGCCGGATCGGGGCCGATGCCGTTGATCGTGAACCCGCCCAGGTCGGCGACTGGTATCACCTTGGCCGGATCGAACCGGATGACCGCGTAATCGAGAATGTCGTTGCCGGCCACCATGGTGCCCAACGTGCCGCGATTCTGCGCCGCTTCGGCGGCGACCTGGGCGCCCGGACCACCACAGTGCGCGGAGGTGAAACCGATCAGTGCGCCGGTGTTGTCGTTGCCGATGCTGGTCAACGTGCACAGCGAGTCCCCGTCGATGACGATGCCGGCGCCGCCGCCGATCGGCACCCTGTCGTCGGCCACCGCGCTGGCGGCGCGTAGACCGACCAGGCACACCAGGGCGGCAACCGCCGCTACGGTCCCCACACGAAGTAGCCGACAATGCGTTGTCTGCAAAGTGCTACTCCTGTCGCGAATCCGGAAGGGCTGCGTCAGTCTAACGTGGTCGGGGCCGTCCAGCGGCTGTCCTGTCCTGACCATCTCGGTTGCGCTCGTCTGGCACCGGACCGCATGGCAACATGAACCGCGACAACAGCGAACCGGGAGGGACCGTCCGTGAGCAAGCCAGACCGCAAGAAGGCCGGTGGTAACGGCGGCAAGGACGGGGTGCCCAACACCCTCACCACGATTCCGTTGACCGACCCGCATGCGCTGCCCGTCGAGCCGTCAATCGGCGAGCTGGTCAAGGACGCGACAACTCAGATGTCGACGCTGGTACGCGCCGAAGTCGAACTGGCCCGCGCTGAGATCACCCGCGACGTCAAAAAAGGCCTGACCGGCAGCGTCTTCTTCATCTCGGCGCTGGTGGTGCTGTTCTACTCGACCTTCTTTTTCTTCTTCTTCGTCGCCGAACTGCTCGATACCTGGTTATGGCGCTGGGTCGCGTTCCTGATCGTGTTCGGCATCATGGTTATCTTCACCGCCCTGCTGGCGCTGTTCGGTTTTCTGAAAGTCCGCCGCATCCGCGGACCGCAGCAGACCATCGAATCGGTCAAGGAGACCCGCGCCGCTTTCACCCCGGGCCACGACAAATCTGACGGCACGACGGGACAGCTCGCGCCGGGCGGCACCCCTGCCGACCCCTCGGGCTGGTAAATGGCAGCACCGGATCCGTCGGTCACCCGTATCGACGGGCCATGGCGCCATCTGGACGTGCACGCCAACGGGATCCGCTTTCACGTCGTCGAGGCAGTCCCGCCCGAGCGCGATGCGGCCACCCCGCAGACAGCGCGGCCGCTGGTGATCATGTTGCACGGCTTCGGCTCATTCTGGCTGTCCTGGCGTCATCAGTTGCGCGGCTTGACCGGCGTGCGCGCGGTCGCCGTGGATCTGCGGGGCTATGGCGGCAGCGACAAACCGCCCCGAGGCTACGATGGTTGGACGCTTGCCGGCGACACGGCCGGGTTGATCCGCGCGCTCGGGCATTCGTCGGCCACCCTGGTCGGCCACGCCGACGGCGGACTGGTCTGCTGGGCCACCTCGGTGCTGCACTCCCGGCTGGTCCGGGCGATCGCGGTAATCAGCTCACCCCACCCCGCCGCGCTGCGCGCCTCGGCGCTGACCTGCAGAGAGCAAGCTCGCGCGCTGCTGCCGTCGCTGCTGCGTTACCAGGTGCCGATGTGGCCGGAGCGATCGCTGACCCGGCACGACGCCGCCGAGATCGAACACTTGGTGCGCAGCCGCGCCAGCGCCAAATGGACTGCATCCGAAGACTTTTCCGAAACGATCGGCCACCTGCGGCAGGCGATCCAGATCCCGTCGGCGGCGCACTCCGCGCTGGAGTATCAGCGCTGGGCGGTGCGCAGCCAGCTACGCGACGAGGGCCGCCGGTTCATGAGGTCGATGAGCAGAGGCACCAACGTTCCGCTATTGCACGTTCGCGGCGGCACCGACCCCTACGTGCTGGCCGATCCGGTCGAGCGGACCCGGCGCTATGCCCCCCACGGTGGTTACGTAACCATTTCCGGGGCAGGGCATTTCAGCCATGAAGAGGCGCCGCAGGAAGTCAACAGTCACCTGATGGGGTTTCTGCAGCAGGTGTACGGCAGCGGACTCAGCTGACGCAGGAGCCGGTGGCGACCGGGGCGGTGTCGCCGATCTGAGCGAGCTGACTGCTCACCTCTTTGGCGGTCAGCACGAATCCGGTGTCGTTGTCGTCGACCGCCGCCCCGAAGACGACCCCGAGCACTTTGCCGTTCATGTCGATCAGCGGACCGCCCGAATTACCTTGCTCCACAGTGGCTCTGATCGTGTACACCTCGCGGTTGACGTTGGCGTCGCGGTAGATGTCCGGGCCGGACAGCTCGATGATCTCGCGGACCCGGGCCGGGGTCGCCACGAAACCACCCCCGCCGGGGTAGCCCAGAACCACGGCGTCGGTGCCACCCTTGGCCGGGGCACTGGCAAAGGCCAGCGGCCCCGGCGGCAGGTTTGGGACCGCCAGAATAGCGATGTCGACGGTGGGGTCGTAGGACACCACCGTGGCATCGTACGGGTTGCCGCTGACCTCCACTGTGACGTTGTTCGCGCCCGCCACCACGTGGGCATTAGTCATGACCCGATCTGGCGAGAGCACGAATCCACTGCCCTCCAACACCTTCTGGCAGCTGGGCGCGATCGCGCGGATCTTGACCACACTGGGCTCGGTTGCGGCCACCACCGGGTTGCCGGCCAGTGCCGCATCGGGCGTCGGGACCGCGACAACCGGGGTTCGGCCGAACGGCCCCAGCACTTGCGGAAGACCGGAGGTGTCCAGCAGCGACGACAGCCGCTTGGGCACCGTCTGCAGCCAGGGCGGCGCAACCTGGTTGACTTCGGCCAGCACCCGCGAACCACGCACCGCCGCAGCGAGACTGGGCTGCCCCGACGACGACGTCAGCGGAGTCGCCAGCAGCCAGGCTGCGACGAGCACCACAACCAGCTGCACCGCCACGCCGATGATCGAGTCGAAGAAGCGGATGATGCGGCTGCGGATCGCCCCGCGCACCGCCCGGCCCAGCACTACACCGGCGACCTCACCGATGACAACCAGCCCGAGGATCAGGCACAGCGCAGCGAACAGCTTGGCGCGCGGAGCCATGATGTAGCTGACGATGTGCGGCGCCAGCAGCACTCCGGCGACCGCGCCGAGCAGCACTCCGACGAACGACAGCAGTGAGCCCAAAGCGCCTGAGCGCCAACCCGAGATAGCCGCGACAAAGGCGATTGCGAGGACGGCGATGTCGATCCACTGTGACGGGGTCATCATGCACCACCCTCATCGCCGACCAGGGCCATGGCCTCGTCGAGTTCGCGGACGTCGCTGGTGTCCCAGGGCTGCGCCCAGCCGGCGACATCCAGCATCGCGGAGATCACCTGGCCAGTGAAGCCCCACACCAGCATTTCGTTCAACAAGAATGCCGGGCCGGCGAAGCGCCGGTGCAACGCGCTGCGATAGACCATCAGCCGGTTGGCCGGATTGACGAAAGCGCGCACCGGGACTCGCGCAACGATTGCGGTTTCGGCCTCGTCGACCACTGCCACCGGGCCGGGGTCAGGAGAATACGCCAACACCGGGACGACGTGAAAACCCGACGGCGCGATAAACGTTCGTTCCAATGTGGCCAGTGGATGCAGCCGGCCGATGTCGATTCCGGTTTCTTCGTGCGCTTCTCGCAAGGCGGTGGCCACCGGTCCGTCGTCGCCGGGATCGGACGCGCCACCGGGAAACGCTGCTTGGCCCGCATGGTGACGCAATGTGGAGGCCCGCACGGTGACCAACAGGTCGGCTTCGTCGGGGAACCTGCCGGCCGGGCCCGATTGCGGGCCGGAGAACAGCACCAGCACCGCGGCTTCGCGCCCGTCACCGCGCAACACCGCCGTCGCCTTCGCCGCGGTGACCAGCGCAAGGACGTCGGCGGGCAGCCGGCGCCGGAAGGCCTCCGGTACCTCGCCCACGTTGTCGACCAATGGGCGCAGCCAGGGCGGCCCGAGCTCGGGCGTCAGCGGAACCGCAGCGCTCACCGGCGCCTCCCTGGTGTGGTCCAATTGCCCGGCTCGCCCCCTCAAGCGGGGGGACCCCCGCCTCAGGGCGCCAGCCTGGCTCATCATGCATGATCTCCGACCGCAGCCGCGATTTCGTCGGCGGTGGCGAAAGCCCGCGGCAAGCTCTGGGCAACGCTACCGTCCGCGGCCAGCACCACCGTCGCGGGCATCACATTCGGCACCCGCAACGCGGCCGCGATCCGCCGGCGACCGTCCTGCAGAGTCGGCAACCGCACACCCAACTGCGCCAGCCGCAGCAGGGCCGCCGTCTCGTTCTCGTCCTGGTGCACGGTCACGACCGTTACGTCCGGCCCGACCCGTCGCTGGTACTCGGCCATCGCGGGCAGCTCGGCCTTACACGGCTCACACCAATACGCCCACAGGTTCAGCACCACCCGGCGTCCGGCCAGCGCGCGGCCGACATCGACGGCCGAGCCGTCGGCTGCGCATTCCACGGTGACATCACGCAGCGCCGGCGGACCGGCGTTGTCACCGGCGGCCGGACACTGGGGCAGATCGGCGCGTTGCCGCGGCCCGGCCAGCGCCGCGGGGGTGTCGGCGTCGCGGTGCTCGCGGCTCGGGCCGCTCGTCGACGGGGCCGGCGGGGCATCGCGGTGATCACGCAGTTCGGCGACCAGCGCGGCCAGCAGCGCCGCGACCACGACCAGAATCGCGACGGTCCAGCGGGTCCGGGCGGTCATGACGGCGTGGTGGTGTGGCGGGGTTACAACCCGGCCAGCGCCAGCAGATGTTCGGTTTCCGGGCCCTGGACCAAGGGCGCTGCGATCAGCGGGTCGGTCGGACCGGTCCCGAACGAGGGGCAGTCCTTGGCCAGCACACACACACCGCAGGCCGGTTTGCGGGCGTGGCATACCCGGCGGCCGTGGAAGATCACCCGGTGGCTGAGCAGCGTCCACTCGTCGCGCTCGATCAGTTCGCCGACGGCGTGCTCGATTTTCACCGGGTCTTCCTCAGCCGTCCACCGCCACCGCCCGACCAGCCGCTTGAAGTGCGTGTCGACCGTGATGCCGGGGATATCGAAGGCGTTGCCCAGGATGACATTGGCGGTTTTGCGTCCCACCCCGGGCAGGGTGACCAGCTCGGCCATTGTGGCCGGCACCTCGCCGTCGAACCGCTCAACCAGCGCCTGCCCCAGGCCGATCAATGACGAGGTCTTGTTGCGATAGAAGCCGGTCGGACGAATCAGCTCTTCCAGTTCGGTGCGGTCGGCGCGGGCGTAATCGATCGCGGTCTTGTACCGGGCGAACAACGCCGGCGTGGTCAGGTTGACCCGCTTGTCGGTGCTCTGCGCCGAGAGGATGGTGGCCACCGTCAGTTCCAGCGGCGTGGTGAAGTCCAGCTCGCAGTAGACATGCGGAAAGGCTTGGGCCAGTTTGCGGTTCATCCGGCGGGCACGTCGAACCAAACCCAGGGGTGTCTCCGCGGCCCACCGCCGGTCCGAGGCGGCGGCGGGCGGCGCAGCGCCGCGTGCGGGCTTGCCCACTGTCACGTCCGACAGAGTACTTGGGTGAATATCCACTGAATTTTGTGATCCCGATGAGACCTTTGCCGTGTTTACTTGCTCCTTGTGTCGTGGTTGCTAGTGGCCTTCATCCCGGGGTTGCTGATGTTGGCGACCTTCGGCTTGCAACGCCTGGAATCGGGCTTGGTCGACGACACACTTACCGCCCGTGACGTCGCGGAGTTTCTCGAGCAGGCCGACGCCGCCGATATGGGCACGCTGGCCCGCGAAGGCATGCCCGAGGCGCTCGACGGCCTGCACCGCCGGCGCGGTGAGCGCATCGACGATCCGGTGCGCGGGTCCAGCGGCGCCGACTATGCCGTCGCCCCGTCCGCACACGCCGGCCGCCATCGGCATTCCCGGGCGAATCGGCAATTTGAGCCGCCCCGACATGCCAATCGTGTGTAGCGTTGGCACGTCGAGTTAACGGCTGGCCTCTAGACTCATGTCACTAACCGCATAAGTTGGTACAGCGCCAAGGTGCGAGTCGGGCGCTTGCGCGTAACACAGTAATTCGAACAGCTAAGGGGCAACGTGGACGAGATCCTGGCGAGGGCCGGAATCTTCCAGGGGGTCGAACCCAGCGCCGTCGCAGCGCTGACCAAGCAATTGCAGCCCGTCGACTTCCCCCGCGGGCACACCGTTTTCGCGGAAGGGGAGCCGGGCGACCGGCTGTACATCATCGTTGCCGGGAAGGTCAAGATCGGCCGCCGGTCCCCAGACGGCAGGGAGAACTTGCTGACCATCATGGGCCCGTCCGACATGTTCGGAGAGCTTTCGATCTTCGACCCGGGGCCGCGGACCTCCAGCGCGACAACGATCACCGAGGTGCGGGCGGTGTCGATGGACCGCGACGCGCTGCGGGCCTGGATCGCCGATCGTCCCGAAATCGCCGAGCAGTTGCTGCGGGTACTGGCCCGCCGGTTGCGCCGCACCAACAACAACCTCGCTGACCTCATCTTCACCGACGTGCCGGGCCGGGTTGCCAAGCAATTGCTGCAGCTCGCTCAGCGTTTCGGCACTCAGGAAGGTGGCGCAATGCGGGTCACCCACGATCTGACTCAGGAGGAGATCGCCCAGCTGGTCGGCGCGTCGCGGGAGACCGTCAACAAAGCGCTGGCCGATTTCGCCCACCGGGGCTGGATTCGCCTGGAGGGCAAAAGCGTGCTGATCTCCGACTCGGAGCGATTGGCCAGGCGCGCGCGGTGACGTTGAGATTGCCTCCAGGGTCGTGATCTCGACGGATTCACAGCCCTACCCGCAATCTCAACGCCGTAGATAGTCCAGCTGCGCCTGCACGGACCACTCGGCAACATCCCAGAGTTCCTGGTCGACGTCGACGTAGACGTGTTCGACGACCTGACGCAGCGTGGCGTCGTCGCCGAGATCGCGCAGCGCCGCGCGTATTTGCGCCAGTCGCTGCTCCCGGTGGGCGAGATACTCCTCGGCAACCGCCGCCAGGTCAGGCAGATCCGGCCCGTGGCCGGGTAGCACGGTGCGGGCGCCCAGGCCTTGTAGCCTCCGCAGCGAGTCGAGGTAGTCGGCCAGGTTGCCGTCTTCCTTGTCGATGACGGTGGTGCCGCGGCCCAGTACGGTGTCCGCGGTGAGCACCGCGTCCTCGAGGACAAACGACACCGAGTCGGCGGTGTGCCCCGGCGTTGCCAATACCTTGATCGTCACGCCGGCAGCCTCGATCACCTCGCCGTCGGTCAGGTGACCGCCGAGGCCGCGCAGGAATCCGCTGCCGACTGAGCGCACCGTGGCGCCGGTTGCCTCGACCAACTTGTCGATGCCGTCGGTGTGGTCGCCGTGCCGGTGGCTGATCAGGACCAGCGCAACCCGGCCGAGCTCCGCAACACGGCCGATGTGCTCGTCGTCGTCGGGTCCTGGATCGATGACCACCACCTCGTCGCTGCGCGGTCCGCGCAGCACCCAGGTGTTGGTGCCCTCCAACGTCATCTTGCCGGGGTTATCGGCCAACAGCACCGACGCGGTGTCGGTGACCGGCCGCAATTGTCCGTATGCAGGGTGGGTCAACAAGTCGCTACCCGACCTGCACCACCAACTCGACTTCCACCGGCGCATTCAACGGCAGCTCGGAGACCCCGACCGCCGACCGGGCGTGCGCGCCGCGGTCCTCGAACACGTCGCCAAGCAGATCCGACGCGCCGTTGACGACGCCGGGCTGGCCGTTGAACCCCGGCGCGGAGGCGACGAAGCCGACCACCTTGACGACCTGGGTCACCGAGTCGATACCCACCAGTGAATCCACCGCGGCCAACGCGTTGAGTGCGCATACCCGCGCCAGCGCCTTGCCCTCCTCCGGACTGACCTCCGCGCCGACCTTGCCGGTCTGTGTCAGCGTGCCGGCCTGCATCGGCAACTGGCCCGAGGTGTAGACCAGGTTGCCGGTGCGCACCGCCGGAACATAGGAGGCCAGCGGCTTCACTACGTCGGGCAGCTCGATACCCAACTGCCCGAGCCGGGCCGAAGCGCTCACTTCGGGCGTTTCAGGTATGCGACGTGTTGCTCACCGGTCGGTCCCGGGAGCACCGACACCAGCTCCCAGCCGTCGGCGCCCCACTGGTCCAGGATTTGTTTGGTGGCGTGCGTCAGCAGCGGGACGGTCGCGTACTCCCAGGCGGTCGGTTGGGTCATAGCCCGAGCTTATCGGTCAGGTGACAACGCCTGTTGGTTAGCATGCTTTGGTGGCGACCACACCGAGCGGCGGGACTTCCATCGGCTGGCCATCGCGCCTGGAGAAGGCCCGGCTGCATTTCGTGACCGGCAAAGGCGGCACCGGCAAGTCGACAATCGCCGCCGCGCTCGCGCTGACTCTGGCGTCCGGCGGGCGCAAGGTGCTGCTTGTCGAAGTCGAAGGGCGCCAAGGGATTGCGCAACTCTTCGATGTTCCTCCGCTGCCCTACAAGGAACTCAAGATCGCGACCGCCGAGCACGGCGGCCAGGTCAATGCGCTGGCGATAGATATCGAGGCGGCATTCCTGGAATACCTGGACATGTTCTACAACCTCGGGATCGCCGGACGGGCAATGCGACGCATCGGCGCCGTCGAGTTCGCGACGACGATCGCGCCGGGCCTGCGGGACGTGCTGCTGACCGGCAAGATCAAGGAGTCGGTGATCCGCATGAACAAGGGCACCAAGAACCCGGTTTATGACGCGATCGTCGTCGACGCACCGCCGACTGGTCGTATCGCGCGCTTCCTGGACGTCACCAAGGCGGTCTCCGATCTGGCCAAGGGCGGACCCGTGCACTCGCAGGCCGACGGCGTGGTCCGGCTGCTGCACTCCGACCAGACCGCGATCCACCTGGTGACGCTGCTGGAGGCGCTGCCGATGCAGGAAACGATGGAGGCGATAGACGAACTGCAGGAGCTGCAGCTGCCGATCGGCAGTGTGATCGTCAACCGAAACATCGCGGCCTACCTGCAGCCCGACGACCTGGCCAAAGCCGCCGAAGGCGACATCGACGCCGACGCCGTGCGATCCGGATTGGCCACGGCTGGAATCAATCTCAGCGACAGCGACTTCGCCGGCCTGCTGACGGAGACCATCCAACACGCCACCCGGATCACCGCCCGCGCCGCGGCCGCGGAGCAACTCGACGAGTTGCAGGTGCCGCGGCTGGAACTCCCGACGATCGCCGACGGCGTCGACCTCGGCAGTCTTTACGAGCTCTCCGAGACACTTGCCGAGCAAGGAGTTCGATGAGTACCACACCACCGACTTTGGATATGGCCACGATCTTGGCCGACACCGCCAACCGGGTGGTGGTGTGCTGCGGGGCCGGCGGGGTCGGCAAGACCACCACTGCCGCGGCGATGGCGCTGCGCGCCGCCGAGTACGGCCGCACGGTGGTGGTGCTGACCATCGACCCGGCCAAACGACTGGCGCAGGCGTTGGGGATCAATGATCTTGGCAACTCGCCGCAACGCGTACCGCTGGCGCCCGAGGTGCCCGGGCAGCTCTACGCGATGATGCTCGACATGCGCCGCACCTTCGACGAAATGGTGCTGCAGTACTCCGGACCCGAACGGGCGCAAGCGATTTTGGACAACCAGTTCTACCAGACAGTCGCTACTTCGCTCGCCGGCACCCAGGAGTACATGGCGATGGAAAAGCTCGGCCAGTTGTTGAGCCAGGACCGCTGGGACCTGGTCGTGGTCGACACCCCGCCGTCGCGCAATGCGTTGGACTTCTTGGACGCACCGAAACGGTTGGGCAGCTTCATGGATAGCCGACTGTGGCGGTTGCTGCTCGGCCCGGGGCGCGGTATCGGGCGATTGGTCACCGGTGCCGTCGGCCTGGCGATGAAGGCGCTGTCGACCGTCCTGGGCTCTCAGATGCTTTCCGATGCCGCGGGATTCGTGCAGTCGCTGGACGCCACCTTCGGTGGCTTCCGGGAGAAGGCGGACCGTACCTATGCGCTGCTGAAGCGGCGCGGCACCCAGTTCGTGGTGGTGTCGGCGGCCGAACCGGACGCGCTGCGCGAAGCGTCGTTCTTCGTCGATCGGCTGTCCGAGGAGCGCATGCCGCTGGCCGGCCTCATCTTGAACCGGACGCATCCGATGTTGTGTTCGTTGCCGGTGGAGCGGGCCATCGACGGCGCCGAGACACTCGAGAGCGCACCAGAGGGTAACGACGTTGCCCTCGCCACAGCGGTATTGCGCATCCATGCCGACCGCGCGTCGATCTCCAAGCGGGAAATCCGGTTGTTGTCACGATTTACCGGCGCCAACCCCCACGTTGCGATCGTCGGTGTGCCGTCACTGCCGTTCGACGTTTCGGATCTGGAGGCGCTGCGCGCCATCGCCGATCAGATGACGGCGGCAGCAAGCTGACGCGCTAGTTGGCGTCCAAAATCCGGACGTCCAATATCCGGACTTAGCCAGCGCTGCGATGCTTGCGTTGCGCAGCGAAGAAGTCGGCCCACGACACGACGTCCGGGTGCTGCTTGAGGAGCGCCCGCCGCTGGCGTTCGGTCATCCCACCCCAGACGCCGAACTCGACGCGGTTATCCAAGGCATCCGCGCCGCATTCCAGCATGACGGGACAGTGCCGACAGATCACTGCAGCTTTGCGCTGCGCGGCGCCGCGGACGAAAAGCTCGTCCGGGTCGGCGGCCCGGCACAGAGCCTTGGAAACCCAGGCGATCCGTGCCTCGGAATCCGCCCGATAGAGCGACGGTTGACTTGGTACCGTGCTCGTCCTGCGCGCCGTCGTCCGTGTATCCGCCACCAGCGTTCCCCTTCTCGCCGGCCGCCACGACGACGGCCCCCGCTCCTGATACAGATCGTCCTGCGACCTACGCCACACCAAGTCCGTCAGTGTTACCTGTATCTCACTGTCCGTATAAGTTAGGTGGTCAGGTACCAATTGCGCAACAGTCTGATACCGGCTTTTTTGGCACAAGTGTGCCGTCCGATCATGAAAAGCCGATTTGCGCTGGTCGACGGACCCTGAGGGACACCTGAGAGCGGCCTGATAGGGCGCTGAACTGTTACGCCGACGCAACTATTCGCATAGACCACTCCAGATGACACGCGTCGCGGCGCCGCTAGTCTAGTAGCCATGCCAGAGCCCGAGCGACCCCCGACCGCGATGACGGTCGCCAAGCTCGCAGGGTGCTGTCTGCTGGCCGGGGTCCTCGTCGCAGCACTACTATTTCCACTGGTCGGCGGGGTCGGATTGGCGTCCAATCGGGCGTCGGAGGTCGTTGCCAACGGGTCGGCCCAACTGCTCGAGGGAGACGTCCCCGCGGTGACCACGATGGTCGACGTCAAAGGCAACACGATCGCCTGGTTGTATTCGCAACGCCGCTTCGAAGTAACCAGCGACAAGATCGCCAACACCATGAAGCTGGCAATCGTCTCGATCGAGGACAAGCGGTTTGCCGAGCACAACGGCGTGGACTGGCAGGGCACGCTGACGGGGCTGGCCGGCTACGCATCGGGCGACCTCGACACTCGCGGCGGTTCGACGATCGAGCAACAGTATGTGAAGAACTATCAACTGCTGGTGGTCGCGCAGACCGATGCAGAGAAGCGCGCTGCCGTCGAGACGACGCCGGCGCGCAAGCTGCGCGAGATCAGGATGGCGCTCACGCTGGACAAGACCTTCACCAAGTCGGAGATCTTGACCCGCTATCTGAACCTGGTGTCCTTCGGGAACAACGCGTTCGGCGTGCAGGACGCCGCGCAAACCTATTTCGGGGTGAACGCCTCAGAGCTGAACTGGCAACAGGCTGCGCTGTTGGCCGGATTGGTGCAGTCCACCAGCACGCTCAATCCGTATACCAATCCCGATGGCGCGCTGGCCCGGCGGAACTTGGTGTTGGACACCATGATCGAGAACCTGCCCAAAGAAGCTGACGCGTTGCGCGCGGCCAAGGCAGAGCCGTTGGGAATCTTGCCGCAGCCCAACGAGTTACCGCGCGGCTGCATCGCCGCGGGCGATCGAGCGTTCTTCTGTGACTATGTGCAGGCGTATCTGGCCCGGGCCGGGATCAGCAAGGAACAGGTGGCCCGGGGCGGTTATCTGATCCGCACCACGCTGGACCCCGACGTGCAGGCCTCGGTCAAGCAGGGGATCGACGCGTCCGCCAGCCCGGACCTCAACGGAATCGCCAGCGTGATGAGCGTGGTCAAGCCGGGCAAAGACTCCCACCGCGTGCTGGCAATGGGCAGCAACCGCAGATACGGGCTGGACACCGACGCCGGGGAGACCATGCGGCCACAGCCCTTTTCTCTGGTCGGCGACGGCGCCGGGTCGATCTTCAAGGTCTTCACCACTGCTGCCGCGCTCGAAATGGGCATGGGCATCAACATGCAACTGGAGGTGCCGGGCAGCTTTCAGGCCAAGGGCATGGGCAGCGGCGGCGCCAAGGGCTGCCCCAAGGAAACCTGGTGCGTGGTCAACGCCGGCAACTACCGAGGTTCGATGAACGTGACCGACGCGCTGGCGACTTCGCCGAACACCGCGTTCGCCAAGCTGATCCAGCTGGTGGGGGTGCCGCGCACGGTGGATATGGCGGTCAAACTCGGGTTGCGTTCTTACGCTGATCCCGGAACCGCGCGCGACTACGACCCGGACAGCAACGAGAGCCTGGCCGATTTCATCAAGCGGCAGAACATCGGGTCGTTCACCCTGGGCCCGTTCGAGCTCAACGCGCTGGAGCTGTCGAATGTCGCGGCGACGCTCGCCTCCAGCGGCAAGTGGTGCCCGGCCAACCCGATCGACAAGCTGATCGACCGCGATGGCAACGAGGTCGCCGTCACCACCGAAGCCTGCGAGCAGGTGGTGCCCGAGGGCCTGGCCAATACGCTTGCCAATGCGTTGAGCAAGGACTCGCAGGCCGGCGGCACCGCGTCGGGATCGGCGGGCGCCGCGGGCTGGACTCTGCCGATGTCGGGCAAGACCGGCACCACCGAGGCGCACCGGTCGTCGGGCTTTTTGGGCTTCACCAACCAGTACGCGGCGGCCAACTACATCTACGACGACTCGACCTCGCCATCCGACCTGTGCTCGTCTCCGCTCCGTCGCTGCGGCGACGGCAACTTGTACGGCGGCAATGAGCCAGCCCGCACCTGGTTCACTGCGATGAAACCGATCGCCACCAATTTCGGCGACGTGAAGCTGCCGCCGACCGATCCGCGCTACGTCGACGGCGGCCCTGGCTCACGCGTTCCCAGCGTCGTGGGTCTGGACGTCGATGGGGCGCGACAGCGATTGAAGGAAGCCGGTTTCCAGGTCGCCGATCAACCCGCGTCGGTCAACAGCACGGCCAAGTACGGGGAGGTGGTCGGGACTTCGCCGAACGGCCAGACCATCCCGGGCGCCGTGGTCACTATCCAGACCAGTAACGGCGTCCCGCCGGCACCTCCGCCGCCACCCGAAGGTGCGCCGGTGCCGATCGGCTCACAAGTCATCGAGATCCCGGGATTGCCGCCGATCACCATTCCGCTGCTGGCGCCGCCGCCGGGCGAGCCACCGCCGCCGCCGCCGTAGCAGCGGGTCACCACTACGTGGCCGTGGTGGTCGCAAGCGCGGCGAAGCCGGGCGCAGCGGGTCACCACCAACTAGCCGAGCCGCAGTAGGCTTCCGACATGCCTGCTGCTTCGCCTCTCTTGAAAACCACAGGTGCTGTCGCGCTCGGATCGGCCGCCGCCGGGATCGGTTATGCCTCGCTCATCGAGCGCAACGCGTTCGTGCTGCGCGAGCTGACCATGCCGGTGTTGACGCCGGGCTCGTCGCCGCTGCGAGTGCTGCACATCAGCGATCTGCACATGCGGCCGAGCCAGCGCCGCAAGCAAGGGTGGCTGCGCGAGCTGGCCGCCTGGGAGCCTGACCTGGTCGTCAACACCGGCGACAACCTGGCCCACCCCAAAGCGGTGCCCGCGGTGGTGCAAAGCCTGGGCGATCTACTGAGCCTGCCCGGGGTGTTCGTCTTCGGCAGCAACGACTACTTCGGGCCGCGCCCGAAGAACCCGATGAACTATCTGACGAACCCGGGCCATCGCGTGCATGGTCAACCGCTGCCCTGGCAGGATCTGCGGGCGGCGTTCACCGAGCGGGGCTGGTTGGACCTCACCCACAACCGTCGCGAATTCGAGGTGGCGGGGCTGCATATCGCGGCGGCCGGCGTGGACGATCCGCACATCGGCCGCGACCGCTACGAGACGATTGCCGGTCCGGCCAGCCCGGCGGCCAACCTGCGGCTGGGCCTGACCCATTCGCCGGAGCCGCGCGTATTGGACCGCTTCGCCGCCGACGGCTACCAACTGGTGATGGCCGGCCACACCCACGGGGGGCAACTATGCCTGCCGTTCTACGGTGCGCTGGTGACCAATTCGGGTCTGGACCGGTCCCGCGCCAAGGGGGCGTCGCGCTGGGGCGCGAGCATGCGATTGCACGTCTCGGCCGGGATCGGTACGTCGCCGTTTGCGCCGGTGCGGTTCTGCTGCCGGCCCGAGGCAACCTTGCTGACGCTGATCGCGGCACCGACCGGTGGCCACAACTCGCATAGCGACCGAGGCAGGTCGCAGCCCAGCTATTCGGTGCGTTGAGCCAGCCGGCGCGGGTCGCGGCTCACAACCGACCACGCGGCTGGACCGACAATGCGATCCGGCTGATCGAGGCCGACGCGCGGCGCAGCGCCGATACTCACCTGCTGCGGTATCCCCTCCCGGCGGCGTGGTGCGACGACGCCGACGTCGCGCTGTATCTCAAGGACGAGACGACGCATATCACCGGCAGCCTCAAGCATCGGCTGGCGCGGTCGCTGTTCCTCTACGCCCTGTGCAATGGCTGGATCGGCGAGGACACCACGGTGGTGGAGGCATCCTCGGGATCGACAGCGGTGTCAGAGGCCTATTTCGCGGCGCTGCTGGGCCTACCGTTCGTCGCGGTCATGCCCGAATCGACCAGTGCGTCCAAAATTGCATTGATCGAATCACAAGGTGGGCGTTGCCATTTCGTGCAGCGATCAAGTCAGGTATACGCCGAGGCCGAACAGGTGGCCCGAGAGACCGGCGGGCACTATCTGGATCAATTCACCAACGCCGAGCGGGCTACCGACTGGCGCGGCAACAACAACATCGCCGAGTCGATTTATGTCCAGATGCGCGACGAGAAGCATCCGATTCCGGATTGGATCGTGGTCGGGGCGGGCACCGGCGGGACCAGCGCGACCATCGGGCGATACATCCGCTACCGGCGGCATGCCACCGGACTCTGTGTGGTCGACCCGGAGAACTCCGCGTTCTATCCGGCCTACGCCAACGACCACTACGACGTCGTCATCAGCGCGTCGTCGCGCATCGAAGGGATCGGCCGGCCGCGCGTCGAACCGTCGTTTTTGCCCGGAGTGGTCGACCGAATGGTATCGGTGCCCGATGCCGCATCGATTGCGGCGGCGCGCCATGCCAGCGCAGTACTGGGGCGACGGGTGGGCGCCTCGACCGGAACCAACTTGTGGGGGGCGTTCGGACTACTCGCCGAGATGGTCGCCGACGGCCGCTCCGGCTCAGTGGTCACGCTCCTGGCCGACAGCGGAGACCGCTACGCGGACACCTACTTCTGCGATGAATGGGTCAACAGCCAAGAACTCGATCCGACCGCATTCGCCGAGGTGCTGGCCGAGTTCGAACGCACCTGTCGTTGGGAGTCATCCCAGGCCTCTTGAGCCTCGTTCGCCGGAGCGGTCACCAGTAGCCACAACACGCCAAGGGCCAAGAGTCCGCCGAACACCACGGCGCCTAACACCGTCATGATTCTCTCGCTTCCGTTGGACCGAATTGCGCTGATTAGTTTGCTTAACGCTACTGACAGGAAGGCGTATTCCGCCGCATCCTGTGTGGCACGTCGCTTGCGAGTTCGCAATGTGACCTGCACATCACCAACCTGCGACATCCGTCCCGCGCTGTCGACCGCACCAGGGGCGGATCCTCCTCGGATACCCGTCGTTTGCCGCACTCAATCCACTTTGACGAGCGGCCGCGGCGGTGCGATACGCTGTCGTGGCTTCATGCGGGGTGTGGCGCAGCTTGGTAGCGTGCTTCGTTCGGGACGAAGAGGTCGTGGGTTCGAATCCCGCCACCCCGACATCGAGAAACCCGCTTTGACCTGGTTAAACAGGATAGGGCGGGTTTTCTCGTTGAGTGGCAGAGAAGCGCTGAGTGGCAGTGGAGTGGCAGGAGAATCAGTCGGCGGCGTTTCCGGTGCCATTAGCCGCTCGATTCATCGCCTCCACCTCACGGTCGAACGCTGCGGCAACCCCGTCCAGATCAGCAGGAAACAGGTCGCTGTAAGTGTCCAGGGTCAACGCCGCTGACTTGTGACCCAACATGGTCTGCACCGCCTTGACGTTCGCGTTGGCGGAGATGGCGAGTGACGCCGCCGTGTGCCTCAAGTCGTGCGGGGTTGCCTCGGGGAAATCGGCGTGCGGTGTCCCCTCGTCGTCCACCTGGCGCAGGGTCGAGATGGCGTCCTTCCAGGTTCGCTTCCGCCACGAGTTGAGCCGCAGCGTTCCACCCAAGGGTGCCTCGAACACCTGTTGGTCCCGTTTCTTGTCCACACACAGCAGCGACAGGTCATCGACCAGGAACTTGGGGAACGGGACTGACCTCCTCCTCTTCCCCTTGGTCGGCGTCCAGACCAGTTTTCCCTTCACCTCGGTCACCTGCTGGCGCACCTCAACGCGGCGGCGCAAGAAGTCGATGTCACGGACTTCGAGGGCGGCAGCTTCACCGAACCTCAAGCCCGTGTAGCACAAGAACAGCACCAAGATGCGATAGCGAGGGTCGATGGTGTCGGCAAGTTGCCAGACCTGCTCATGGGTGAGGTATGCCCGTGGACGGTGCTCACGCGGCGGCAACTTCACCCCGGACGCGGGATTCTCGACAATCCGCTTGTCCTCAACAGCCAGCGCGAGCACCAGGCGCAGCACCTCGACGGCGTTCTCAATGGTCGTCGGACCAGCACCGTCCTCGGTCATTTCCGTCACCCATGACCGCACCGCTGAGCGCCGCACATCGGACACCGCGACCTTGCGCCACTTCGGGGACACCCAAACGTCCCACGCCGACTCCCGTTTCGCCTGGGTCGAATCCGCCGCGTGCGCCTGCTGGGTCAGCCACTCCTCGTAGACCTGCTCGACGGTGAGCTTCCCCGATTTCGGGTTGACGTAACTGCCCGTTGTGAGCTTGTTCTTGGCGGCGTCGCGGTATGACTCCGCGTCCACCTTGCGCTCGAAGTACTCCCCCGACCTGTCACCGTCCAGTCCGACCACGACAACCCGCCAACGCTTCCCTATTCCATTGCGCGGCTTAGGAGTTCCATCCCTGCGTTTCCAGGTGTCCTCTATATGAGCGCCAGGTTTGCGCCGCTGCTCAGCCATCGCCATCGCCGCCCTTCGACGGGTAAATAGGCACGGACTCCGTGAGGTCGCCGAGCACCTGGCGCAGGACGGGCACCAGCTCGACGGGGACAGTCAACCCGTCAAAGTGTGGTTGGGAGGTTCGCAGCCAGCCAGCGAGGTCTTCGGCGTCATCTATTTGGTGGTCGTCCATCAGCGCCCCGAACTCCCCCGCCTGGACAGCTTCGACGGCATCCAGCACGGCGGAGCCGTACATCCGTAGAGCGTTGTACGCGGTGTCCCTTCTGGACGCGGCACGCTCCACCTGTTCTTCAGGTGTAACAGGGGTCACCTCGCGCAGCAGGTCATCCGTCCTGATACCCAGCACTTTGGCAATATCCCGCAGTTCCGTCGCGCGCACAGGACGGTTACCGAGTTCCATCCGCCCGTAAACGACCGCCGCTATGCCCAGCCGTTCAGCCATCTCTTGTTGTTGGAGTCCACGGGCTGTTCGACGGGCACGGATAACAGCGCCGAGAGCGCGGTCCTGGGGGTCTGCCATGCCGACACCATATCCAATCCGTACAGAACAGACAATCCGTACATCCTATGCTACTGTATGAATCGTACATCTCGACCGATACGTACATAGGGAGGAGAGTGCCACCGTGGCACGAAAGAAGACCGCCGTCGCCGTCGCGGCACCCGAGTACCTGACCTCGACTCAGGTCCGTGAGCGCCTGGGCGTATCGGCTCAGACCTTGAGCTACTGGCGCTCGAAGAACGTGGGACCAGTGAGCATCAAAGTCGGCTCATCGCTGCGCTACCCCACCGACCAGTTCGAGGCATGGCTGGCGCAGCAGGCGAAGCAGACAGCGCGGGGCGAGAAGGTGAGTGCCTGACATGACCACCAAGAACCCGACTATCGCCCAGCTCGTCGCCGAGATGGCTGCCGCCAAGAAGGCGGTCTGGCTCGCGGGCAAGGTCCGTGACGTACACGGACTTGACACCTTGAAGCTGAACCTGATGGTCGATGCGCAATGGCTGACCTACGCGAACGCCGAGTCGGGCGGCGGCAAGGCAGCCGAGCTGCGAAGCGCGGCGAACCGTGCAGGAATCGTCCTCAACGTCAACTGGATTCCTGGCACCAACAACCCCGCCGACGAGTGGACCGTCTCGGGCGGATACCTGAAGTGGCACGACCGTATCGACCACATCGAGGTGGTTCCCGCCTGACCACCGAAGACTTCCCGCCCGTGCCAATCACGGGTTCGGGAACAGGGGACGTGACAGCGGCGTCGCGGACCCAGTAACGAGAAAACCCGCCGTGCAGGGCGGGCTCTCGAACAACAACACAACAACCAGATTCAAGGAGTTTACATGAGCAACATCGAACCACTCGCCAGGTTGGCGAGTGTCGCCTCGTCGCTGAACGCTGCCCGCGCGTTCGCGCTGGTGCACGGCTACACCGGCGCAACCAACCTCCCAGTGTGGGCGGGCGCACGCTTGTGCGACAGCGACGCTGTGGCATCGCACATGCTGGCGCTGGGTGTACGAGGACTGCCGACCCCTGGACGGACTCGTGGACGCGCGGACAACCCGTTCTGGTACATCCACGAAGCGGTGGGCGGACGCAGGAACACCCCTATCCCAGTGACCGAGGCGGAAGCGCTGCGCATGATTCTGGCGCTCAACAACGCCGCTACCGACCATTGCCCTGCACCTGACCTGTTGGCGCTGACGGGCTGGAGTGCATTGAAGGCACAGGGCTACGACGTTCGGGCTGCCGTCCAGTCGCGCAGGGCGTCTACCTACCGCCTGTGGGATGTGCGGGAGAAGTTCCTGTGCCAGTCAATCCGAGTCGCGGCCTAATCGAACGGGTCGGGAACGGGGACGTGACAACGGTGTCATGGACCCCAATACGAGCACGTCAAACACGATGTGCCCCAGAGAATAATCAAGGAGAAAGACATGTTTATTGAAGACCTCATCGACACTGCCACATCTGAACAGGTGGAGACGTGGAACCGACAAGCGCCAGTCGTGCGGGCAGAAATCCTCACTACGGTCAAGGATGTCCTCAACGAAATGCTAGCCGAGCGCAACGCCCTGTACTTCGAGCAGACAGACGAGGGTGTTGCCGCGTTGACCGCAGTTCTGACAAAGGAACTGGGAGAGCGGCTGTTCGACTGAGTCTGGACGCCCGCGCGGTGCAGCCTCAGAAACCGCCGCGCGGGCTGTCCTACCAACAACCCCATCAACAACAGAAGGAGATTGTCATGACCACGTTAGCACCCGCCGTTGCGGAACACTATGCCGTGAACGGGAAACCCGCCGTAACCGTGTTCAGTAAGCCGAACTGCCCGCAGTGCACCTTCACCAAGCGGCACCTGGACAAGCATGGCATCAACGCCCGCATCATCGACGTGTCGGAGTCGCCCGATGCGGCGGAGTTCCTTAAGCGTGAGGGTTTTTCGATGTTGCCAGTAGTTTTCCCAGCCGACAACAACATCGCGCCGTGGGCGGGGTTCCGTCCCAGGCTGATTGAGGGGTTGGTGGCATGACCGTGCCGAGGAGTCGTGGCAAGACGAAAGCTCTGCTAGCTGCCGAGAAGAGGCTGGAGATGGCACTCGATGCCGGTGCATCAGCAGAAAACATCGCTATTCTGCGCCGCCGCGTCACGGAAGCGGGTGGCAACCCCAACAGCGTCGTCCCCGCCGATGCAGGGGATGTGACACAGGACTCCGACGAGCTGACTCCGTTCGCCGACTACGAACCCACTCACGTCGCAGCCGTCGTCGCTGGGGCTGAACCGAGGTGGGTCCACGGTTCGAACGGTGGCTGGTTCATCGCCGCGCGCTGGGACCAGGTGCTCGATGGGCTGGTGTGTCCCGTGCGCCGCGATGGCACTGGAGGCTGGGTGGGCATCGACTCGGTGATGGTGTCCGGTCAGGTATCAGGTCAGTGGGTGGCGGTACTCAAGCCCCTGCCAAAGGGTTTCGCCGCATGAACAACAACAGCCAGGAGAAAACTATGACCGATGTAGCGATGGTAGACAGCTCCATCGACGGTGGACACGGCGGGTTCAACCACGCCGCCGTCGCCCTGCTGACTGGGTATCCACCCAGTGAGGTGCGGCAGTGGATGGACCGAGGTCGGATGCCCGCTGAGGCTGCCCAAGCTGGGCGTAGGCGTGCAAAGGAGGCGATGGCGGCGGCTGGCGTGGAGCTGGACGGACTTTCGGCGCTCGTCTACTTCGCCATGCGGGAGGGTGCGGACCTTCAGCTCGACGGAGAGTGGCTCGTTCGCGGCGGGTGTTACGTCGGACCTGCTATATAGAGCCGCTGTCGCGCTGGATTAGGTCACCCGTGGCGTCGTACGTAGTCAGGTAGTGATAGCTGCTCTTTATTGGAGCCGCGCCACTTGGGCACCGCCCGCTGCACACGGTCCCATCCGAGCTGGTACAGGCGGTTGGCGTACGTCGGGAAGTCGGTGTTCGGGTTCATGTCCTGCTGCCAGAGCGGCAGCGCTTGTTCAGCGGTGCTGGACCACAGTGAGCGGCAAGCGTGTAGGTACGTTGGTAAATCCGTGCAGCAGAGCGCATCACGGCTCCACACTGTGCCCCACCTCTCAAAATCCTTCCAGTTGATTGAGCGCCAGTAGTAGTTAAAGTCGCGGTTGGCGTACGGGTCACGCTGCCAAGCGGTGTAAAGCTGCTGCTGGTACCTGTCCATGTTCCTCAGCGGTGTGCCCGATGCGGCGGGATGCTGGTGTTGTTGCCCGCTCGACGGACCCTCATAGCCCATCGCCGTGTCAATCGCTTTGAGTAGAAACTTCCCGAATCCCATTTTATCCTCCTAACTTTCGTGCTCGTTGTTCTTGCCCAGCCCGATGGCGGCAAGCTGTTCCATCTCTGTCCGTACCTGCTCCAGGTGAATCTGAACGTCCATCGGCAGGTCCAGCTCGGGTTCCAGTTCCAGCAGTGGCAGCAGTGCTCTGCGGTGTGCGAGCCGCATGTCGGCGGTGTTCACGCGGGAGGTGCCACCCCGTGGGTTGGGGATGTCGATGGTCTGGTGCTCGTGCAGGTCCAGGGCTCGGAGCTGACGGACGAACCCGCTGGCTGACACAGCGGCGGCTTGGTCCCAGCCCGCGTACAGCAGTCCGACCACGGCGTGTTCCAGGTCGTAGAACAGTTCCCAGTCCTTCGTCTGTGCCAGCGAAACACGGTCCTGTTCGTGGGAAACGTCCTGGTTCCGTACAGGGGCACTGTTCGCGTTCACGCTGCGTCCCCGTCCCTGTCGGCGTCCTTGTCCACCGCACGTAACAACGACTCGGGATGTGCGTTGAGTTCGTTCCATGCCGCGACGGTGCGCGGGGGCTTGCGTCTCGTGGGGAACACGACGGACTTGTTCTGCCTCGTGGTGGCTTCATCGTCGGCGTACCCCGACAGTACGTTCAAGCGGCGTTGTGTCACGGGAACATCCGTCTCTATACCCACCGCCATCGCCGCCGCCATCGCCAGCGCCACGGTGCTGCGACGGAACGGGTAGGTGTACTGGTTCCCGTTCTCGGAAACCCCATAGAGGGGTCGGATGCCCCATTGTTTCTCGACGGCTTGGTCCAGCACGGACAGGACACCGCGCCCGCGCCCGCCGTGCCCGCTGCCTTCCAGCCACACAAGCAAACTCGGCAGCGGGTACTCGCCTACGGGAATCCTCGCCTTATGCAGGCGGTCCAGCAGCAGGCTCCACACCATTGCGCGGCGGAACGCGGATGGGTCCACCTTCATGTCGTTCCAGATATTTTTGGCTGCCAGCACCAGCGTCGGGCGCACGGTGCCCTGGGTGGTGATTTTCTCGTGAGCACGCTTCGCCAAGTCAGCACTCCTATGCCATGTGCTGTAAGGGGTATGCGCCAACCCCTCGTCGGACGGCTCGGGGATGAACGCCCGCTTCGGGGTCGGGTCATCAGCGGTGACCAGCGCCAGGCTCACGCCGCGCGTCGTTACGTCCACGCCGAATACCAATGGCGTGGCTGGGGTTTTCGTGCTGGTGCTCATCAGAATTCTCCAATCGAGCCGTCGTCGTTAACCTTGTCCGCCAGCGGATTCGGCGAATCTTCACTGTCAATCAGTTCGTTGAGGCGGTCGCGGTCAGGGTTCGGCTTGTCGTACTTCTCTTCCCACAGCCGTCGCATGACCTCTTCCCGCTCCTCGGGTGTCATGCGCTGCGCCTCCTCCTTGGTGGGCATCCAATCGGGGGCGTCGCCAGCGTCCGCCGACTTGGGCTCGGCGGTTGGTGTGGGTGCGGGCGCTTGCTCGGTCGGTGAAACTCGCGGCGGAGATTCCACGTCCTCTTCTCCATGCGCCATGGCGGAACCCCGCCGTGTCGTCATGCTGACCTGCTCCCGCCCCAGCCATTCAGCCGTTCGGTGGTCATACCTCACCATGCTCGGGATTGGGTTACCGTCGCGGTCGTCCAGTGCGACGGTGGGAACTTTCATCAGTTCGGAAACCTTGGCGTCGGTCCACTCGGGTCCGCCAACCTTGATACCGATGCGGGGGTAAAGCCGCTGCATTTGCTCGGCGGCATCCCGCTGCTGCTCCCACACTGCGCGAACTTCTGTGGTGGGCGGGGACACCTCTGGCGGTGCCTCCGTTGCCAGGCTCGTGCTGCCTGGACTGTAGCTGTAGAAGCTCTGGAACTCGGTGATGCGGACGTTCGGCGGATGTGCCTTGTCCACGAAAAGCCCACGCCCACGGTCCTTGCGGGTGATGCGGGAGCCGACTCGCTTCGCCTCGTCCTTCAGGGTGTCGGGGATGAACTTGGTGTCTAGGGTCTTGTCCTCAATCTCGCCGAGGGACACGAGTAGCTGAAAGTTCCCCTGCCACTGATTCGGGATGTTCTCGACATACAAGTCCTGCGACGCCAGCACCAGGTGTGCCTTTAGCTCCCTACCCTTGCGGCTGATTGCGGCGATGGCGTTGAGCCACGGGTCCATCGCGGGCTTCTTGCCGTCCACGAACTCGAAGACATCGTTGCGCATCGACGCGAACTCATCCAACACCAGCAGAATGGGCTCGAAGTCGAACGGGTCGGGGTGACCATCCCGCTTACGCTTCTCCGCCACTGCCTGGCGGCGGACCATCTCGTCATGTACCTCAGCAACCAGCACGATGTGCTGCGCCGCTTCCGATGACCGCATGACCACGCCTGGTGTGTTCTCCAAGGCGGGGTAATCGGACAATTTGCCGTCGCCCAGGTAGACCCTGAACCCAGCCAGCCGTGCTGACTCGATGAGACCGCGTATCCAAACGCTCTTGCCCGACCCTGTACCACCAATGGCGAGAACGTGATACACCTCGCGGATGGATGGGGCGATGACGTTGCCACGCGCATCGACTCCCAGCAACCAACGGAAGTCGCGGTAGCGGCGCTTGGCTTCCTCGACGGACTCCACGGGTTCTGTGACTGGCGGAGCAACCGCCTTCGGGAAAGCGCTTGGTGCGTCATCGAAGTGCAGGACAATGGAACCGTCGTGCCCTGGAACAACTCTCAAGCGTGAGGCATCCACCCCACCCGCGCTGAACGCCGATTTGAGGGCATCCAGCCTCCTACCCGACGCCCACTCAGCGGCGGAGTCACCCGTGCGGTGCGCGAAGCGCAGCACCAGCCCATCCTGGTCAACGGTCACCTCGGAGAGAACGGGAACGGACACCACAATGATGGTCTGGTCCATGGGTCCGTATACGGTCTGACGAGTTTTCTTGTCCGTGTCCCGTGTGGTGATGCCTGCCGCGTGAAGGAGCTGCGCCATGAAGTCGCGGTCAGCCAAACGTGAAAGAATCGGGTAGCGCTTCTTGACTTCATCCACCGCCGCGTCCGCCGCCTTCGCCCACTCCCTGCCATCTGGTGTGCTCAGCAACGTGGGAGATGCTTTCTCGATGAGCGCCTTTTCCCGAACTGGTCGTTGCCCTCGTGTCAGGCGGACCAGTGGACCAGGTTCGGCGTTCTGCTCACCCCATCTGGTGATGGCGGGCGTACGCCAGTGCTTCACCACAAGGGTCTCGCCAGGACCACCTGCCCACTGCGTGATGGGCTGGGAGATGAGACGTTTCACCTCCACCATGAATGGCGCGGCGGCGTCCTTGGCTGCGGCGGCAATCTGCGCCTGCCCCTTCTCGCGGATGGCGGCGACATCGTTCGCCGTCTTCACCCGAACCTGCTGTGCGCCCTGGCGGTCCTTCAGCGCGGCTTGCGCGTTCTGGCGCTTGATTTGCTGGCGTTCCTTGGCTGAGTACTGATATCCCATCGCTATACCCACCTGTTCTGCATCGCTTCGACCCGCTGTTTGACCCGCGCAACCTCCGCCGCGCCCTCCTGCTGGGCTTGTGCGCGGGCAGCGTCAATCTGCTGCTGAATCTCCCAACGGGCTTCGTCAATCTGCCGCTGCTGGTCCATCAACGCCTGGTGATGCGCGCCGTGCTCGGGCACGCGGGAGACGCGGGCATTGCGCATCGCGGGGAGCACCCACTTGAACAAGATGAACACCCCCGCGCCGATTACGACCCACAGCAAGACCGTGCCCAGCAGGTTGCCCGCGCTGCTGCCCGAACTGCTTCCGAAGTCGCCCGACTTCATGCCGTCGAGCATCGACATGGCGATAGCCCACGCGAGGAACAACCCCGCTCCGATTCCGAGCCAGTTGCGTTTCATCGTTATCACCAGTCGTTCCAGTGGGCGGCGGTGGATGTACTGGGCGCGGCTGGGTTGGTCGATGTGAGAGTCGGCTCATCTGAGTGGGCTTGCCGTGCGGTGAGATTGCTGGTCACGCCCACCAGCTCTCGACGCACGATGTGCATATCCCACACAGCGGCGAGCAGGTTGCGAGACCACGCCTCCGACCCATCCGACCCTGCGGAGGCGGCGAGCGAATCGACGTGCGCGACGACCTGCCCAAGCTGTGCGCTCAGTTCATCTTCGCGGCGAATCAGCTCCTCGTCCGACAACCCCGCCAGTGCGGGGTTGAGCGGGACGACAGGTGGCTGGTCATCCACAAGTGCAATCAGTTCCTCATCTAGACGAAAAACCTCGGCTACAGCTTCCGCAGCAGCGTCTAGAGTCGGACGAATGCTCTTGACATGCTTGTACAAGCGCTTGCCGTCACGCCACGTCTGAAGGGGGTTGATAACCCAGCGATTCACCATCTCGTCCACTTCCTCTGTCTCGGCGATGAAGTGGTCCATGTCTCGAAGTACGACGGGGACCGACGCGGCGGCGGAGGCGAAGTTGCGCACATAGGCATCACGGCGGGAAATGGTGGGCAGGTCCAGCCCTGGATAGTGGTAGGTCATCGCTTACTCTCTCGCTTGATCGCAGTTGGTGTTAGAACTCGCGGCGGCACCTCGACTGAGCGCGGAGTGAAGTAGATTTCCTCTACCTCAAGCGGCGGCATGTGTTCACCGAAGTACGGGGACAGGGGCACAGTCATCACCAGTCATTCCATCCGTTGCTCTGGTTACTCTGTTGCTGCGGTTGTTCCTGCGATTCGAAGTCCTCGGGGTAGTCCACTACCTCGCCATGGTTCGCGGGTGTCTGCTTTCCCATCGGCTGCGCCTGAGCTGGACCCTCGGCGGAGTCCACCTGACGAGTTTGCTCGCGTGCTGCCTTGAACTGCTTCACAAACCCGTCCCAAGTCCCCTGCGCCTGCACGAACACGAACCCTGCGTAGGCGAAGGCAACTGCCGACATCGCGCCAAGCGTCTTCTTCACCATCTCGGCGGTGTGCGCGGTATCCGAGGTGACAGGAAGCCCGTCCGTGCCCTTGACCATGGTTGGTGCGCCGCCCAGGACTAGCGAGTAGGCGACGTTCGACGCGATGAACAGCACCACGCCCACCAAGGCGGCGCGCTGCCAGGGCTTTAGTTTCAGCAAATGCTTCCTCACCAGTCATCACCTCCGTCAGGTCGTTCCTGACCTTGGTTCTGGTCGCGCGAAGGTTCATCCGTGGCGGCGTCTGCTGGGGCATACGACCCGCCAGCGTCGGGATGCGCGGGCTCGTGGTTCTCACACCACTGCGGGGGCGTCGGTGCGGCGACGTGTGCAGGTGCTTCGTTCTTCCGTTTCCGCCATCTGGTGAACCCGAACACGCCAGCCCCGATAGCGCCGACAACGAGCGCCATGCCCATCAGGTCAGTCATGCGGCGGTGGTCGCGCTCGGCGGTGTATCCGCTTTCGTACTCCGCCTTGCGCGGGTCTTGTTGGCGGGTCGCGGTGACACCGCCAGTCGGCGCGGTTGCCATCGACGTGCGAGCCGCGTTCATCTCGCACGTGGAACGGGCAATGTGCGAGGTGGTGATGGCGAACTCCATTGAGCGCGACAACGCCTTGGGGTTCGTCCTGTACTTGTTGACCTCCGCTAGCACGTCGTCGGAGCGGTCGTCATACACGCACTGGTCGATGGCGCTGTCCACACCATCGCGGGTTGTCCCGTACAGGGCTTCGCAGATGAGACGCGCTTCGCCGCTCTGCCAGTTCTGCGCGGTCCACTTGCCCACGCAGCCGCCGTCCGCCCGCGCGATGCCGATGCCGACGCCGATGCCCAGACCGCCCAGCACGACGGCGGTGCCGAGGACAGCCGCCAGGCGGCGGGCACGGTGCGAGGTCGGGGCAACAGGCGGCGGCTGCGACGGGCGATAGGGCAGCGGCAGGGAATCCCGCAGGGGTGCACGGGTGGTCATGTCCTGCTCCCGTGTCGATGGTGGCGGATGACGGTCCAGACCAACACGGCGGCGGCGAGCAGCACCAGGGTGGTCAGCCCCGCCGATGCCCAGTCGAAGACCCATTGGGTGTGGGCGGGTGCCAGGTCGCCCAGAACGCCGTGGGCGTATTGAGCCCTTTCATTGAACGTGGGTTCGGGCTGGAATGGCTCGCACAGCTCGGGGGTGCAGCTCCCTGGCGGCAGGGACGTGCCATCGGTGGCGCAAGCGATGCTGGGCGCGAAGTCGCACCAGACACTCGGGTCGGGCACGGGTGTTGGTGTTGGTGTTGGCGACATCGTTCCGTCCTCCTGTTCAGGGGACGGATGCTGAATTCGGGAATCCATCCCTGCTTAATTGCCTTCTTATCTCCCCAATCGCCGCTGAGCAGAATGCGCTTGCGCGTTCTAAGCGGCGGCAGTTGAAGAACTTTTATAAATGTAGCATACGGTTGCAAATGTTGGGAAGCCCTGGCTTAGCAGAATTAGCAATGCGGGTGAAGCGGTCGGGAAAGTGAGTAATGGCAGCTCAGGGCGGTGCTGAATCAGCCGCTAGGTTGTCCGCGTCAGCGTGTCGCGGGATGAATAGGTTGACCTGTTAACGTCACGTTATCGCCATTCTGGCGGGTTCTTGACTTTCTCGGATGGGCGGCAGTCGATGAATTATTAAGTTGACATTATCGGTGTCTGGAATTCAGCGGTGAGCAGCCCGTATGCCGAAAACATGCCATTCACCAGCATTGATAGCGGATTCCGTATCAAGACCCGTATCGACGCCCGTGGCAACACCCGTAGCTGCGTCCGTAGCGTCCGCCGTTGCGGGGTTCGTAGCGCGGGTCGTAGCGACTGGCGACGTTTCGGCAGATGGTTAAAACGCCGAGGTCATCCCTAGTTTCTGGAACAAGAACGTGCCCTGCAACAGGGACGGTTCTCGTGGGTGCTCGTGGTGCCCGTCCGTAGCGCGGGAATCGGGCTGCTTTCGGGGTCAGGTGAAGATAGTCCGTATCGCGGCTCGGGCTGTGTCAGACGGCGGTCTGGATGAGGTGGGGGCGGCGGGCGTCGCGGATTTCCCGCACGGTGCGCTCGCCCATGCCCAGCGCGGCGGCGATGACGGAGACCTTCGCATCGGGAGCATCGAGCTGGCGGAGCACGGCGGCGACGGTCGCGGCGGGCGTGCGTTTACCAGTTCTGGCGAGGATGTCGTGCGCCTCGGTCATGAACGGGTCGTGCCCGTTGTGCTCGGGCATTGGCTGTTCGTGACCACGTTCAATGCCCGTGGTGCGGTCGTTCACGCGCTCGGGCAGTGCCCGTTCGAACTCGGGCAGACGGTCGTTCACGGGCACAGTCGCAGGCTCGGTCATTGCCTGTGCACGTGCGTTGAGCTGCGGTTTCCTTGTCCCATCAGTGCCCGCGTCCGTATTGCCTGGCTCGGGCGTGAACGCGGTCTCGGGCGGGTGTTCGGGCGTAGGAGTGACCGTGTGAACGTCCTTGTGACCGCCCAGGTCGGTCGTGTGCTCGGGCGCTTGGCGGGCAGCCAGTTCCCGTTCACGGCGCTCCTTCGCCGCTTCCCGAGCGGCACGAAGGTCTGCCGCCGAGGCAGGACGGAGGTGGTAGATAGCCAGGGTCGCCAGGGCAATGCCCGCGTCGATTGCCAGAGGGAAAAGGATGGCGAGGAACTTCGGTTGCCCGCTGTCCAGCGCCAAGGTGTACAACCCGTTGAAACTGATAGCGGCGGCGTCCAGAGCAAGGAGCACGGTGGCACCAACAGCAGCGCGGAACGTCCATTTGGCGTTGTCCTTGTCGCGGTGCCCAGCTCCCACTCGGGCAAGAACGGTCACTCCGTGGATGGCGATGAGAGCGACCAAGGGCGGGGTTAACGCGACCGCCAGCCGCACGAGCTTCGGCATTTCAGGCGGGAGCAATGCGTGCCCAGCGTTGCCGAGCAGGGTCATTGCCGTAGCCGACAGAAGCCACTTCCAGAAGAAGCGTCGGGCAACTGCGCGGTCGGCATCCAGCTCCGCCAGGTGCTCATCCAGCTCTCGCTCGATGGCAGCTTCCAACTCGCGTTGGCGCTTGGTCTTGGCGGTCATCGTGCTACTCCAGGAAACAGGTCGTCCAGGGTCACACCGTCGTTGCGGTGGTCGATGAGTTGGTTCAGGCGGTCACGAAGAACCACCTCGGGCACCGACTCGTAAGCAGGCGTGAGTAGGCGGTGCAGCGCCCCGTGTGGGTCGGGTATCGGGTCGAGGGACACGGGCTTCAAGGTGGGCAGCGTCATCGGGCGGTCGAAGTCCATGGGCTCCATACCTCCGTGCCTCTTCCCGCTCATCGCTGCACCTCCCGACGTTTCGGCGTAGCTCGCACACCCACCAGCGACATGGGCAGCGCGACGAACAACAACGCCGCCAGTGCCCACACGGTTACTGCATCTGTGGGCGCGCCGATGACCAGCGCCACGGTGAACATCGCGGACATCACCACGGTCAGTGACAGCAGCACGAGCCATGCGCGGCGGTGTGGTGGCGAACCCATTGCTGTTCCTCTCCTTGTGCCAGCAAAGCCCATCTTGGACGAAAGCACCGACACTGAAAAGTGTTGGCAGGGGACGTGACACGCGGCAGCGGGTCAGGTCGGACACACGTGACAACCCGTTCACGACTCTCTCCCGATACGCGACGGGTCAATATGCACATGACCTTTTTCGATGGTGAGAAGTCCTTGGCGGCACAGATAGTTGAGTGCCTGCGAGATGACGGACGGCGGGTACACGCCATCCCACGCGCTCAATGGCAAGGTTCCGTCCACGGACAAGTCGCGGATGATGACAGCAGCCACGTCGCGCATGGTGGGGTTTGCTGGGCGAGTGGTGGTCATATCACACCGCCTCCGCGATTGCGAGCGTCCGCTTATACCGTGTGCCGTCGAGGTGGATGAGCTTCTGCGTCATCAGATGTTCCAGTGCACGGTCAAGCCAAGGCTTCTTGCCTTCCGCCAGCTTGTTCTGGACTCGTCCGCGAGTGATGCCGTCAGCTCCCGAATCGGTGATGTGCGCCAATGCCAAGGCAGCCGTTTCGTTGACCATGTTCGCGGTGTGCGCGTCAGCAGCCGCCTTGACGTTCGAGAGGTTCGTGCCTTTGTTGGTTGCCGCTGCGTTCTCGACCTTCTTCGCCTCCGCGCACAGCATGGCGAACACGCGGTCGCTGTGCTCCATCACGTACTCCGCCCATACCCACAGGGCGTAGGACACGTGCAGTGTTCCGTGCAGCAAAGCTCCTAGGCAGGCGATGCGAAGGCGGACCTGAACGCGGTGCGATGCTTTCTCGTCCTCCTCGTTCTCAAGGTGGTCGAAGTCCGCGTCCTCGTTGGCGGAGTCGATTTCGTCCAACACCGCCTGGTCGGTGGTGAAGCGGTCGCCTGGGTTGATTACTGGCATGGCACCTGTGGGTGTCACGACAGGCGCAGGAATGTTCGGCTCGTTTAGTCGGCGGTACGGGTCGGTGACGGCGCTGAAGACGCACTTCTGGAGGAACCCGGAATCGTCGTGCTGAATCAGCTCGTCGGCGAACTTCGGTTGCAAGCCTCCCCACAGAAACACGTTGTACTCACCGATTGTTCGGGTGTCGCCGTTGGTGCGAGTCCTATTGCCGACTTGCCGACCCGACCAAGCGTTGTTGAGGGTGGAGATGATGGTGGACGCTTCGTTCTTGGCAGCCCTGAGCATCGTCATCATCTCGTCTTCGTCAATCCACGTCACAGGGTGCGGGAGCATCTCGACGCAGCGGTCATCTCCTTTGCCGACCATGCGGATAAGCAGGTCGGACAGCGCCTGACCCGACCCAAGGGAGGTTGTCGCGTCGAAGTTGAACGGAATCAGTGTGGGCGCGCCGCCTGTCCCACCCGCGACCGCCGCCAGCGCCGAATCCGAGGGTTCCTCCCTGGTCTTCGCTGCTTTGGCGGCAAGCCACGGTGGCGCGTCGATGGTCTGCCAAGGTGTCGCGTCGGGCATCGCCGCGATGGTCTTACCCGTGCCTGAGCGCCCGACAGCGACGACGAAGGTGCTCAGTGGTGTGGCATCCCACAAGCGTAGAGCGACGGGGGCGCGCATCCCACGACGAAGCAGCTCACGGTGCAGGACCGCAACGGGGTGTGCGGATTTCGGACGACGTGAGCGGGCAGCGTGGAAAATTGCTCGTGTCTCGTCGGAGAAGTCGAAAATCTTCCGCAACGCCTCGGGGTCGGAGTGGAAACCCTTCGGATACAGGCTCCTGTCATAGGGGTTGAAGCCCTTTCGACGGAACACTTCGGGGATGTCCTCGTGTACCTCGGAAAGCTGCTCGACGGTCGCCGTCTGGTCCACATCCTCGTCGCTGAGGTCTTGCGCCTGCGTCTGCTTCTCGCCTTCCTCCACGGCTGGTGCGGAAGCAGCAGGGGTGAGGTTGGCTGCTGCCAGAAGTTCCTCGGCGGTGGCGAATCCGATACCGCCCCCGCTGGGAGAGTTGATACCAAGCGCCTTGCAGGCGGTGGATTCGTCGCCATTGTGGTGTGTCCACGCGGCGTACTGAAGCTTGGTCATGGTCTTCTTGCCCGTCTGGTGGGCGTAGGCAGCGATGCCTTCTGGTGGGTTGTCGGTCCAGATGTGGAGCGGACCGTGACCGCTGGCGGTGTCCGTCTCGCGGCAGCCAGGCTCATGAGCGGTGGCGGACTTCGGACTGGCATGGACACCTGGTGCGGTGACTTCGGGGCAGCCGCAGCTCGTGCGGCAGCCTGTGAAATACCAGCCATCTGGTTCCAGAATCTCGCGCCAGTCGGTCGCCGCCGCCCAGGCGTCGATAGCGGTCGGTCCATCGTGGGCACGCTGGGCGGCTTTGGCGGCACGGTCGGCACGTGCCCTAGCCACAACCGCAGCGTCTTGCTCAATCATCTCCAGCAGGGCGGGCGGTGCCTCGTGAACGTCACCGAGCCAGCGGTAGGTGCCCTCTGGGCGCACACTGGGCGGGATGAGTACGTAGTGGTCGCACGGGAACATGCTCCACTCTGATTCACCGCTGCCCATCGAGAAGGTCCGCGCTTCGGCAGGTAGTGCATATCCCTCGGGCAGCATCAGGTAAAAGTGCCCGCCCCCTGGACCGTGTTTCCATGAGCCATCAGGATTCTGAACTCCAGGGCTGGCGACGGTCAGCGAGATGTCGTCGCCCGTGGCTGTGCGATACGCCTGACGGAACAGTTCGGTTCCCGCCGCCCAATCGGTGTCGATGATGAGCATGTCGCGGTCTGGAACAATCGCCAGGTTTGGCGGCTCCCCATATTGTTTCTCGGCGCGTTCGACATACGACGCCAGGCGGTGCGGGTCGGAGGTTGCCATCTGGATACCCGCGCTCGTCTTGGCTTCTGCCCAACGGAGGTTGCCTGCCGCCTTGGCGGCATCCTGCGCGGCGGCGTCATCGTCCTTCTTCTGCTTCGGGGTCCGCATGTCAATGGGAAGCTTGGCGTTGGGCTCCAGAACCACCACGCGAAACCCTGCACGACCGAGGGCGCGCACGTAGTCCTTGAGGTTGGTGCGGTCGCCCGCTGGTCGGGAACCGAGGATGTCGAATCTGCTTGAAGCTCCGAGCATGTCACTACACCTTCATCCATCGCTCAGGCAGAGCGTTCGAGTCTGTTGGCAGAATCAGTTCTTCACAGCGGTCACCGAGACCTCCAGCGGTCAGGAACCGCGCGAGGGAAGAGGTGGAACCGCGCATGATGTGCTCCACATCGGCGGCGGCTTCGGCGGTCACCACCAGCTCGTCGTGAATCGCCAGACGCACATGGTCAGCAAGCCCCTGGCGGTGGATTTCCACGAGAGCGTCAGCAAGCGCGTCGTAGGCGCTGCCCTGGTGGTAGTAGTTTTGAGCGACATAGGCTTTGAATCCGCCACGGTCGTAGTCGCGTGGAATCGGGACGATGCGACCAGCGGCGGTTATCGTGGTGCCGACACGACCCGCAGCGCTGGAGAGTTGGCTCATCCAGTTGCCGATGTCTGGAACACCCGCGAGGACTTGGTTCTTGATACGCGCGGCGCTGTCGTAGTCGGTGCCCAGCTCCGATGCCAACAAATCGACACCCTTTCCGTACAGCAGCCCAAGCAGTACCACCTTGGCGGCTTTGCGTCCCTTGTGGTTTTTGGCGTCAATGTCGGACACGTCGGGCGGGATGAGTCCAGCGGCGCGGGCAACTGGCACGTAGGTATCCGCTCCTGCGAGCACCGCGTGGGCGAGGTCGAGCTGTCCCGAGGTGAACGCGGCGACCATCGGCTCAACGGCAGTCCAGTCGATAGAAACCCACCCGTTTGGGTCATCGGCGAGAACCATCTGGCGCGCCGTGTCTGGGAATTGCTGCACAGGAGGGTCACCCGCGCTCATCCGTCCAGTGGCTCCCGCGCCGAGAATCTTGAACGTGGGATGAACTCGACCATCGAATCGCGCGAAGTCCAGCAACTTGTCCAAGTAGTCGTCGCGGTTTTTCTTGATGTCGGTGTAGGCCAGGTGGGCGGCGACCAGCGGATGAGACGACAAGCGTTCCAACGCTTTCCTGTCCGCACTTGGCTGTCCAGTTTTGGCTGTCCGCTTCCAGTTCGGCGGGAGCGCGCCATCAGCGTCGAGCTTGCGCGCCAGGTGCGGTCCTACGCCAGCCTTCAGCCCCGCAGTCTCCAGCGCCTTCGCGGCGTTAGTCATCGCGCGGGTCTGGGAGTCCACGTAGCGCTCGTAATAGTCCTCATCCAGGACGAACCCGCGAACTGACGAACGCAGCATCACTCGGTTGACGATTTGCTGGCGTTCAACTTCCGCGAGCGCTTCGTCGCGGTCCAGACCAAGCGCGGCGTATGCGTGCCCTTGTGACAGGTGGGTCACGGCGGCTTGGGTGATTGCTGGATTCAGGCGGGCGGTGACGGCGGTGTCGAGCATCGCGGCGGTCAGATAGGTGTGAGAGTCGATGTCCATGTGCAGGAATCCATCAGCGCGGTTGTGATAGCCCGCCGCCTTGAACACATCCTGGATGTCGCCCGTCTCAATGCCGAGATATCGGGATGCCAGGTCGCCCAGCCCACGGCGTTCGTGACCTGGCAGCGCCAGACGCGCGGTGACCAAGGTGCAGGTGACCTTCTCCACCACGCTGATGTCCGCGAGCCCGTCGCCAACCAGCAGCGGGATATCGAACGCAGCGTTCTGCAAAACCAGCGACGGAGCGTGAGCCAATGCGCGGATGATGTGCGGGCGCTGTGCCTCATCGCGAGGGTCCAGGGCGACGACCATATCGGGCGTGCCGATGGTTGCCACCTTGATTTGACGCGCCAACGCGGGCGAGGTGCCGCAGGTCTCGATGTCCAATGCCAGGTACGAGTTACGCGCTAGAAGTTCGTCAACGGCGTCGGATACGTGATTCCGTCCAACGACCAAGCGGATGCCTTGGTGGCGTCTCTCGCCGTCCCAGGCGGGCATTACGGGGGTGCGCGAGTCATAGACCGCGCGCTCGATGGTCGCGGTCATCAGAAGCGCCCCAAAGTGGCTGCGTGGCACTCAGCAGAGCACCACGGGTCGTAGCGCTCAGGGTCGGTGTAGGTCTGGTATGTGCTCCCGCAATTCGCGCAGTTGTCGGTCTGCACGCGGGGGCGGCGACGGCTTGCATGGCGGCGCGAACCGTGCTGAGACGGTGTTAGCATGGGGGACGTTCCTTTCGTTGCTTTTGTCGGCGCGGATGTGAACTCGAAAGCCTCGCGGATACCAGCCGTGGGGCTTTCACACTTTCTCGGGTCAGGCGGGAACCAGGTCGGGTAGCGGCGGCAGCGGTTCCCGAGCCCACAGGCGGTCGGCGTCCTCCGGGCGCACCAGGTAGGTGACCTTGCCGTTGGGTGCCGCCGCCGTGTAGACGGGCAGCCTGCCCGCCGCTATCGCCCCCAGGACGGCGCGGTCGGTGATGCCCTTACGAGCGGCGGCGGAGCCCGTTGTTTCCAGCCCCAGCGGGTGAAGGCGCTTGCGGATGTCTGTACGCATAGCAAACATCGTATACCCGATTTCCACGCTGACTTCGGCACGAAGAAGCGCCCTGTTAACGTCATATAAACACTGGTCAATGGGCTGGCTATCGTGTGGCGAGGGTGCGAGAAAGGGAGCTTCGCAGGTCAGCGCCAGCGAACAGGAGGGGTATACGGCAAACTCCGCGTACCCTGACCCGATGCCCGTAAAAGTGACGAAGGTCACATCGAGGTGCGCAAAACACCGTGGCGTGTTCGCGTGAGGGCTCAGCGTCACCGACCGACCACCAGGAGGTCAGTGCCACGCGATGCTCCAGCAAGCCTATGACCAGCCCTGCGTGCCGTGCCCTGCCGTGGCACGGCTACGTGACCTGACGGCAGCCCGAGAAAGACGCAGCCTTCGCCAGCGGTGAGATTTGCTACATAGCCATTCGCGGCGGGGGTGTAGGTGATGTAGGCGGTGTAGGCGGTTCGCAGAGAAATCTCGTTCCTCGCGTACGTATGTAGTAATAGTTAGATATACTTATTATATATTCTCATCAGGGGTTATATTTTTGGACGCTGTGTTAGTGCACCCTAACTAACACCCGCCGAGTCTCTCCGACGCCGTTTTCCGCCCGAACACCGCCTACACCGCCTACATCACCTACATCCCAGGTCAGACCCTATAGGCGGCACCTACACCCGCGCCTACAGGTGTAGGCGGTGTAGGCGATGGGTGTAGGCGGTCACACACACGGGTTTTGGAGTTTGCTGGAACCCGTTGTGCGCCTGTTTCCCCTCCCCGCAGCCGTGGACAGGAAAACCGCAGGTCAGAATTTTTCTCGCTCACTGACCTGGCCGCGTGAATATTCGCTAGAAAAATCAAACCAGCTGGTCAAAATTTTACGATTATTAGCTGACGCCCGAACGGGGGCAGGCGCTAACGCTAGCCCTCGTCCGAGTACAGGCTCCCCAGCACCTCGGCGCGCTGCGAGTTGTCGATGTCGTCAACAATCATCCGCGCCTGGGTCCGCAGCCGCTCACGGGTCGCGTCATCGGGTTCCTCGCCCGAGTTCTCGTCACGCCACCGCTTCAGCATCAGCTCGAACTGGGCTGAGTAGAGCTGCTCCAAGTACCACGACATCGCTACCTCCCTTGGTCCGTGTGCCTGGCAGCGTTCCACGGCGGTCCGACACGATGCGGGCGTGCGGCTCCGCCTGCTGTCACCGTCCAGTGCGATAGTGAGCAGCGGGAGGCGCGGATGCTCAAGGAACGGCTCAAGTGGTTCGGCACCGTTCTGGTGGGCGGTAGCCTCACCCTCTACCTGACATGGGTGGCGGTTGCTGACCACCTTCCGCACTGGACGCGCTACGGGGTGCTCGCCGCCATCGCCATCGTCGCCGCCGCGACGTTCCCGTACGGCAGGACGGCGGATGGTTCACCGCGTCGCCTGACCACGGTTCGTGTTCGTGGTCGAGGTAACGCCTCGTTCGTCTCGGGTGACCACTCTTCGAGCACGGGCAACATCGTGAGCACAGGCAAGGGCAACGTCACCGTCCACGGGACGCAGCTCACGTACTCCGATGTCCGTCAGATTTCGAGGGACGCCAGCCGCGCGGAAGTCCTGCCAGCAGCCCGCGCGGCGGCGAGCGAGGTTGCCATAGCTGAAATCAACCGCCGCTCGGATGAGTTCACGGACAAGGTGCTGGCTCGCATCAACGAGACCAATCCCGCCTTGTTTGCACGGTGGGACGACCCCAGGCTCCTCGCAGCGCTCGTATCAGCGCAGCGCGGTTACGCGGAAACGGGAGATGAAGACCTCGGTGAAGTTCTCGCAAGCCTGGTTGCGGGTTTAGCGGCGGAACCGATTCGTTCCAGACGCGAAATAATCCTGCGGCAAGCGATACAAGTAGCTCAAAACCTGACAACCGAGCATATCAACGCCCTTGCCGCGATGACGTTCATTACAATGATGAAGCTGACTGGTCCCTTCGACACAGAAGGTCTCATCAAAGCATTCGACACGCTTCTTCGCCCCTACTACGGGCGTCTGCCAGTTGGCGAACTTGACTACCAGTACATGAGTTCCACGGGTGTCTGTTATGCCGACCAGCTCCACCACTTTTCACAAGGGGTATACCAGATTCTTCACGGGAGCTATCTAAACTCGATGTACCCAGCCTTCACATTTGCCGAACTGCGCGAAGATTTCTGGAGCGACAACAATCCGCTGCGTGACGAAAACATGACGCTGTTCGGCGTAATCGCTGCGGACCAAGATGATGTAATACGCCTGCCCGATGGCAAGACCCTGTTCAGCCAGGAAGGGATAGATAGGGCGCAGTTTCGCGTTGAACCCAGCCGAGTCGCCAAAATTCTGGGAAGCCCCGACGATGCCGTGGACACTCTCTCCGAATCAGAGAAGTTATTGCGAGCGATGGTCCGTGAGCGGTCCCTGACTGCCGACCAATTCAAGGAGAAGGTGACGGCTCTGATGCCAGAGCTGGCGGCGTTCCTCGACTACGTTCAGCGCACGGGGGCGCTTCACTACCGTCTGCACCCCGTCGGAGTCATTCTGGCTCAGCACGAAATCGAAACGCGCGCACCAAACCTAGCAGCGGTCATTGACTCGGTGTTCGACGTGACTGCCTGATGCTCACTTGCGTGCTGTGTAACGTCCGCAAGCCAGCTCACTCACCGCTGCCAGTCACACCCTTGAGGTAATCAGCGACCTTCGCCTGTGCGGTCTTGGGGAGACGGCGGATACGCGCGTAGGCAATGTCCGTCTTGCTGCGGTGACGGTGCCCGCTGTTCATCCAAGTCAGCAGCTCCGCCTTGGCGGTAGGTCCGAGCCGCGACACCGACGACATCACCTCAGCCAGTGTCTCAGGGTCAGGCATGGCATCGCCTACGGGCTCGTTGCAGCGGGAGCACTCCGCCTGGAGGTTGTCGGGGCTCGCGTTCGCCAGCCGTGCGCCAGGTACGCGGTGCCCAACGGTGAGGCGGACACAGGAACCTGGTTCGCCCTCGTATTCCTCACCAGCACGTGAACCGCAGACCTGGCAGGTGTTCAGGTCGCGCTCGAACACCAGGCGCATCGTGGCGCGGGAAGGCTTGTCCCGTACCTTGCGCTCCCCGAGCCAGATGCGCTGCCCCTTGGCTTTCAGCACGTACTCGTCTGCTTCCTGCCCGAGCTGGTCCATGTACGAGGAGAACTGCCAGTCCTGTTCCCGCAGGGTCCGCAGTCGGCGGTTGAGGTGCTCGGCACGCCCCGCCTGGTCCACTTCGTCTCCGAGCGCGGCTCGCAGGTCGCGCATTGTGAAGGTGTCCCCGACTTCGAGGTTGTGGTAGAGGTAGGCGGCGAGCTTGGGGGTTCCGCCGAACGTCCGCCTGGTTCCCGGCCAGAAGTCGAGCTTCCACCACTCGACGCCGTTGTACAGCGGGGAGTCGGGGTCCGTCACGGCACTGAGGATTGCACACGGCGGAGGGGACGTGACGGATATCGCCTGCCAGGGTGTGCCGCGAGCCTCTCCCGCCAGCGTTTTATGCCGAAGTAGAGTCAGCGGCGTCAGACCTCATCGGTACGGTGCATGGCGTGACGGAAGGGACGGATGTGGCGCTGACCTCGGTCGAGATTTGCGCAGGCGCAGGAGGGCAGGCGCTCGGTCTGGAGAAGGCGGGATTTACACACCGCGCTGTGGTCGAAATCGACCCGCACGCCTGTGCCACGTTGCGAGCCAACCGACCCGAGTGGAATGTAATCGAGGCTGACCTACATAAATGGAGCCCGTCAGGCTACGAGGGCGTGGACCTGCTCGCTGGTGGCGTTCCATGCCCGCCGTTCTCCAAAGCTGGTCACCAGCTAGGCGCTGACGATGAGCGCGACATGTTCCCACGCGCCCTTGACCTGGTGAAGGCGATTCAGCCGAAAGCTGTGATGCTGGAGAACGTCAGAGGTCTTCTTGACCCAGTGTTCGGTGATTACCGCGACGCTGTGGAAAAGCGTTTGTGCAAACTGGGGTACAAAGCATCCTGGCAGTTGCTCCACGCATCAGACTTCGGGGTTCCGCAGCTTCGCCCCCGCGTCATCATGGTTGCGATACGTAACGGGCTGCGTGAGTTCGAGTTTCCCGAACCAGATGTCACACCCGCCCAGACCGTTGGCGAGGCGCTGAAAGACCTCATGGCGGAAAACGGCTGGGAAGCCGCCGACGAATGGGCACGTAAAGCCAACACCATCGCTCCGACGCTTGTCGGCGGTTCCAAGAAGCATGGTGGTCCTGACCTCGGACCAACCCGTGCCCGCAATGCGTGGCTGGCTCTCGGCGTCGATGGCAAGACGATTGCCGAGGAAGCCCCGCCCCCTGGATACAGTGGGCTGCCGCGTCTGACGGTGAGGATGGCGGCGAGGCTTCAGGGATTCGAAGACGACTGGGAGTTCGTGGGGCGTAAGACCAACGCCTACCGCCAGGTGGGTAATGCGTTTCCGCCGCCTGTGGCTTGCGCAGTGGGGTTGCAGATTCGGAAAGCCATCCGCGCGCCGCGCAAGAAGAGCCTGCGGACAGTTGCATGACATCGGTAATCACCCTGGAGCGCAGGAGATTCCACCAGCGGCTCGTTAAGGACTACACACTGTGCTTGTCGGGTGGGATAGCGTCCAACGCCGACCGAAAGCAGCGGACAAGCAGTGTCATCGCGACGCACATCGCGCAGCGCCTCCACGCTCAAACCGTCGATAAAAAGCTGGACGGTCAGCGGGCGGGGAAGCAGTTCGAGGGAGCGGTCACCGAGTTTCTGGCGAAAGTCTTCCCGCTCCTCCAGACCGTCCGACCAGGTGACTGGACCGTCGAGAATGTCGGCGGGACGCGCTCTGAGTACCAGGTGGCAAGGTACGAGCCGTACGCCCATCTGGCGGACCTCGCTGACGCCATCGAGGAAAACCCCACACTTGCTGCTGTGCTCGGGAACTCCTACGAAATCGGACCTGACATCCTCGTCATCCGCAGCCCCGAACCCGACGAGGTGATTAACAAAGAGCACAGCCTGGTGGACGGGACCAATGGGCGGTACGCGGTGATTCGCAAGGTGAACCAGGACCGAGGGATTGTCCACGCCATCGTGTCCTGCAAATGGACCCTGCGGAGTGACCGCGCGCAAAACGCCCGCTCCGAGGGTCTCAACGTAATCCGTAACCGCAAGGGACGCACACCGCACATCGCGGTGGTCACGGGCGAACCCACGCCGTCGAGGCTGGCGTCACTGGCGCTCGGCACTGGCGACGTGGACATGGTGTATCACTTCGCGCTGCCCGAACTCATCGAGGCGGTGAACCTCTCGGGTAACGATGAGGCAGTGTCCCTGCTGGACATCCTGCTCAGCGGCAAGCGCCTGCGGGACATCACCGACCTGCCACTGGACCTCGCCGTGTAGGAGCCTGCCAGCCGCTCGCGGCGAGGGCATCCGTCACAAGCTGCGCGCAGCCGTCCAGGTCAGCCTTCACGTCCTGGTCCCATACCCGCACAACAGTCCAGCCCTGTTCGCGTAATCGCGAATCGGCGGCACGATCACGCTCCATGTTGCGGGCGATCTTGGTACGCCAGTAGTCCGACGCCGCCTTCTCGGGGTTCCAGTGGTCGGGATGCCCGTGCCAGAACACGCCATCCACGAACACCGCCACTTTCCAGCGGATGAACGCCATGTCGGGGCGTCCTGGGATGTCCTTGCGGTGCAGTCTGTACCCCGTCGCACCTACCTGCCGCAAAGCCGCCCGCAGCGCCAGCTCAGGCTTAGTGTTCTTAGCGCGGATGGCTGCCATATTCCGCGACCGCCCCTCGGGCGACAGGTGATCCGCCACCTGGTAAGTGTGCCTCCCCGCCGCCGAGTGTCACATACGTGGCTGCCGCGCCTCCACCTCGTCGGTAAGCCGATCCAGGTACTCATCGAAGGTGCATTGCGTAGGGTCCAGGTCGCGGTATGCCTTCACGGCTTCCATGCGGAACTCGTGCGGGTCCGAGTAGCGCGCGAAGTCCGCGACGTAGAACCCCGTCATGATCTTGTCCAGATAGGTCATCTCAATCCCCCTGTGATGTGCGGCGACACGGTGCCGCCGCGAACCCATCGTGAATCACATGACCCCGCCGATCACGACAGCGACACGTCGAGGGCGTCACTTTCTGTCGCCACGGCGGTTTGCGCGCCGCCCCGATCAGGAGAGCGGACCAGGGCGGCGTAGCTCAAAAGTAACCCGCAACGTTCGGGTTCGCTATTCACCCCTCGGATGCCGCGTTGGAGTCCCACACCAGGACCGCCATCGCCGCCGACGCCAGCTCCTTACCAGCGTGCAGCATGTCGTCCTCGGTAGGTCCACGACCGTCCCATCGGGCAAGGGCGGTGGACAACTGCTCCACGAGGTTCGCGGGAATCACGGGTTCACCTTCCATTCGTCGGACTCCGCGAGTGGTGTCGTCATCTCGACGCTGTTCTCCCGCAGCAGGTTAGAGGTCAACTGCGCGTTTCGGTGATAGCCGTCCGCGCCTATCCACTCAACTTGAGGGAGCTTCACGCGGTTGTCGAGCCAGTAGCCAGGGTCGGCGTAACGCACGGTGACGGTTTGACGCCTCGTGGTCACGTACTCATACCTGGACGGATGCGTGGAGTGCACCGCCGTCCCTCGCGGCAATGTCAGCTCGTCACCGCTCGTGAACGGGTTCTCGATGAAGGTTCCGCCCGTCGTCATGGCGTCCATTGTCCGTGGGTGGGCGACATCAACGCGAACCCGAGCGCGGGACGTGACGGGGTGAAGCTCCATGCCCGAGCAGCCCTGCTGGCGGTTCAGAACGGGTTCTCCCCAGCCAGGAGCGGACGCACCGAGTCGATTCCGTCAGCGGCGGACAGTAGGGCACGCCCACTCCCGCTCACCAGCATGTAGACGACGTTGGTGTACTGCTGCGTGGAGCTGTCGAGTTTCTCGTCCACTTCGGGATTCCAGACCAGCGCCACCGCCAGCCAAGTGTCATCCCCGATTGTGGCGACCAGCGGCGGGTTGAGCGGGATGGTTGTCGTTTCAGTCATGGACAGCAGCGTGGCACGAAAACAGCGGCAGGACGGCACGCGGCGCGAGTCGGTATGGCGGTCCTGCGTGGGGACAAGGAATGTGCAGGTCAGTCAGTTTGTCGGAGCCGCCGACCTGGCACTCGTGTTGATGTCACGTTAACAGCAAACGTCTAAACGCAGTCAACCAGCACAATTCAACACGCTGGCTATCGTCACTGTATGTTTTCTCATGGTACTGTATAACCATGTCAGCAATGACCGTCGAGGACGAGCGCAGGGCTGAGCTTGCCGCGCGCCTGTCCTTCGCGCATGAACAGGTGGAACAGCATCGCGCCGCCGTTCGTGAGGCGATGAGCCAGCGTGCCGCCCTGGTACGAGACCTGCACGTGTTCCGCGCATATCCATGCAGCCGCATCGCCGCCGACCTCGGCGTGGCTGAGCGCACGGTCTGGAGCTGGCTTTACAGCACAACGACGACAGGAGATAGGAAATGACCGAGGACATCGCCAACGACAACGACACTGCTGTGAATGCTGACGCCTTGGATGAGACGCCGACCCGCAAGCCCTGGGGGAAGGTTGCAGCCGCAGGGGTCGCGGCAGCGCTGGTCCTGGCAGGGGTCTTCCAGGGCGGCTACTGGAGGGGCTTGCTCCAGACCCATCACTTGACCACATCTGCGTGCTGGTCACCCACCGACGACTCCGACGCTTGCGCCATCGAGCAGCAGGCGGGTATCGACCGCCGTGCCGAAGCCGCACGGCTGTCAAGCGTCCTGCGGACAAAAGCTGAGCTGAACTCTCTAGCAAGCACATTCGAGCAGGAGGCGGAGCGCCTGAAGGTTGAAGCCGTTGCGGGAGGCTGGACCCAGCAACAGACATCGGACGAGCACGACAAAATCACCCAAGGCACCGACACCGACGAGGACGAGTGTCTCCCGTGAGCGCAAAGGCGAATAAGGAAATGAAGAACACGACCGTCGCCAAGCTCGCCGCTGGTGCTGCCGCTGTATTAGCCGTGTTCGGCGCGGGATACGGTGCCCGCTCGGTGGAGGTTGACCATCAGCCCGATACCGAGAGCCTGGCTGTGCCGAACGTGTGCACGGACCGTCACGGGCAGGACAAGTTGACGTGCGTCTACGACTGGCATTCCATCGTCCAAGCCGCTGACGCCGCAGCCGCGCAGTAGCACAGGGGATTTGGAGACTGTCATGGGTGAGTTCGGATTCGCCACCGCGAGCACAGGTCACGCAGCAGCGGGAGGAAGCGTTAGCGCAACCGCTGGGACACTTCCGCTGCTCCTTGGTGAGGGACTCGCAATCGCAGCGTTCAACGCACGCATGACGGGGTACCAGACGGTCCTCGCGCGTATTGCGGAGCAGGAGACCGCAGTCCAGGAGTTGTCAGCGACCCAGAACGACGCGGACCTCGCGTTCTCCCGTGTCCCCACTCCTGACGACATCAAATCCCAGTTCGAACGCGCAAGGAAAGCTGTCCGTGCTGGCGGAAGCGGCTCCGAGGAGTTCAAGCATCTCCAGGAGATGAAGGACCAGCGCCGGGCGGGGTACGACGCACACGCACAAACGTCCACACAGACCGAATCCTCGCTCCACGCAATCGAATACCCCGACGTTCCTGGTGGGGGTTCTCCTGGTGGTGCTAGTGACAGCCCTGGTGAGCACTGGGGTGGTGGGGCTGGTGGACTTTCGGAGTGGGAGCGACAGCAGCGCGAGCACAACGGCGACGGCGGTTCGTCGTCGGAGGGAAACACGGGCGGTTCATCCCCTGGTGGAACCGCCCCTTCGGACATTTCCCCGACCACGCACACCTCCTCGGACTTATCCCCGAGCAGCGAACCCGTGACCCGCTTGTCCAGTTCCCCGAACGGTCAGCCGCAGTTCCCGCCCGCCTCGCTGGGTCAGGGTCAAGGTGCCACTGGTCCTGGTGCTGGCGGATTCGGGATGGGACCGACTGGTATGGGGACTGACCCGCTGAAGGACTTGATGAATCGGAACAAGCGGAAGCAGGACGCGAAGGATGCACGGGAAGATGGTCCCGCTGTCCTCGCTGGTCTCGGTGGTGCTGGAGCTGGTGCTCTCGGTGCGGCGGGTATCGCGGGTCTGGACCGTGGACATACCGCGACAGGTGTTCATCCCGCAGGAGCGGTCAACGGCGCGGGCGTGAGTGCCCCGACACAGCTGAGCGGGAGCGGAACTGACCCGAACAATCCCAAGGGCGGCAACAACGCTGGCGCAGGTACAGGTGGTATGGGCGGCGGCGGTGTCATGGGGTCTGGTGCGGGTCTCGCGGGTTCTACACCCGCCAAGCGGAAGACCGAGGACACCCCGACCGCGACCCCTGACCCTAAGCTGATTGGGTACGAGTCGGTACGGGAAGCGGTTCCTGGTGGAATCGCAGGACGCGGAACAGCAGAGGGAGTCAGCTACCAGGACTGGACAGGCGCAAAGCTGGACCACCCCGACGTGATGGACAGGAAGAAAGGGAAGAACACATGACGTTCACCCGTGTTTCCGTACTCGTCGCTGTCGGTCTCGCGGCGGTGTCCATGACCGCGTGCTCGCACACTGTGAATGGTCATGGAGTGATGGAAGTTGGTGTCACGCAGCAGGTTGCAGCGACAGCACATGACACCCCGACCCCCGCCCCGTCTAGCCCTCCTCCGCGAGAGCTGACCCTGGACGAACTGGTACGTGCGGTGAACACCGATGCGACTGAGTACTGGAAGGAAAACAGCGCCTCGTTCCCTGCTATGACGGTGACCAGCAAAGACAGCGCAATCACCACTCCGTGTGGGACCACCCCTGACCCGAGTTTTGTGTGTGACGGGGTGCTGTATTACCGCGCGGACCTCCTGGGACAGCTCCACCGCGCGCACGGGGATGTCGCGGTCACGGAGGTCATCTCGCACGAGGTCGGGCACGCTCTGCTGCACTACACGCACACCGACAAGGTTCCTATGGTCACCCTGGAGACCCGCGCGGACTGCGCGTCGGGTGCGTACACCGCAGAGAAGTTCCGCAACGTGTCAGAGGAACGTGCGCGGGAACTGTTCAGTAAGACCGCGTTGAACGACCCAGACGGCGAGGGAGACGCTGCGTTCACCATCGGCTTCCGCACCCAGCGGCGGGGTCAGGACACGGAGTCCATGTGCACGACCTACGACTACGCTCACTGACCTGAAATCACCTGCGCGAGTATCGCATAGAGTCCGACGACCCGAAGGTTCTCCTCCTCCTCGATAAGCGGTTGTGGGTCGTCGTCCTGCCGTTCCATACGGTCAGGACAGGTATGTCCAGTGACGCTTCACCTGTTCGACACGCTCAATATGGGGCTCAGGAAGGCGACTCCCTGAAGGGGACACGCAGCTTTCGCCTTTACCCGCAACGCATGACGGGCATGGCAGGAGGACAGCCTTCTTCCTGAGTTTCGTGTTCTGGCGATGGCGCTGATATTGCTCGAACCTGCGTCGGTCCTGCTCCAGCTTCCTGGCGTTCTCCCTCTCACGGACCTGGCGGGACATCGCCGCGCGATTCGCTATGCGCTGCTGCTTAGCCCGTTGCTTGGCTTGTTGTTTCTGAAGCTTCTTGAGCTGCTGAGGGGTCATCTGCGGCTCAGGACTGGACTCAGGGGACGGTTTGTACTGCGGGTGCGCTTGCGCTTGCGGCTGTGCTTGTGGTTGGGGCGGGGGGTAAACGTGCGGTGTTGGCTGCTCGACAGTCCTTGGGGCGGCAGATGCTTGATCCCGCCCCTGTGCCCATGCGCTACGAACAGCCACCAAGCGGTCCCGTAGACCAGGACCAGGCACTGCCTGCTGGGGCGCAGACCGTTGGCGCATCTTGGGAAACTTGGGCATCGACGGCATCGACGGCATCGACGGCATCGGTGGGAGCTTGGGCAGCTTCGGCATATGCACCTTGCCGTTCGTGAACACCTTTGCGATTCCCAATCCAACGGTGACCAGAACGAGGACGATGGTCAGCACCAAGAACACGACGGTCTGCGGCGCATCCATTGCGGCGCTGTCACAGCCGCTCGTGTCGTAGCTGTAGCTGGTGAAGGTGGGCGCGCGGCAGTGGTTAGCCGCGTCGGCGGCGACCTTCGCGGTGATGATTCCAGAAACGATGGCTGCTATTCCCGTCCACACCCACAGCGGAGGTACACGACGCCGCTTCGGTGGTTCGGGCTGGAACTGTTGCTGGTACGACGTTGGCGGAGAAGCGAATACCCCGTATTGCGGCTGTCCTTGCGGCAGACCGCTTGGCATGTGCGTGCGCGGCTGCTGAGGCGGAATGTGTTGCCCGCGAATGTGGTCGAAGCCAGGAGGTTGGGTCATCTCTCACCGCACTTTCGCGGCTGAATCACGGCTGGTAGCGGAAGTAGTACCCAGCGCCGTCGCCGCCGACACCGATGCGCCTGCCGCGACCATCAGGGCACCTGCTGTCAGGACAATCTTCTTCATCGTCTCCCCATCTCTCAGGTGCCAGTGTTGATGTGACATTAACAGGTAATGGCATAGCTTCGTGTCGCTACTTGGGAGAAGGGAGACATAGATACCCGCAGCTAGACCCGTGTTTCTGACGTGCCCAACGCTCGGTACAAGGTGCTCCGTCCAACCCCAAGGGTCCGTGCCACGTCGCCAACCCGATGACCCGCTGAGACCAGTGTTCGGGCTTGCGTCAGCTTGTCGTCGCTGACGGCGTTCGGGCGACCAATCCTGACACCTCGTGCCTTCGCCGCCGCCAGCCCCGCTTCGGTTCGTTCACGGATGAGTTCTCGCTCGAACTGCGCCATCGCGCCGAACACGGACAGGACCAGCCTGCCCGACGCCGAACCCGTGTCGATGTTCTCAGTCAACGACCGCAGGTGGACACCGCGCTGCGCCAGGTGCTCGACCAGCTCCAGCAGATTCCGTAGGGAACGAGCGAGACGGTCCAATCGCCACACAACGAGGGTGTCGCCCTCCCGAAGATGTTCAAGGCAGCGGTCCAGCTCGGGGCGGGACGACAGCGAACCGCTCACGCCATGGTCGGTGAAGACACGCTCCACTCCGACGCCAGTGAGCGCATCCAGTTGCAGTTGCGGGTTCTGGTCGGTGGTGCTAACCCGCGCGTATCCGATGAGCATGTCAGGACCGTCCCGCAACCCACCGACAGGGCTGATACGGGAATCCCGTTACGGGACAAGGAAACGGGACACCACCGCCAGGGGCTACGTCGGTAAAACATTCTTGGGCGGCATCGTCCATGAACCCAACGGTTTTCGGACAGTGGAATGGCGACATGTCAGTCCTTCTCAGCCCGAAGCCGTGCCACAAACCCCGCAATCTCAATCTCGTGATGCACCGCCCGCGCCAGGCCCGCGACCCCATTGGGTAGGTCCGCGTCCTCGCATCCGTCCGCGCCGACCACGACCGCATTGCCCAACAGTGGTTGCGAGGCATCAGGGTTCAGTCTTTTCCACAGAGCAGTGGCGACCTCGTTAACAGGAAGGTTCTGCGCGATACCATCCTCGTTGACGTAGAACACCACCCGCTCCCCGTCAGTGGTCGTCCCGTACGCCGCTTCGATGTAGCCGCCCACGATGCGCTGGTACAACTCGAAGTCAGGTTCGATGTTCGAGGGGCGCGGCGCGGCAGGGGAATCGGCGTAGATGACGAGCGCCTGAATGCGGTTGTCGGTCATGGGCTCAGTCCACTCCACAGCGGCGTGAACGCGCAAGGTGACGGTGGGGACGTGACATAGGACTTGCGTAAAGCACTGTGACAGCGATGGTTTCGATAATTGTCCGCTATCGCATGTCACTGACAGCGGGTAATGTCCCTGACATGAACGGCGACACGATTAGGACGCAGCCCATGCTCACGGATGTGACTATCCGTGTTCCTGACCCCGAGTTGGCGGCGGAGTTCTACGTGCTCCTCGGCGGCGACCCTGACCCGTTCGAGCACCTCGTGTGGTTCGGCATGACCGCCGTCCAGCTCTGGAAGGGCGCGCCCGCAAGCCGCGTGGACCTGAGCATCAACGTGCCCGACGTAACCGAGGTGGCTGACCGCCTGGAGCGGAACGGGCACATCGTGCGGTGGAGCCATCCGAACCGTAGCGTTTTCACGACCCGTGACCCCGACGACAACTCGGTGCTCATCAGGTCATGGGAGAACTGGCAGCGCTGAGGCGGCTACTTCCCGACTGGGAGGAAACCTGGACCCCACCTGTCGGAACCCTCGCGTACATATTGAATGAGGGCACGAATCGGGAAGCCGTACAGCCCTTTTGGGTCGTTGTTCCCTATCGTGATTCCGTACAGGGTCGGTCCACGTCCGTACCACGGTGAGCCGCTGTCACCGTGGTCGGCGGCTAGCGTGCTGAACATGACGGAATGTCGTGGGTTCTTGGCGTTTATCGACACCTCGGTGATTCTGCCGTTGGTGCCATGGGTGGTCTCCCCGTACTTGCGTACGGAATCTCCGACAGAAGGGTTGTTGTACTTGGTGAAGAACGCATCGGCGGTGTACGTGCCGCGTGCCAGTTGGATGACTGTGACACCAAGTCCGTCCGTAAGCCTGCGAGTATCGCCCCTATGGGAGACAACCTCACCAATCAGGTTCTTTCTGCGATCGTAGACCCGCTCTCCCAGACGGCTGGCGCAATGCCCCGCCGTTACCGCGAGGCGGTCATGATGGCTGTTGGTGGCGAGAAATCCAAGGCTGCACGACCCGCCGTTCGTGAAAATGGGCATACCAGGAGCGAGACCGACGCTCGCTTCGGCGGTCGGCGGAGCCAGCAGACTGACCAGGACTGCCGTCACAACGCCGACCAGCGCCCGTCTCGCCGCCCGCATCCGCCCGACCTCCCACGTCCAGTGTTGGCGTGACGTTAACAGGGGGTGGGGACACCGAAGCGCGGCAATTCGGGCGCGGGCTACCTGAATGGGTGCTTCAGCTTGCCGTCGCTGAGGCTGACGAAGCAGGTCTGCGCACGGTGTTCTCACCTCAGCCAGAGCCGCTCGTTCGGGCGGTAAGGTCACGTTCGACACCGCCGCATTTGCTAGGCTCACCAGCAAGTTTCTTGCAGGAGGGGTGGTGCAGGCGTATGGCGAAGGTGTTGCAGCTCAATTCCGAGAAAGTGCGCGGGTTTGCCAAGGACATGTACCGCGTATCGGACACGTTGTCGAACATGAGCATCGACTCGGTTCTGCTCAGCGGCTCAGCGGCGTGCCAAGGCACTGCCTTCGTGTCGGGACTGAGCACCCACGCCACCGAACAGCACGGTGAAGTCCAGAAGCTTGCTGAGCACCTGGACGGGTTCGGTAGCGGGATTTTGCACGCCGTTGACGCCATCGAACGCGCCAGCGGAGGTCTGCCGCCGACACCGCCGCCGTCCAGTAACCGCGATCTATGAGCCTGGTCATCTCACAGGTCCGCGACTGGAAGCTTGGCGATCTCACCAACACGGCGGCTGGGCTACGCAGCGGAGCCGACAAGATGAGCGAGGCTGCACTTACTGTCATCAACGGGCTCAAGGGTGTCGAGACCGATTGGCAAGGTGAAGCCAGGGACAAGGCGAAGGTGCTGGGGAAGGACCACTACGAAACACTGCAAGAGAAGGCCCGCCGCTGGAACAAAGCCGCTGGCGTGCTCGATGAAGGCGCTCAACAACTTGGGCTGTTGCGTAACGCCATCCTCGACAGAGTGGATGACCCCGCCAACAAACAGAAGTACGTCATAGCCGATGACGGCAACGTGGAGCTGACGGACGCCTACGCGAAAACCCTCAAGACTGAGGACGCGCAGAGGGTTGCCGAGACCGAGCGTGCGAATATGGAAACGTCGTTGCGGTCGCTGCTTGCGACGGCGGAGCTGTGCGCGCAGCGATACGACGCACAGACCACAGGCGCGTTGAAGGACGCCGACTGGTATGGACCTACGGGCGTCCCCGAACCGACAGCACTGCCTACCGACCCCAAGACCGCCGCCAACAAGAACGGGTCAGGTCCAGACCAGTACCACACCAACCCCCCGAGCAGCGGCTACGACAGAATCCGCCTGCAAGGGACCAAAGGCTGGGCTGAAGGTCTCGTGGAAGCTGGGCGGTCGGCTGGACAGACCTACGCCCCCGAACTGTTGCAGCATTTCCTCGACGGCTCGGGGAAAACGATGACGGTGCCAGTGGACAACATGTTCCACGACATGCCGTGGTTCCAACAATCAGCCCAAGACCAGACACGAGCAACCGTGCAGACCGCGATCAACGCCATGCCCCCTGGATACAAAGGACCAGTTGCGTTCCAAAGTGACTACACCAACCTAAAATCTGACGGCACACCCGCTCGCCCCGACAAATTCAACAATCCTGACTGGTTCGCGGCGATGGGGACATTCAGTTATCAGACCAGTGGCATAGCGACTCCCACCGCCGATGGGCACTACAGCGTGGCGGCGAGAACCAGCGTTTACGACTACTACAACTTCGACACCACCGACCCGCACCCGTGGCCGCAGGTATCCGACCTCAACAACCTGCAACGCGCTGGCTGGGCACAGAACTTTGAAACAGTAGGAACGTCGGGCATCCAGCGAAGCACGTACCCATGAGCACACGCCGACCTCGGAGACCATTCGTATTCGCTGCTGTAGCAGCGGTTCTCGTCTTCCTCAGCTCGGGCTGCGGACCAGGATGGACGGACGAGGGTACCGACATCGTGAGCGAGCTAAAGATCGAGATTCCCAAGTCAGCTACCAACATTGTCGGACACACAGGCAAGGGCGTTGATTTTCTCATGCCCGACGACCAATGGCGCGATTACGTGGCGAAATACTATCCAGATGCGACCCTCACGCCGTTTCCAGCGAACAAGGAGACAGATGGGAGCGTGCCACTGATGTGTGTTCCAGCGTTCCGCGCAGGCGTGAAACTCGTCAAATTGGTCACTGGGGACGATATTCAATATCGAAACACCAAGAGAAAAGTTCACCGCACGGTGATTGTCACCCCTGACTGCGAAACGGGCAAAGCGTACGTTCAGTGGAGTCTCGGCGAACCGAAATGACTACGCCCTCGAAGGCGACATCAACCTGGGTCAAGCTGGTCGTGCCGTTCGTGCTCGGGGTGCTCGCGGCGACGGCGGTGTGGCACACCTTGCCGAGGATGTGGTACGGCTGCGACGTTGAGCGCATGAGTGCGGGGGAAGGGTTCGCTCGGACCTTCGTAATGATGGAGGCGACCTTCGGCGTGTTCGTCGTGACCGCCGTTATGACCCTCATGGCGTTCTGGCTGATGCGGAGCGGTCAGAGGTGGTGGGCTCCCTACGCTGCTGGCGCTGCCGCCGTGGTGGTCGCCGTCATAGTCGTTCTGGTGTCTATCACCGTCGTTCACGACCCGAACCGTCAGACGCCCAACCGCAAGTGTCCCAACGGTCCTCTGCCGTGGTCGCGGTTGCTCGGGTGAGTATCTGTCGTCGGGTGGACACGACAGGGACGTAGATTCCCGCAGGTCATCGGCTACGCCGCTCACAGCCCCAGTTCCGCGTCCCGAGCGCAATCATCGCCGTATTGCTCGATGCCCCGTAGGTACGAGTCCAGCACCACGTTGAGGGTCGAACCTGATGGCATCACCGCCGCCAGGGCAATCGCCAGGTCGGGCAATGAGTCGCGTTCAGCCAGGAACCACCGCATCGACGGCACGACGATGCTGAACCCCGTAGGGTGACCCTCGGTCAAGCTGTGCAGGAACACCATCTCGTCGTCCCCGTCGATGAACTCGTTCGAGCCTTCGAGGGTCGCCCACACGGCGGCTACCAATTCATCGGCACCAGTCAGCACACCAGCGGGGTCGAGCGGGTCGTTGGGGACAGCCGCGTGCAGGTACTCGACCTGGCGGCTATCGGGGGACACCGCGCCGAGCACGGTGCCATCGGGGAGAGCTAATGCGTGGTCACGTGGCATTGACGGGTACCAGCTCCAGCCGCGCCGTGCCCTGCGGGCAGCGCAGCACAGCCCACGGTCGTTGTGCCAGTTGACGATTCACCGCGCGGGTGACGTACGAATACTCAGCAGGCACGATATGCCACAGGTCCAGCGCGGACACTATCGCCTCCAACCCGCAGCGCAGCGTTGGGGACTCTTCGGGGTCCAGGTGAGCACCCTCGGTCGTGACAGGCTCACCGCCACGCGGGGTCCAGGTGACGCGACAGAAAACCTCTTCCGGGTCATATCCATGCGGGTTCGGGACCAGGAACGGGCGAACGTCATATGGCAGGGTCATCGCGTGGACACCCGCCAGAGTTCGCGCCGGGTGTCATCCGTCGAGTAGATGAATGGAAGCACGGAACCATCAACCTTGTGCACATCAATCCTGTAGCTGAACCCGCCAGTGAACTGGTCGGGGTTCTGACTGATGTGCTCTCGCACAAACTCTGCTATCGCCTCGTGCATGTCCTCAGTCGTTGTCATGCCCACCATCGTGCAGGTCGGGTCCGACATCACGCCAGCACGAGGAGGGGACGTGACACGGTGCTGGAGCTGCGGTTCTGGCGATTCGACGTGAGTGGCAGTGGAGTGGCAAGACCCTTAGTATTACTTGGACTCATTGAACGTATTGGTTAGACCAAATTTAGCTATGAGCAGTGCAAATATCTAAAACGTGCATGTTAACCGTTATGGATATAACCGCAGGTGGATGTGCGCAACATTCGTTCGGGACGAAGAGGTCGTGGGTTCGAATCCCGCCACCCCGACTCGTGTGGGTCTAAGTCGACCGCCTCCTGGGTAATCACCCTTCCGTTACCTGCTGCCTAAAACGGGAATGGGGTGTGCGATGGCAGGCGCTTTGGTTGCCGACTTCGTGCTGGAAAGACTGCGCGATTGGGAGATCGAGAAGGTTTTCGCCTACGCGGGCGACGGGATCAACGGTCTGCTCGCGGCCTGGGGTCGCGCCGACAACAAGCCGAAATTCGTACAGGCCCGCCATGAGGAGATGGCCGCGTTCGAGGCGGTCGGCTACGCGAAGTTCTCCGGCCGCCTCGGCGTGTGCGCGGCGACGTCGGGCCCCGGCGCCATCCATCTGCTCAACGGCCTCTACGACGCCAAGCTCGACCGGGTACCGGTACTGGCGATCGTTGGGCAGACCAACCGCAGTGCGATGGGCGGTTCGTATCAGCAAGAAGTCGACCTGATGAGTCTGTACAAGGACGTGGCCAGCGAGTACATCCAGATGGTCACCGTGCCCGAGCAGCTACCCAACGTCTTGGACCGGGCCATCCGCACCGCGGTCACGAAGCGGACGGTGACGGCCGTCATCATCCCCGCCGACGTGCAGGAGCTCGAATACTCACCGCCGACTCACGAATTCAAGATGGTCCCGTCCAGTCTGGGGTTCGAGTGGCCTGACATCGGGCCCTCGAAGGACGGGTTGCAGCAGGCCGCCGAGGTGCTCAACGCCGGCGAGCGCGTCGCCATGCTCGTGGGTTGCGGCGCGAAGGGGGCGGTCGACGAGGTGACCGAACTCGCCGAACTGCTCGGAGCCGGTGTTGCCAAGGCACTGCTGGGCAAGGACGTGCTCTCCGACGAACTGCCCTTTGTGACCGGCTCCATCGGGCTGCTGGGGACGCGTCCGAGTTGGGAGTTGATGCGCGACTGCGACACGCTGCTCACGATCGGGTCGAGCTTCCCCTACACGCAGTTCTTGCCGGGGTATGACCAGGCGCGCGGTGTGCAGATTGACATCGACCCGGCGTTGATCGGTATGCGCTATCCCAACGAGGTGAACCTGGTGGGCGATGCGGCGGCGACCGCGCGCGCGCTGATACCGCTGATCCAGCGCAAGTCCGATCGCTCCTGGCGTGAAACGGTCGAGAAGAACGTGCAGCGTTGGTGGGAAACCATGGAGATGGAAGCCAACGTGTCCGCCGATCCGATCAACCCGATGCGGCTTTTCGCCGAGTTGTCACCCAAGTTGCCCGACAACGCGATCGTCACTGCCGACTCGGGGTCGTCGGCGAATTGGTATGCGCGCCAACTGAAATTCCGCGGCAACATGCGCGGCTCACTATCGGGGAACCTCGCAACGATGGGTCCGGGCGTGCCCTACGGGATCGGCGGCAAGTTCGCCAACCCCGACCGGCCGGTGATCGTGTTCGCCGGTGACGGTGCGATGCAGATGAACGGGATGGCCGAGCTGATCACGATCGCGCACTACTGGGAGGAATGGGCAGATCCCCGCTTGATCGTCACAGTTCTGCACAACAACGACCTCAACCAGGTGACGTGGGAGATGCGGGCGATGTCGGGTGCACCGAAATTCCCTGAGTCCCAGACTATTCCGACAGTGGACTACGCAGGCTTCGCAGCCAGCTTGGGTCTGGCTTCGGCGACCCTGACTGATCCCGATCAGATCGTGCCGGCGTGGGATCAGGCGCTGCGGGCCGATCGCCCGACCGTGCTCGACGTGCATTGTGATCCCAACATCCCGCCGGTGCCGCCGCACGCCACCTTCGACCAGATGAAGGCCGCCGCCACCGCGGTGCTCAAAGGCGACGAGGACACCCTCGGCATGCTCAGGGAGGGCATCAAAGTCAAGGCCCAGGAGTTCATCCCGCGCCGACGCAAATAGCCGGAGTTAAACATGTAGCTGGAACCACGTGTGTCACTTGGGTTTCAGCAATTCATCCACAGTCGGCGCTTTATCCACAGGTGCAGTTGGCGGAGGCGTACTTGTCGGGCGGCGGCGATATTATTTCGAACATGCAAGCGACTAGTCGCGAGGAGATCGTCGGGGTCTTCGACGCTGCCGAGGCTGACATGCGGCTGGCTGTGGACTTGTCGTTTGATGGGTTGACTACTCCAGAGTGTTTGGCGCTGCTGGAACGTTGGGAACGAATCCGTCGGTGCATGTCGGCGGTTGACCACGCGTTGATCAATAAGGTCGCCGAACAGGCCGACGAAACGGAGTTGGGCGGCAAGTTATCGTTTGCGTTGGCCGAGCGGTTGCGTATTACGCGCCCCGAAGCCTCCCGACGCATCGGCGATGCCGCCGATTTGGGGCCGCGCCGCGCGATGACCGGTGAGCCGCTGGCGCCGGTACTGCCGGCCACTGCCGAAGCGCAGCGCGCCGGCGAGATCGGCGACGGTCACGTGCGGGTGATTCGCGGCTTCTACCACCGGCTGCCCGACGCGGTTGACATTGAGACTCGAGAACAGGCCGAAGCGCAACTGGCCCGTCAAGGCAGCCTATTTCGGCCCGACCAACTGGCCAAGCTGGCTGACAGGCTCACCGATTGCGTCAACCCCGACGGCGATTTCACCGACAACGACCGCGCCCGCCGACGCAGTCTGATCATCGGCAAACAAGACGTCGACGGCATGAGCCCGATCACCGGATATTTGACCCCCGAGGCGCGCGCCACCATCGACGCTGTCCTGGCGAAGTTGGCCGCCCCGGGCATGTGCAACCCCGACGACCTGACCCCGTGCGTCGATGGCGCCCCCGCCCAGCAAGCCATCGACAACGACACCCGCAGCACCGGCCAGCGCAACCACGACGCGCTCAATGCCGCCGGACGTGCGCTTTTGGCCTCCGTTGATCTAGGCAAGCACAACGGGCTACCAGCGTCGATCATTGTGTCGACTACCTTGGCCGAGCTCGAAGCGGGTTGCGGCAAAGCGATCACCGGCGGCGGAACCCTGCTGCCAATGAGTGACGTGATTCGGTTGGCCTCCCACGCCCATCATTACCTCGCGATCTTCGACAAGGGCGAGGCGATCGGGCTGTATCACACTAAGCGCCTGGCCAGCGTCGGACAGCGAATTGTGTTGTATGCCAAAGACCGTGGCTGTTCATTCCCCAGCTGCGACGTGCCCGGCTACCTCACTGAAGCCCATCACGTCACCGATTTCGCGCAGTGCCGGGAAACCAACATCGATGATCTCACTTTGTGCTGCGGTCCCCACCACAAACTGGTCACCTCTGGCGGCTGGAAAACCCGCAGACTCAAAAATGGTGACACCGAATGGATCCCACCGCCTCACCTGGACCGCGGCCGACCCAGAACCAATACCTACCATCATCCCGAGCGACTGCTCCGCGACGGCGAAGACGATGATCCGGCGGCGGCGTAGCGATTCCCTAGTGCTGGGGCCGCGGGGCGGTAGTACCCGCTCCCTTGCCGCCGGTCTGCGTCGACGATCCGCTCAGCTGTCGCGCGGTGTTCACCAGCCCGACCATGCTGAACGCCTGCGGGGTGTTGCCGACCAGCCGTTGCGCACCGGTGTCGTATTCCTCGCTGAGCAGCCCGACGTCGTTGCGCAGGTCGAGCAAGCGTTCGAAAAGCTCGCGGGCCTCGTCGCCGCGGCCGATGCCGTGCAGGGCGTCAGCCAGCCAGAAGGTGCACACCAGGAAGGTGCCTTCGGTGCCGGGCAGCCCGTCACCGCCGCCGTCGGCTTCGGGGTCATATCGCATCAGGAATCCGTCACTGGACAGCTCACGCTGCACGGCTTCGACGGTGCCAACAACGCGCGGGTCGGCCCAGGGCAGAAAACCGACCCGGGGTATCAGCAGCAACGCGGAGTCGAGGCCGCGCGAGCCGTAGGACTGCGTGAAGGTTTTGCGGTCGGCGTCGTACCCGTGTTCGCAGACGTCGGCGTGGATGCGGTCCCGCAAGTCGCGCCACGTGTCCAGCGGGCCGTCGAGGCCCTGGGTTTCCACGGTGTGCACGGCGCGGTCGACACCGGCCCAGGCCATCACCTTGGAATGCACGAAATGGCGTCGAGGACCACGTACTTCCCACAGGCTGGAATCCGGTTGGTTCCAATTGCCTTCGAGAAAGTCCAGCAATGCCCGCTGGATATCCCAGGCCTCATCGACCGCCTGCATCCCGGTTTCACGGGCGAGGTGCAGCCCGTCGAGGACCTCGCCGTACACGTCGAGCTGGAACTGTCCAGCGGCCTCGTTGCCGATACGAACCGGCGCGGACTTTTCATATCCGGAAAGCCAGTCCAGCGTGAGTTCGGGCAATCGCCGGGTGCCGTCGATGCTGTACATGATCTGGAGCTTGGCCGGGTCGCCCGCCACCGCGCGGACCAACCAGTCGCGCCACGCCTTGGCCTCGTCGATATACCCGGTGCCGAGCAGCGCCTGCAGAGTGAAGGTGGTGTCCCGCAGCCAGCAGTACCGATAGTCCCAATTTCGCACGCCGCCAAGCGATTCCGGCAACGATGTGGTCGCGGCGGCAGTGATTCCGCCGGTCGGGTCGTAGGTGAGCGCCTTCAGGGTGATCAGAGCACGGCGTACTGCCTCCTCGTACGGCCCGCGGTATGTGCACTGACCGATCCAGTCCTTCCAGTACTCCTCGGTGTCGCGCAGTGCGTGGTCAGCTTGTGCGCGGACAGCTTCCGGAAGGCGGTGCGACGCCGTGTGGGTGAGCACGAACGGCACCCTGTCGCCGGCTGTCACCTCGAATTCGGCGACCGTCGACATGTGCTCGCCCTGCAGGTCGGCGGGCGTGGTCAGGCATAACGTGTCGGGGCCGGCGACGGCGATCAGGCCGTCCTCGCTTCGCCGGATCCAGGGCACCACACTGCCGTAATCGAACCGGATCACCAGATGCATCCGCATCGGCACTCGCCCGGACAGCCCCTCGACGATTCGGACCACATCGGCGGCTTCACCGCGGGGCGGCATGAAATCGGTGACTCGCACCGACCCCTCGTCGGTGTCCCACTCGGTGTCCATGATCAGCGTGTCGTCGCGGTAGGCGCGTCGCGTCGCGGGCCCACCGGAGGCCGGCGCCAACCGCCAGTGACCGGCGGACTCGTCGTGCAGGAGCGCCGCGAAGCAGGAACCGGAGTCGAACCGCGGCAGGCACAACCAGTCGATGCTGCCCTCACGGCTCAGCAGGGCGGCGGTGTGCAGATCGCCGAGCAGGGCGTAGTCCTCAATTCGAGACATCAGAGTTCGATAACCACCTTCACGTCGCCGTCGGCCGGTTGGAATGCGTCGGCAGCCTTCTCCAGCGGCACGCGTCGGGTGACCAGACCTTCCAGCCAGTCGTTGTCGGCGCGGGCCAGCACGTCAGCACCCTGCTGGTAGTGGCGGAGGTTGGCGTTGACCGAGCCGACCACCACGTCGTTCTCCAACACGATGTCACGGTTCACCAGGCCGGCGTCGACGTCAATGTTGTGTCCACCTGACGAGACACCGGTCAGGCAGGTGATCCCGTAGGTTACGGTGTTCATCAGCGCACCGAAGACGATGCTGCCCACACCGGTGGCCTCGATGACGACGTCGGGCCGCAATTGCTTGGCCACCGACTCGATGTCTTCGTGGTGGTAGGTCGCGCCGAGCGATGTGACCAGCTTCGGCTTCGGGCCGTCGGTCACCCGGTCCAGCACGTGCGTGTCCAAACCGCGTTGCACCCCGATCAGCGCCGCCAACAAGCCGATCGGTCCGGCGCCGGTCACCAGCGCCCGTTTCGGTTCGAACCAGCCGCGGCTGCCGATCCGCTCCACCTGCTCCCAGGCCTTGGCCACCACTGTCGTCGGCTCCAACAGCATGCCGACACGTTCCAGCGACGGATCGAGCCGGACGGCGTAATCGGGTTCCACACACCACGCTTGGCTGCCGTAGCCGTCCAGCTCCTTGATGCCCCGCTCGCGGTAACGGCCATTGCGGCACATGTCGAACTCGCCGTGCGCACACGCGCCGCACGGCTCGGGGTCGGGCCGGCGCACTACGCCGACCACCAGATCGCCGGCTGAGAAGCTGCTCGATGCCGGTGCCTCACGCACCCGGCCGAGCGATTCGTGTCCGAGGACCAGGCGCGAGGAGTTCGGCGGTGCCCAGCCGTATTCGCCGGAGACGATCTCTTTGTCGGTGCCGCAGACCCCCATCGCGATGCCGTCGACCAGCAATTCGCCGCCGGCCGGGGTCGGGTCGGGCACGTCGGACACGCTCAGCGAGCCCTTGTGGCCCGGCTGTACGGTCAATGCGCGCATGTCACCTCCTAGTTCGTTGTGCAGCGCAGTACTACCCCCTCAACGGGGCTGTTATGCGACCGCGTCGTTTGGCCGGTGCGCAAATCGGGGTAAACCCCGGCGTGACCCAGGCAGAAGCAGCGGTCGAACCCAGGCTGCCCGCAGCGCATGGACCGCTGTCGATGGCGGTCCGGCGCACTCTCACCGAACCGGCGCCGCGGGACCAGTTGGTCCGCATCGAAGCTTCGGTGCGGGAATCGGATCCCTACGGCCTGGACCTGCAATTGGCGCTGTACATGTGCTACGAGCTGCACTACCGCGGCTTCGCCGGCGTCGACCCGACCTGGGAGTGGAATCCCGGACTGCTGCACCTGCGCGGCCAGTTGGAGCGGACTTTCCTGGCGGCCGTGCAACGAGACGTCGGACCGATCGATCCCGGCCACACCGCGGCGGCCGAAATGGATGCCCTCTCAGTCGAATCCGTCGATGGCAGTGGTCCGTCATACTGGCTGCGCGACAACGGAACCTGGGCGCAGATGTGCGAATACTTCGTGCATCGGTCGCTGTATCACCTCAAAGAGGGCGATCCGCACGCCTGGGCTATTCCGCGTCTTACCGGCCAGGCCAAGGCCTCGTTCGTGGCGGTCGAATTCGATGAGTACGGGGCCGGACAGGGTCCGCGAGTCCATCAACAGTTGTTCGCGAACCTGCTGACCGCCGCAGGCTTGGACTCGACATATCTGGCCTATCTGGACGCGGTTCCGGCCGAATCGCTGGCAGTGGTGAACCTGATGTCGCTGTTCGGTCTGCACCGCCGGTTGCGCGGTGCGGCCATCGGGCATTTCGCGTCGACGGAAATCACCTCTCCGCCGGGTTCGCGCCGACTGGTGGAGGCCCTGCAGCGACTCGGGGCACCCGCGGAGTGTGTGAGGTTCTACAGCGAGCACGTCGAGGCCGACGCGGTGCACGAGCAGGTGGTGCGCATCGACGTGGTCGGCGACTTGGTCGGACGGGAGCCGCAGTTGGACTGCGACGTGGTGTTCGGGATCCGCGCCCACGCGATGGTCGAAGACCGTCTCGGTGACGCCATGGTGGCGGCGTGGAAAGCCGCCCAGAGCTCGCTACGACGACCGCTCGGTTGACGCTGACTGCGTGCGGCGACAGCGTCGGTGGCTGGTGTCGCACAGCGGGTAGTTCTTGCTGCGCCGACAGGTGCAGACGGCCACCATGAACCGGTCGGATTCGACGACATCACCGCCGGGCATCTCGATGCGCACCGGCCCGGCTATCAGCACCGGCCCGTTGGGCACCACCTGTACCCGCGTACAGCCGGTCATGGCTTGTCCGCCCGGATCACCACGAGTTCCTCCGCGCGGCAACCGCGCCGAATGCGGCCGGTGTCTTCTAACCAGCTTGCCCGGGCCGACATCACCGGGCCGAACGGAATCCATTGGGAGGCAATGACTCGAGCATCCAAGCCGGTTGATCGCAACGCCTCGAGCGTCTGGTCGGCGCCCGATAGGCTGGAGTGCACCAGCAGCATGGAGCCGCCGTCGCAGAGCAAACGCGATGCGGACTCACACAGCGGATCCAGTATCAGCCGCCCGTCCACTCCAGCGTTCCACGCCCATTCGGGGCCAGCGCTTTTCGGGATCGCCTCGCGGTCGCCCGTCGGGGGGGTAGCCACATACGGTGGATTGGACATGATCACCTCGAAGGGTGCGCAGTTGAGCGCACCGATCCAAGACCCTTCCCGCACGTCCACATCGACACCGGCATGCACCGCATTTCCTCGCGAACACGCCACAGCGTGGGGACAAATGTCGAATGCCGTCACACTGGCTGCCCCCAATTCGGCAGCGGCGATCGCGATGTAACCACTACCGGTACACAGATCCAGTACACGGCGCCCCGGTACGAGCGCAGTGGCTTCCATGGTGTCGACCAGAAGCTGCGAGTCCTGTTGCGGCGGATACACGCCGTCGGCGGCCAGCGAATCCGTTACGGGCGGCGCCAAGTAAGAAGTGGTCACCTGCGGCCTTTCGACACGTTGCCACGTCGATCGCGGCTGGCGTGACTATGCCCGCAAACCATGCTGTTGAAACCAGGACCGATCAGGCGCCGGTGGGTGCGTGAGCGAATTTTTCGACAATCGTTGAACAGAACGCCGGCAGATCGGACGGCGAACGGCTGGTGATCAGATTCCCATCGACGACGACCTCCTCGTCGACGACATTGGCGCCGGCATTGCGCAGATCGGTGCGAATGCTCTGATACGACGTCAGCGTGCGCCCCTTGGCCACCCCGGCCTCCACCAACGTCCACGGGCCGTGGCAGATTGCCGCGACCGGCTTTCCTGACGTGACGAAGTCCCGCACGAACGAGACCGCCAAATCGTCCATCCGCAGCTTGTCCGGGTTGACGGTGCCGCCGGGCAACACCAGCGCGTCGAAATCCTCGACGGACACATCCTTGACCGCCCGGTCAACGGGAAATGTCCCAGCCGGCTCCAAATCGTGGTTCCGCGCTTCGATTTCGCCGGATTTCAGCGACACTAATTGGGTCTGCGCACCTGCGTCTTCCAGAGCCGCGCGCGGCTGTTCGAGTTCGACCTTTTCTACGCCGTCCGCTGCCAAAAAGGCGACCTTCTTGCCGTGCATTTGGTCATGTGACATAACGGTTCTCCTTCGTCGTCTTAGGGTTTGAGCACGACCTTGGTGCAGTTGTCGCGCTTATGTTTGAAGATCTCGTATCCGTGCGGTGCCTCGTCGAGCGACAGCCGGTGGGTGACCAAGAACGTCGGATCGACCTCGCCGTTGCGGATTCGCTCGAGCAGCGGTCGCATGTACCGCTGCACGTGGCATTGCCCGGTTTTGATGGTCAGCGACCGATTCATGATCGCTCCGATGGGGAACTTGTCCATCAGCCCGCCGTAGACCCCGATGATCGAAATCGTGCCACCGTTACGGCAACTCATCGCCGCTTCCCGCAAGGCATGGGGCCGTTCGGTTTCCACCCGAGCGGCCTGTTTCACTCGGTCATAGGCGTCCACCACGGTGGACCCGTTACGGGCCTCCAAACCGACCGCATCGATGCAGTGGTCCGGACCACGCCCGGCGGTGATGTCTCGGAGCTCTTCGAGCACCGACGTCTCAGCGAAGTTCAGCGGTATCGCACGTACTTCCTCAGCTAGCTCCAACCGATACGGAACCCGGTCAATCGCAATGACTTTCGATGCGCCCAGCAGGTAAGCGCTTGTCATCGCGAACAGTCCTACCGGGCCGGCGCCCCAGACGGCGACCACATCACCCGGCTTGATGTCGCACATCTCGGCACCCATGTAGCCGGTCGGAAAGATATCCGACAAGAACAGCACCTGTTCGTCGGTCAGGTCATCCTCGATCTTCAGCGGGCCCACGTCGGCGAACGGCACCCGCGCGTATTCGGCCTGCCCGCCGGCGAATCCGCCCAGCATGTGCGAGTAGCCGAAAAGTCCGGCAGGTGAGTGGCCCATCAGCTTCTGGGCGATGCCCGCGTTCGGGTTCGAGTTCTCGCACAGCGAGTACAGGTCGCGCTCACACGCCGAGCACGCACCGCATGCAATCGGGAATGGCACCACCACCCGATCGCCCACCGCCAGTTTGGTCACTGCCTTGCCGACTTCGACGACCTCGCCCATGAATTCGTGCCCGAGGATGTCGCCGTGCTTGACGGTCGGAATGTAGCCGTCGTAGATGTGCAAGTCCGAACCGCAGATTGCCGTCGAACTGACGCGCACGATCGCGTCGCGCTCGTTGAGGATCTTCGGATCGGGAACCGACTGGACCTCCACGCTGTTACGTCCGGCCCACACCGTGGCCTTCATCGGTCGGCTCCCTTCGGCTGCCCGCTCTGCTGATGCATTTGCCTGCGCGCGGCAGTACCTTCCGGCGATCCATCCGAACGCATGACCTGTCCGGTCTCCAGGATCTGCTTGAAGCGACGAAGGTCGTCGTTGACTTGTTGGTCCGGCGACTCGCCGAATATGGTTGCCGCCGCCTTGGCCAGCGCACCGCCCGGCAGGCGGTAGCTCATCGTCACCCGTACCTCGGTGTCGGTGCCGCCCGGCGCGGGCGTGAACTCGACGCTGCCACCGTTTTCGATGGCTGAGCCCGGCAGCGACTGCCATGCGATGCGAGTGTCGGGCTCATCGTCGGTGATCTGCGCGTCCCACTGCACCGACTGACCCATGGGCGCGTTGGCCACCCAGTGCGTACGACCGTCTGATCCGGCGGTCACCGACTTCAGGTGAAACATGAATGACGGCAGGTTCTTCAGGTCGCGCCAAAACCGGTAGACATCCGCAGGCGGGCGTCGCACCGTGACCGCTGCCCGCAACGTCTGATGGCGCGGCCCGTTGGCGTGTCGTCCACCACTGTCGCGACTGGTGCGCAGCGCCGCGTAGAGATCGGCAGCACCGATGCCGGCCAGTGCGGCGGCCGCGATCGCGCCCCGCTTCCGCCGCCCCGGCCCCCGATTGGCCACCCCGACACCCAGCAACGCCAGATCCAGGACGTCGCCGGCGACGCGGGTCCATACCAGCTTCTCCGGCCCGAACAGCAGCGCGGCGCCGTGTCCGCATTCACGCAGGCCCAGCGCCCGGATCACCGACCGCGTTCGGTCGGTGTCGTCCACACCAGCGACCGCGGCAACCTGCGCCGGTGCCAGCAATTCACTGAGGCCCAGGACCACACTCGCTCCACCGAGCCCCTTCACCAGCAGAGCGGTGCCGTTCGCAAACGACGGATTAGTCATCACCGTCCCCTTGGTTGGCGGCTGCCCGCAGCGCCTCGAGCAACGGCTCGGCGGCCTCTTTGAAGAACAGGTCTTGTGCCTCGCCACCGATTTGCACCAAAGCGACGTCGGTAAACCCGGATTCCCAGTAGGCCCGCACCGCGTCGACGATCGCGTCGAGGTCCGGCCCGCAGGGAATGCTCTCGGCGACGTCCTCGGGTCGGACGAACTGGGTGGCGGCGGCAAAACCCGCCGTCGTCGGCAGGTTGGAGTTGACATGCCAGCCCCCGCTGAACCAGCGGAACTGCTCGTGGGCGCGCTGCACCGCGGCGTCGCGGTCCGGGTCCCAGCACACCGGTATCTGCCCGACGACCCGGCCGCCACCGGCCATCCCGACGGCCTGGCGCGCGGAGTGCCAGTCACGGACCAGGTCTCCGCTGGGCTGCACCGCGATCAGGTGGTCGGCGAGGGTGGCGAACTTGCCGATCGACCGTTCGCCGGTCATCGCCACCGCGATGCCGATCGGATCGTCGGGCAGATCCCATAGTCGTGCCGAGTCCACCTGGTAGTAGTCCCCGCGCCAATCGACCAACTCGCCGCCGAACAACGCGCGGATGATCTCGATCGCTTCGCCCAGCATGTCCTGGCGCTGCTTGAGCGCCGGCCAGCCCTTTCCGACGACGTGCTCGTTGAGGTTCTCGCCGCTGCCCAGGCCGAGGGTGAAGCGGCCGTCGGCAAGAATCTGCACGGTAGCGGCCTGCTGCGCGACGACCGCCGGGTGGTATCGGATCGTCGGACAGGTCACATACGAGTACAGATCCACCCGTTCGGTGGCATGTGCGACCGCTCCCAGTACTGCCCAGGCGTTGGGGGCGTGTCCTTGCGACGAGAGCCACGGCGAGAAGTGGTCACTGCAGACCTCGAAGTCGAAACCGCGACGTTCAGCCGAAATCGCATATCGGACAAGTTCTTTCGGGCCATTTTGTTCTGTCAACAGGGTGTAGCCGAACCGCGTCATTCCAGACGGGTACCCCAGCACGGCCAGGGCAAACGATTGCCCGCGACTAAAGGCGGTCCTTCACCGCCGCCGACAGCCGGGCTCCGTCGGCCTTGCCGGCCGCGATCGCGGTGGCCGCCTTCATCACCATGCCCATCTGTTTCATGCTGGGCCGCTCGCCGAGTTGTTCGGCCACCTGGGCGACCGCGGTGTCGACGACGTCGGCGAGCTCACCCTCGGTGAGTGGGGTGGGCAGGTATTCGTCGATGACGCGCGCTTCGGCGTGTTCCTCGGCGGCGAGCTCGCCGCGGCCGTTCTGGGTGTAGATCTCGGCGGCTTCCCCACGTTTGCGGGATTCCCGGGCCAATACCTTGAGCACCTCGTCGTCGGAGAGTTCCCGCGACTGCTTGCCCGAGACTTCCTCGGTCTGGATCGCGGCCAGCAACATGCGCAGGGTCGCGGTGCGCAATTTGTCCCGCGTCTTCATTGCTTCGGTCAAGTCGGCGCGCAGCCGGGATTTGAGGTCGGCCATAGCTCAGACGCTACGCGAGCCATCTGGCGCCGCGAGACCTTGCGAGACATTGAGAAATACCCTCGTGGCCGACAGGATGGGAGTCATGATCGACGACGGCGCCACCTGGTGAGCACGCCGCCGTTCGACTACCCCGAATACCCCGAGGGGTGGAACCCGCCGCCGGGTTACGGTCCCCCGGGATACCCCCCGGCGGGCTATCCGCCCCCTGGGTATGGACCTCCGGTCGGCGGGCCGCCGCCGGGGTATGGGCCGCCACCCGGCTATCCGCCTCCGCCTGGTTACGGATCGCCGCCTGGGTACCCGCCGCCGCCCGGCTACGGCGGCCCGCCGCCCGGCTACGGGGGTCCGCCGCCTGGCTATGGGAATCCGCCGCCTGGCTACGGCGGCCCGCCGCAGTTCCACCCGGGCGGGTTCCGGCCGGGGATCATCCCACTGCGCCCGTTGGGACTCAGCGAAATCTTCAATGGCGCAGTCGGCTATGTCCGGGCCAATCCGAAAACAGCCCTCGGGCTCACGGCGATCATCGTCGTGATCACACAGGCCATCGCGTTGATGATCGCGGCCGGACCGATTGCCGGCACCAGTCGGCTCGCGACGGCATCGCCCGACGAGCCCACTGGCGGTGATGTGGCCGCCGGGCTGATCTCGGCTGCTGCCAGCGGCCTCATCACCTGGCTGGCGGGGATCCTGCTCAGCGGCATGCTCACCGTCGTCGTCGGCCGCGCGGTATTCGGGTCCACGATCACGATCGGCGAAGCCTGGACGAAAATCCGCGGGCGGCTGCCGGCACTGCTGGGCCTGGCGGCACTGGAAGCCGTCGGCGCGATACTGCTCGTCGGTCTGGTGGCGCTGCTCATCACCGCGGTGGGCGCCGTCGGCAGCGGCGCCGCAGCGTTCGTTTTCGGTCTTCCGTTGGTGCTGGCCCTGATCGCAGCGTTGGGCTACTTCTACACCGTGCTGTCGTTTGCGCCGGTGCTGATCGTGCTGGAACAGCTGCCCGTCATGGACGCCATCACCAGATCCGTTGCGCTGGTCCGCAACAGCTTCTGGCGTGTGCTCGGTATCCGGTTGCTGACCTCTGTCGTGGTGTTCGTCATCGCCGGTGCCGTCGCGGCGCCGTTCAACTTCGTCGGCCAGCTTATGGCCGACCCGTCCAGCGGGCCCACACTGATCGGTTTGACGATAGGCGCCGTCGGATCGGCAATAGGCCGAATCATCACCGCTCCATTCAGCGCCGGTGTGGTGGTCTTGCTTTACACCGACCGCCGCATCCGCGCCGAGGCGTTCGACCTGATCCTGCAGACCGGTGCCGCCGGCGGTCCGGCAGCGCCACATTCCACCGACTACCTCTGGCTGACCCATCCAGGCATGAGGATTGGCTGATGCCGACTATCGACATCGACCGCGATGCCGCACACGAGGCTGCGCAACGCGAACTGGCCAAACCGATCTACCCCAAAGCTTCGCTGACACAACGATTCCACGATTGGGTCGACGAACTACTCTTCCGCCTGATCGAAAAGGGCTCTGCGTTGCCCGGCGGATGGTTCACCATAGCGGTGCTACTCGTTCTGCTGGCGGTTGCGCTGCTGATCGCGATCCGGGTGGCGCAGCGCACAATACGCACTCGCCGTGGCGGCGACTACCAGTTGTTCGACGACGGACCACTCAGTGCCGCCGCGCACCGGGCTACCGCGGACGGTTTTGCCGCTGAAGAGAATTGGACCGCAGCAATTCGGCACCGGCTGCGCGCGATCGCCCGCGCGCTGGAGGAGACCCGCGTACTCGAGCCCGCTCCCGGCCGTACCGCCAACGAGCTGGCCCGCGACGCCGGCGCGCGCATACCGCGGGTTGCCTCCGAGTTCGCCCGGGCCGCTGCGGCTTTCAACGACGTCACCTACGGCGAACTGCCCGGGACATCAGCCGCCTACCAGATGATTGCCGACCTTGACGACCATCTGCGATCCGGTTCGGCGACCGACGTGCCGGCAGCCGACCACTCGACAGCACTGGGCCCGTGGGCGGCGGTGCAGTGACGGCCACCGGCTCGTCGACGCTGGTCAGACGTTGGCGAACCTGGCGGTGGGTCCTGTTGACACTGGCCGCTCTCTGTGTTGTCGCGGCGGTCGGCACTTACCTGACCGCGGCACGGCCGGGTGGCCGGATGGATCCGACGGCCACCGGACCGGACGGCGCACATGCATTGGTGGCGCTGCTGGCCGCCGGAGGAGTCGACGTCGTCGCCGTCGACACCGTTGCCGATGTGGAACGGGAGATGCGCTCGGGGAGCCTGCTGCTGATCGGGCAGAGCCAGTACGTCACCGATGACGCACTGCTGCACCGGCTCGCCGACGTCCCCGGTGACCTGCTGCTGGTCGAGCCGACGTCGCGGGCCCGCGCCGCATTGGCGCCGGACATCCGCAGCGGCGGCGCCAGCACACCGGAGAGCAAGCCGGATTGCGCGCTGCGCGCAGCGAATAGCGCCGGATCGGTACAGTTCGGCCCGACCAACACCTTCAGTGCTGCGTCAACAGCTATCGGCCATCACCAGATCACCAGCTGCTACGGCGGTGCGCTGGTCCGCTACCGCGACAGTGAACGCACCGTCACCCTGGTGGGCAGCACCGACTTCATGACCAACGGTGGCCTGGGGCGCGCCGGTAACGCCGCGCTGGCGATGAACCTCGCCGGCGAACGCGCTCGCCTGGTCTGGTACGCGCCGCAGCGAGTCGAGGGCGAATCGAGTTCCGCGGCAACCATCTTCGATTTGATCCCCGACAATGTCAGCTGGATGGTCTGGCAACTGTCGCTGACAGTGTTACTGATCGCGCTGTGGAAGGGCCGCCGGATCGGCCCATTGGTCGCCGAGGACCTGCCGGTGGTCGTGCGCGCGTCGGAGACGGTCGAGGGCCGCGGCCGGTTGTACCGTTCGCGGCGGGTCCGCGACCGCGCGGCACAAGCTCTGCGTGCCGCGGCGTTGCAGCGGCTGTCCCCCCGTCTCGGCCTGAGCCCGACCACGCCCGCGCCCGCGGTAGCGAGGGCCGTCGCGCAGCGCAGCGGCGCCGACGCGGACTCGGTGCGGCATACGCTGTTCGGGCCGCCCCCAGCCACCGACACCGACCTGGTGGCGCTGGCCCGTGCGCTCGACGACATCGAAAGGCAGGTCGCACACTCATGACCCGCGCTGGCGACGATGCAGAGCGAAGCGATGAGGAGGAGCAGCGCTTATGACCCAGTCGGCCCCCGCATCCGCACCGCCCGCGGCTGCCGAATCGGCACGTCAGGCGTTGTTGGCGTTGCGCGCCGAGATCGCCAAAGCCGTCGTCGGACAGGACGCCGTGATCAGTGGTCTGGTCATCGCGCTGTTGTGCCGAGGCCATGTGCTGCTCGAAGGTGTTCCGGGTGTGGCGAAAACGCTGTTGGTCCGTGCGATGGCCGCGGCGCTGCAGTTGGAGTTCAAACGGGTCCAGTTCACCCCGGATCTGATGCCCGGCGACGTCACCGGCTCGCTGGTCTACGACGCCCGCACCGCCGCTTTCGTGTTCCGCGCCGGCCCGGTGTTCACCAATCTCATGCTGGCCGACGAAATCAACCGCACGCCACCCAAGACGCAGGCCGCTCTGCTGGAAGCCATGGAAGAGCGCCAGGTCAGCGTCGACGGTGAACCACGGGCGCTGCCCGATCCGTTCATCGTCGCCGCGACACAGAATCCGATCGAATACGAGGGCACCTATCAGTTGCCCGAAGCGCAACTCGACCGATTTCTACTCAAGCTGACAGTGCCGCTGCCAGCGCGTGATTCGGAGATCGCCATCCTCGGACGGCACGCGCACGGCTTCGATCCGCGTGACCTGTCGGCGATCCGACCGGTGGCCGGCAGCGTCGAGCTGACCGCCGGGCGCGAGGCGGTGCGCCAGGTAATTGTCGCCGACGAACTGCTGGGCTACATCGTCGACATCGTCGGCGCCACCCGCCACTCACCGGCACTGCACCTTGGCGTATCGCCGCGTGGCGCAACGGCGTTGCTGGGCACCGCCCGGTCGTGGGCGTGGCTGTCCGGGCGCAACTACGTCACGCCCGACGATGTGAAGGCGATGGCCCGGCCCACCCTGCGGCACCGGGTGATGCTACGCCCAGAAGCCGAGCTGGAAGGCGCCACCGCCGACGGGGTGCTCGACGGAATACTTGCCTCGGTTCCGGTGCCCCGCTAGTGGTCCTGACTGGACGCGCTGGGCTGGTTGCGCTGGCCGGTGTTCTGCCGGTCGCGTTATCGCCCTGGCCGGCAACGGCTTTTCTGGTGCTGCTGGTGCTGCTGCTGATGGCGGTGGCCGTCGACGTCGGGTTGGCCGCAAAGATCAGCGCCCTGCGGTTCAATCGTTCGGGGCCGGCGTCGGTGCGGCTCGGCGAGTCAGCGAATGTCGGTCTGCTGATCCACAACGGTGGCCGGCGTCGGTTTCGCGGCCAGATCCGCGATGGCTGGCCACCCAGCACGCGCGCCGAACCTGGTGTTCACACCGTCGACATCGCTGCCGGTCAGGTACAGCCGGTGGCTACCTGCCTGCGGCCGGCACGCCGCGGCGATCAGCGGACGGCGGTGGTCACGGCACGATCGTTCGGGCCGCTGGGCCTGGCGGGACGGCAGTGGTCGGCACCGGTAGCCGGGACCGTGCGGGTGCTGCCACCGTTCCTGTCCCGCAAGCACCTCCCGGCACGCCTGGCCAAGCTGCGCGAGATCGATGGGCTGTTGCCGACGTTGACCCGCGGCCAGGGCACCGAATTCGACTCGCTGCGAGAGTATGTCGTCGGCGACGACGTCCGCTCGATCGACTGGCGCGCCACCGCCCGTCGCTCCGACGTGGTGGTTCGAACTTGGCGGCCCGAGCGTGACCGTCGGGTCGTCATTGTGCTCGACACGGGACGCACGTCGGCCGGCCGTGGCGGTGTCGACCCCACCGCCGGCGATCCGGGCGGATGGCCGCGGCTGGACTGGTCGATGGATGCCGCGCTGCTGTTGGCGGCACTGGCATCCCGGGCCGGCGACCACGTCGACTTCCTCGCCCATGACCGCGTCACGCGGGCCACGGTGTTCGGATCGCCGCGGACCGAGCTGCTCGCACAGCTGGTTGACGCCATGGCGCCGCTACGCCCCGAGCTCATCGAATCCGACGCCGCGGCAATGGTTTCCGCAGTATTGCGACGGGTTCGGCGGCGTGCGCTGGTGGTGCTGTTGACCGACCTCAACGCCGCTGCTCTCGACGAAGGACTGCTGCCGGTATTGCCGCAGCTCTCCGCCAGGCACCAGGTGATCATCGCCGCGGTGACCGATCCGCGCGTCGACCGGCTCGCTGCCGGCCGGGCCGATGCGGCTGCGGTGTATGACGCGGCGGCGGCCGAATGGTCCCGCAATGACCGGGACCGGATTGCCTCACGGCTGCGCCAGGGCGGCGTGGACGTGGTCGATGCGCTACCGACCGAGCTGGCGCCCGCGCTGGCAGACCGCTACCTGGCGATGAAGGCCACCGGACGGCTCTAGGGTCAGCCGGTAGGTAGCACGTCGGGTGCGTCGGCGATGTCTCCGGTCTCCGCGGCCAGGACGGCGCGCCGACCGAAGTACACGACGTAGGCCAGAAACGCTGCCTCGGCCGCGATCCCGATACCGATCCGCACAAACGTCGGCAGCGGTGATGGGGTCACCGCCGCTTCGATGACACCCGAAACGAGTAACACCGCCACCAGTCCGACCGCGATCGCGACGACGGCGCGACCCTGCTCGGCTAGCACCTGGACCCGGGGGCGCTGTCCGGGTGAGATCACCGCCCAGCCCAACCGCATCCCGACGGCGGCGGCCAGAAACACCGCCGTCAATTCCAGCAGCCCGTGCGGAATCAGCAGGCCGAGCAGGACGTCGCCCTTGCCTGCCTGGAGCATCAAACCGCCGATGGCGCCGAGGTTGGCGGCGTTTTGGAACAGCACAAACGGGATCGGCACGCCCAGCACGACGGCCAACGCGATGCACTTCGCGGCGACCCAGGCGTTGTTGACCCATACCTGCAGGCCAAACGCCACGGCCGGATGCTCGCTGTAGTACGCGGCGACGTCATGGTTGACCAATTCGTCGATGTCGCTTGGGGTTCCGATGGTGGCCTGCACCTCGGGGCTGCCGGCCACCCACAGCGCAATGACGCCCGCCACAGCGAAGAACGCCAGACCCGTCGCCAACCACCAACGCCACGCGCGGTAGGCCACCACCGGGAACGACACCGTCCAGAATCGGGTGAACTCGCTGCTGACCGGAGCGTGCGCGCCGGTCACCGCGGCGCGGGCGCGGGCCACCAAAGTCGACAGGCGGCCGATCAGCGCCGCCTCCGAGGATGCTGAGCGCAACATCGACAGGTGCGTCGATACCCGTTGATAGAGCTCGACAAGTTCGTCGATCTCCGGGCCGGTGAGACGACGACGGTTACGCACCAGCCGGTCGAGCCGGTCCCAGGCGCCGCGGTGCGCAAGCACAAAGGCGTCGACGTCCACCTGCACGAGGCTAGCGGCGATCGCAAACTCGGCGAAGCCGAGAGCAGCGGGTCGCCGCCATAGAGGCAGCGGCGATCGCAAACTCGGCGAAGCCGAGAGCAGCGGGTCGCCGCCAATGGGTAGCGTTCGCAGTATGTCGGAGGTCGTGACGGGCGATGCCGTGGTGCTCGATGTGCAGATCGCGCAGTTGCCGGTGCGCGCGGTCGGAGCGTTGATCGACATCGTCGTCATCATCGTCGGTTATCTGCTCGGATTGATGTTGTGGGCGGCCACACTGACCGAGTTCGACGACGCCGCAACTGCCGCCATCCTGATCATCTTCACGGTGCTGGTGCTGGTCGGGTATCCGCTGGCCTTCGAAACGGCGACCCGCGGCCGGACGGTCGGCAAAATCGTGATGGGGCTGCGAGTGGTATCCGACGATGGTGGTCCGGAACGTTTCCGCCAAGCGCTGTTCCGGGCCCTGGCGTCGCTGGTGGAAATTTGGATGCTGTTCGGGAGCCCCGCTGTGATCTGCAGTCTGCTTTCACCGAAAGCCAAACGAATCGGCGACATCTTCGCCGGGACGATGGTGATCAGCGAACGCAGCCCGAAATCGAATCCGCCCCCACCCATGCCGCCGTCACTGGCGTGGTGGGCCGCGTCGCTGCAATTGTCCGGCCTCAGCTCGGGGCAAGCCGAGCTGGCGCGCCAATTCCTTTCTCGGGCACCGCAACTCGATCCGGGTCTGCGTTATCAGATGGCTTACCGGATCGCCGGTGATGTGTTGGCGCGCGTCGCTCCACCGCCCCCGCCCGGAACTCCGCCGCAACTCGCGCTGGCCGCTGTGCTCGCCGAGCGACACCGCCGGGAACTGGCACGGTTGCGCCCGCTGGCAGCACCGGTCCCCGGGCCGCCTCCGCAGAACTGGCCGCCGCCCCCACCATCCTGGCCTGCGCCGGGCGGGGGTTTCACACCGCCTCGTTGAGTTACTGGACCACCGTCGCGGCGACGATCACGATGTCGATGACCAACAGCACCAAGGCGATCACCGGAACCACGATGCCCCACCGGCGGCGAGCCGTGAAGAAGGAAATGACAATGGTCAGGGCCGCCACCACCGGCGCGCCGTAGAAGAGGACACCGAAACTGATTCCGTTCGGCCCGAGATTGGGGCACTGCTTGTCACTGCACGCAGCCGTGCTCATCACGGCACCGAGCGTAAAGATCAGCACCGCGGCGGCGGCCGGCACCGTCAACAGCGCGAGCACCCAGTTCACCCAGAGACGCAACCGGCCACTGCGGTCGGCGTCGTTTTGGGGTACTGCCGGTTCGGCGCCGGCGGCGATCTTCACGTCGCGGTTTTCGTCATTCATCCGTTCAGTGCTACCCAGCCCGCCGCGACGGGTAAACCTTCCCAGCTTCAGTTCAACTTCGCTGGCTACCGTGCCGGCATGACAAGGACGGCCGGCGCCGCCGAGGCGATCCCGGCACGGCTGGCGCGTGCGCTGGACTTGTTGAACTTCTCGCTGGCCGACGTGCGCGACGGTTTGGGTCCCTATCTGTCAATTTATTTGTTGCTGACCTATCAGTGGGACCAGGCCTCGATCGGGTTCGTGATGGCCATCGGCGGGATTGCGGCAATCGTGGCGCAGACGCCGGTGGGTGCGGTGGTCGACCGCACCACGGCCAAGCGGGCACTGGTGATCGCCGGAGCGGTGATCGTCACTGCGGGGGCCCTGGCGATGCCACTTTTTCCCGCGTTCTACTCGATCTCGGCGTTACAGGCGGTTACCGGGATCGCCGGTTCGGTGTTCGCTCCCGGCCTGGCGGCAATCACCCTGGGCGTGGTGGGGCCGGGCAGTTTTGCCCGGCGGATCGGGCGCAACGAGTCGTTCAACCATGCCGGCAACGCCGCCGCCGCGGCCACCACCGGTGGGCTGGCCTACTTCTCTGGCCCGGCGGTGGTGTTCTGGGTGCTTGCCGCCATGGGCCTGCTCAGCGTGGTGGCCACACTGCGGATCCCGGCCCAGTGCATCGACCACGACGTGGCGCGCGGCATGGACCACGCACCCGGGCAGGCTCATCCGCAGCCGTCCCGATTGGCGGTGTTGCTGCACAACCGGCGGTTGGTGATCTTCGCCGCCGCGGTGGTGGCGTTTCATTTCGCCAACGCGGCCATGCTGCCGCTGGTCGGTCAGGTGCTGGCACTGCAGAACAAGGAGCGGGGCACCGCGCTGATGGCGGCTTGCATTGTGGCAGCCCAGCTGGTGATGATGCCGGTGGCCTATATCGCCGGCGCGAAGGCCGACAGTTGGGGGCGCAAACCCATCTTTTTGGTCGGTTTCGCCGTGTTGGCCGCCCGCGGTTTCCTTTACACGCTGTCGGACAACTCGTCCTGGCTGGTGGGTGTGCAACTGCTTGACGGGGTGGGTGCGGGCATTTTCGGGGCACTGTTTCCCCTGGTCGTGCAGGACGTCACGCATGGCACCGGGCGGTTCAACATCAGCCTGGGCGCTCTCACCACCGCCTGGGGCGTGGGTGCTGCGTTGTCGAATTTCGCCGCCGGTTGGATCGTGGTGGTGGCGGGCTACCACGCGGCATTCCTGGCCTTGGGCGCGCTGGCCGGCGGCGGATTCGTCCTCTACCTGTTCGCGATGCCGGAAACCGGTCCAGCGGCGACGAATGTTTCTCCCACCGTTGCATCACGATAGTTTCCGATATATCGTTGCTGTATCGCTCACGCACCAGACGTGACGCCATCAGAAACGAGACACACCATGAGCACACCTTTCCGCCCTTACGGAATGCCCTTCGTCGGTGGCCCCCCAGCGGGCTTCGGCCCTGGCCCACAGGTTCATAGCGCGGTGCACGAAAAGCGCCACTCGGCTCGATCCGACGTCCACGGGAATCTCCGCAGCCATGGCCGCGGGCACGACAACCCGGGCGGTGCGAAATTCGGAGCGGGGTTGGGCCGCGGGTTCAAACCCGGCGGCTTCGGGCCCGGCGGGTTCGGGCCCGGCGGGTCAGGCCCCGGCGGGTTCGGTTTCGGACTCGGCTTTGGCCCCGGCCCGCGCGGTGGTCGCCGCGGAGGCCCGGGCCGCCGCGGTCGCCGCGGCGACGTCCGTGCCGCCATCCTGGTGCTGTTGGCCGAGCGGCCGATGCACGGTTACGAGATGATCCAGGAGATCGCCGAGCGCAGCCAGGACCTGTGGCGGCCAAGCCCGGGCTCGGTGTATCCGACCCTGCAGTTGCTGGTCGACGAGGGACTCTGCGTCGGATCGGAAATCGAGGGAACCAAAAAGCTTTTCGAGCTGACCGAGGAGGGCCGCGCCGCTGCCAAGAAGATCGCGACCCCGCCGTGGGAGGAGATCGCTGACGGGGTCGACCCGTCGCACCTCAACCTACAAACCGCGGTCGGCCAATTGCTCGCCTCGATAGCGCAAGCCGCGCATGCGGCAACTCGTGAGCAGCAGCAGCGCATCATTGACGTCGTCAACAAGGCGAGGCGCGAAATCTACACCGTGCTCAGCGAAGACGAGTAGCGCCTTACCCGCGAGCGGAAAACGTAGGGCACGTTAGGACACGTCGACCCAGTCCAGGGTGCGTTGCACCGCCTTGCGCCAGCCCGCGTATCCCGCGGCGCGCTCGTCATCGCTCCATGCCGGCGACCACCGCTTGTCCTCTCGCCAATTGGCCTGCAAATCATTGGGATCGGCCCAGAACCCCACCGCCAGACCGGCGGCGTAGGCCGCCCCCAGTGCCGTGGTCTCGGCGATCACCGGCCGCACCACGTCGACACCGAGCACGTCGGCTTGGATCTGCATGCACAGGTCGTTGGCGGTGATACCGCCGTCGACTTTGAGAACCTCGAGGCGCACGCCGGAGTCGGCTGCCATTGCGTCGACCACATCGCGGCTCTGGTAGCAGATCGATTCCAGCGTCGCGCGGGCTAGATGCGCGTTGGTGTTGTACCGCGACAACCCAACGATCGCGCCGCGAGCATCCGATCGCCAGTACGGAGCGAACAAGCCGGAAAACGCCGGAACGAAATACACGCCGCCGTTGTCGTCGACCTGGCGGGCCAACGCCTCGCTCTGCGCGGCGCCGCTGATGATGCCCAGCTGATCGCGCAACCACTGCACAGCCGAGCCGGTGACCGCTATCGAACCTTCCAGGGCGTAAACGGGTTTGGCGTCGCCGAACTGATAGCAGACCGTAGTCAACAAGCCGTTGGCTGAGCGCACGATCTCTTCGCCAGTGTTGAGCAAAAGGAAATTGCCGGTGCCGTAGGTGTTTTTGGCATCTCCGGGTGACAGGCACACCTGCCCGACCATCGCCGCGTGCTGGTCGCCCAGGATGCCGGTAATCGGCACCTCACCGCCGAGCGGACCGCTGTCCCGCGTGACCCCGTATGGCTGCGGAGCCGACGACGGCGCAATCGCGGGCAGCATCGCCCGTGGTATCCCGAACAACGCGAGCAGCTCGTCGTCCCAGTCCAAGGTCTCCAGATTCATCAGCATGGTGCGGCTGGCGTTGGTGACGTCGGTGACATGCACGCCGCCGCGCGGACCGCCGGTGAGATTCCACAGCAGCCAGGTATCGGCGGTGCCGAATACGGCGTCGCCCTGCTCGGCGGCAGCACGTACGCCGTCGACGTTGTCCAATATCCATTGCAGTTTCCCGCCGGAGAAATACGTCGCCGGCGGCAGGCCGGCTTTACGCCGAATCACCTCCCCGCGGCCGTCTCGGTCCAGCGCCGACGCGATGCGATCGGTGCGGGTGTCCTGCCAGACGATGGCGTTGCAGTAGGGCCTGCCGGTACGCTTGTTCCACACCAGCGTGGTCTCCCGCTGATTCGTAATACCCAGCGCGGCAATGTCTTCGGGTCCAAGGTTGGTTCTGTTCAGCACCGACACCAGCACCGAGGCGGTGCGCTCCCAGATCTCGACCGGGTCATGCTCGACCCAGCCCGCTCGCGGCAGGATCTGTTCATGCTCAAGCTGGTGGCGGCCCACCTCGGCCCCATCGTGGTCGAAAATCATGCAGCGGGTGCTGGTGGTGCCCTGGTCGATCGAGGCGATGAACTCAGCCACTTGCTCTCCTCCGCGGGACGGCGGCCACTGCGTGTAATCGTCCATGATGGTCTATGTGGGCAGACGAACGTTCGACCTCGAGAGCATGCCGCGCGGCGGCCCCAAGGCGTCGTGCCTGGACCGGCTCTTGCAGACTGATCGGCTGGAATATCTGGACCGCGACGACGTCGACGACCGCAAGCACGCGGTAATTCGATCCCTGGACCGCTTCGGGCGACTGTTCGGTCACCACCAGATGTTTGCCCGCATTGCGCTCGACGAGATCGCCGACGTGCCCGATCCCAAGATCCTCGAGCTCGGCTCCGGACATGGTGGGCTGGCCCGGGCGCTGCTGGAGATGCATCCGACCGCCGACGTGACGGTGACCGACATCGAACCCGCTTCGGTGGCCGCGATCGCCGCTGGTGATCTCGGTCACCACCCGCGGGCTGCCGTGCTTCAGATGGATGCGACAGCCATCGATGCGCCCGACGGCTGCTATGACCTGGCGGTGTTCGCGATGTCGTTTCACCACCTGCCGCCGGCGGCGGCGGCCCAGGCGTTGGCCGAAGGGAGCCGCGCGGCGGACACGCTGCTGATCATCGATTTGCCCCGGCCACCGTCGCTGCTGCACATCGCCCAGCTGGCCTCGATGCTGCCGCTGGCCATGGTGATGCCGATGGCACACGACGGTGTGATCAGCTCGCTGCGCGCCTACAGCCCGTCGGCGCTGCGAGCGCTGGCCCGGCACGCCGACCCGGCGATCCAGCTCGAGCTGCGCGGCGGCGGCTTGGTCAATTCCCCGCTTCGGCCGCGCCCGCAGATCGTGGTGGCCAGTCGCTTGCGCGGGCATCGCTGAACCTGTTGCATCGGCGATGTGGGCGAAGAGGTCAAACGGGCCGCGTACAACCATGCGCACCGGCAGGAATACCGACGCAAGGTGCAGTTGTGCCTAGACGTCTTCGAGACGATGCTCGCGCAGTCCAGCTTCGAGTTCGACCGTCCGCTGACCGGGATGGAGATCGAATGCAATCTCGTCGACGACGACTACCAGCCGGCGATGTCGAACCGGCATGTGCTGGCGGCGATCGGCGACCCAGCCTACCAGACCGAATTAGGGGCCTACAACATCGAATTCAACGTGCCGCCCCGGTCATTGCCGGGTCGCACCGCAATCGAGTTGGAAGCCGACGTGCGGGCAAGTTTGAACGACGCCGAGACAAAGGCCAGCGCCGACAACGCTCACATCGTGACGATTGGGATCCTGCCGACGCTGATGCCCGAGCATCTGCGCGGCGGGTGGATGAGCGACTCCACCCGCTATCAAGCTCTCAACGACTCGATCTTCCGCGCTCGCGGTGAAGATCTGCAGATCGACATCGGCGGCGCCGAACCGCTCAGCTTGAATTCCGGCACCATCGCCCCCGAATCTGCTTGCACCAGTATGCAATTGCACCTGCAGGTGTCCCCCGCCGATTTTGCCGACAACTGGAACGCCGCGCAGGTGCTGGCCGGTCCACAGCTGGCGCTCGGCGCGAATTCGCCGTACTTCTTCGGCCATCACCTGTGGGCGGAGACTCGCATCGAACTGTTCACGCAGTCTACCGACACCCGGCCGGACGAGCTGAAAACCCAAGGGGTGCGGCCTCGAGTGTGGTTCGGGGAGCGCTGGATCACGTCGATCTTCGACCTCTTCGAAGAGAACGTGCGCTATTTCCCGTCGCTGTTGCCCGAGGTGTCTGACGAAGATCCGGTCGCCGAGCTCGCCGCCGGCCGTACGCCACAGCTTTCGGAGTTACGTCTGCACAACGGAACCGTGTATCGCTGGAACCGGCCGGTGTACGACGTCGTCGGCGGCCGTCCCCATCTGCGAGTGGAGAACCGAGTGCTGCCGGCGGGACCGACCGTCGTCGACATGCTGGCCAATTCGGCGTTCTACTACGGCATGCTGCGTACTTTGTCGGAGGAAGACCGTCCGGTGTGGACCAAGATGAATTTCTCCGCGGCGCATACGAATTTCCGTAAGGCGGCCCGTTATGGCCTGGACGCTCAGTTGTATTGGCCGGGTTTGGGCGAAGTGACCACCGACGAACTGATGCTGCGGCAATTGTTGCCGATGGCCTACGAGGGCCTGCAGGCCTGGGGTGTCGCCGCTGAGGTGCGCGACCGGTTTCTGGGTGTGATCGAGGGCCGCGCGAAAACCGGCCGTAACGGGGCAACCTGGCAGGTGTCCACGGTGCGGGCATTGCAAGCCGGCGGGATGACTCGGCCCGCGGCGTTGGCTGAGATGCTGCACCGCTACTGCGACCACATGCACAGCAATGAGCCGGTGCACACCTGGGAGACGATGACCACGCCCGAGTAGGTTGGAGCTCATGGCGAATGAAGTGATGGATTGGGACAACGCATACCGGCAGGAAGGCGTTTTCGAGGGACCGCCGCCATGGAATATCGGTGAGCCGCAGCCGGAATTGGCTACCTTGGTCCGGGACGGCAAGGTCCGCAGCGACGTGCTCGACGCGGGCTGCGGCTACGCCGAACTGTCGCTGGCGCTGGCGGCCGAAGGCTACACCGTGGTCGGTATCGATCTCACCGCGACCGCTGTCGCGGCCGCCACCAAGGCTGCGGAAGAACGCGGATTGCGCACTGCGAGTTTCGCCCAAGCCGACATCACCTCGTTCACCGGCTATGACGGCCGGTTCAATACGGTGATCGATTCCACGTTGTTTCACTCGCTGCCGGTGGAGGGCCGCGACGGCTACCTGCGATCGATACACCGCGCCGCGGCGACGGGGGCGGTGTATTACGTCTTGGTCTTCGCCAAAGCCGCCTTCCCGCCCGAGGCGGAGCAGGGGCCTAACACCGTCGACGAGGACGAGCTGCGGGCCGCGGTCAGCAAGTACTGGCAGATCGACGAGATCCGTCCGGCATTCATTCACGCGAACATGCCACCCAGCCCGCCCGATGCCCCAATCCAGCTGCCGGAGTTCCCTAAGGACGACAAGGGCCGGTCGAAACTGCCGGCGTATTTGGTGACCGCGCACAAAGCCGACTGAGAGGCGGCGCGATCTCAGGTGGTGGCCGCGGTCGCCTCGGCCAACGCGGCTGCGAACGTCGCCAACTCGTCGGTGGTGGTGTCGACGTGCGGCGAGATTCGCAATACCGGTTCGGTCAATTCCTTCGGCGCCCGCTCTACGCCCGCAGCCGTCGTCACGATCTGACGGTGATCGATCAGCCAGGACCGCACGACGTCTGGTTGGGCACCGTTGATCGGGACCAGAGTGGTGATCGCGCTCGGCTCGTCGGGTGATTCGACGACCCGCCAGCCGCGCACATCGGCCAGCACGGTGCGGCTGTCACGGCCCACCTGAGCCAGAAGTTGCCGCACCGCCGCCGGTCCAGCGGCCAGATGCTCGCCCAGCGCAACCGAAAAACCCACCCGTGCAGCAATATTGGCTTCACCGAGTTCGAGTCGCTGGGCCACCGACAGCGATGCCACCCATTCGGGCGGCGGCAGCCGCGGCTGCAGCCGCTGTATCAGCGACCGACGCACGGCAAGAGCGCCGACACCGCGCGGGCCGGCGAGCCATTTGCGCGACGACGTGTAGGTGACATCGGCGCCCACCGCACAGTCCACCTGGCCCAGCCCCTGGGCCGCGTCGACAACCAATGGCAAACCCAGCTCGGCACACAGCCGCGCCACCTCGGCCAGCGGCTGCACGATGCCGCGGTGGCTCGCCACTACGGTCAGATGCACCAGCTCCGGCGGGTCGGTGGCCAGCCGCACGGCCGCTTCGTCGATCGCGATCCGTCCGTCGCCGTCGGTTGGCAAGGGGCGGCTGGCGAAACCGTGCGCCGCCACCACCGCCAAATTGGGGCCGTATTCACCCGGCAGGCAGGCCAGGGTCCGGCCGCCCGGCGGCCAACTGCCCAGCAGCAGGTCGAGTGCGTGCAGCGAGCCGGTGGTGAACACCACCTCGGCATCGGGCATGCCGGCCAGCGCGGCGACGGCGGCGCGCCCGGCGTCCAGCACCGGTACTGCGGCGGCCGCGGCGACATAGCCGCCGACTTCGGACTCGTGGCGGGCGTGCCGGGCGCCGGCATCGAGCACAGCCAGGCTCTGCCGCGAGCAGGCTGCGCTGTCCAGGTGCAGCCCGGCGACCGGCGGACGGGCCGACCGCCAGCCGTCTGCCAGCGAGGTCACTTGGCGGCCAGCGACAGCCCGAAGTCGCCGGCGCTGTCGGTCCACCACCGGGTGCGCCGCAGCCCGACAGCGGCCAGTTCGGCGGCCACCGTCTCGGGCCGGAACTTGCACGAAACCTCGGTGAGCATCTCCTCACCGGCGGTGAACTCGACGGTTAGGTCGAGCGCCCGAATCTGCACGCGCTGCGGTCGCTCGGCGCGCAGCCACATCTCCATCCGCTGCTCTTCAGCGTTCCAACGAGCGACGTGCGCGTAGGCTTCGACGTCAAAATCCGCGTCGAGTTCCCGGTTGACCACCGCGAGCACGTTGCGGTTGAACCGCGCCGTCACTCCAGCGGCGTCGTCATATGCCCGGATCAGCCGCTCGGTGTCTTTGACCAGATCGGTGCCCAGCAGCAGAGTGTCGCCCGGCCGCAACACCGCGGCCAGCGAGGCTAGGAACTCGCCACGCGGCTCGGCGGTCAGATTGCCGATCGTTGACCCCAGGAACACGAACAGCCGCCGCCCACCACCGGGAATTTCGGCCAGATGTTCTTCGAAATCACCACAGACCGCGGCAATCTCGATACCGGGATATTCCCGCTGCACTGCGGATGCGGCCACCGACAGCATGTTGGCGTCGACATCGAACGGCACGTATCTGCGTAGCGCGCCGCGATCACGCAACGCATCCAACAGCATCCGGGTCTTCTCGGACGTACCACTGCCCAGCTCGACCAGGGTGTCCGCACCGGTGGCCGATGCCACCTCGGCTGAGCAGCCACGCAGGATTTCGGTTTCCGCGCGGGTCGGGTAATACTCCGGCAGCCGGGTGATTTGGTCGAACAGGTCGCTGCCCACCGAGTCGTAAAACCACTTGGGCGGCAATGATTTCGGAGCCTGTCGCAGACCGTCGAGTACATCGCGCCGCAGCGCCTGATAGGCGGAGTCTGCGGCCAGGTGGTTGGACAGCGTCAGCGTCATCAAGATCCTCTCAGTGCGGTCAAGGTGACGCCGTCCGCGGTGACCTCGACGAGGTGGCGGTCGGGTACGTCCTCCCAGTGCGGGTCGTCGTCGTAGGGTTCGCTGGCCACCACCACGCCGTCGTCGCGGCGCAACACCGATAATGTGTCGCCCCATGTGGTGGCCAACAGCCGGGAGCCGTTCGCCGCCAGGACATTCAGCCGGGCCACGGGGTCAGCCGTCCCGAGCTCCACGATGATGTCAGCAAGGTTGTCACAACCTCGGGTGAAAATCAGCGCGGCGAGAAGTGCGCTGTCACACATGGATTCGGCAGATTGGGTGGGGGGCAGGATCGAGCGGTCGACAATTCCGTTGTGGGAGAGCAGCCACTGGCCATCGGTGAACGGCGCGGCAGCGCTGACTTCGATCGGCATGCCGACCGTGGCCGAACGCACAGCGGCAACGACGCACTGGCTGCGCAGTGCCGGAGCGATGGAATCGAAGGACGCGTCACCCCACAGCGGGGCAGCGCTACGCCACCGCCGCGGTGTCGCGCCGTCGAAAAAGCCTACGCCCCAACCGTCGGCATTCATCAGGCAATGTTTTTGGCGACGCGGCGCATAGGACTGGACCCGCAGACCGGAGGGCGGGTCGAGCATCAGCGCCGAGACGGCGACCTCGCGACCCAGCCAGCCCAGGTGTCGACACATCAGATGTCCCAGGCCAATCGGACGCCGGCGAAGATCTGCCGCCGATAGGGATGATCCCAATTGCGAAAGCTGGGCCGCAGAATTTCCGGTGCGACGGCCCACGACCCGCCGCGCAGCACCCGGTAGTCACCGCCGAAGAATGGCTGCGAATAGCGCCGATAGATCATCGGCGTGAATCCCGGCCACGGCTGCAGCGGTGAGGTGGTCCATTCCCACACATCGCCGAGCGTCTGCTCGACTCGGTAGGCTGACGCCCCGCGCGGGTAGGCGCCGACCGGGGCCGGGCGCAGCGCCGCACCGCCGAGGTTGGCACGCGTCTGGGACGGGTCGTCGTCACCCCACGGGTAGCGGCGCCGCGCACCCGCGGCCGGATCCCACGCGCAGGCCTTCTCCCATTCGATTTCGGTGGGCAGCCGGGCATCTGCCCACGCGGCGTAGGCCTCGGCTTCGAAAAAGCTGACGTGCTGGACCGGTTCGTCGGCGGGGATGCTTTCGACGTGGCCGAACCGGGTCCGGGTGTGACCGTCGGCGTCCCAGAACTGCGGTGCGGTCAGGCCCGCGCTCCGGCAGTGCTCCCAGCCGCGCGTCGACCACCACCGCGGCTGGCGGTAGCCGCCGTCGTCAATGAACTGCCGCCATTCACCGTTGGTGACCGGGACCCGGCCGATCCGGAAGGCCGGGACGTCGACGACGTGTGCCGGGCGCTCGTTGTCCAAGGAAAACGGTTCGTCGGCGGAGTCGACGCCGAGCACGAACGGGCCCGCGGGCACCAGCACCGACGTGCCTGCCAGACCTGGCCGGCCCGACGGCAACGGGGTCCCGGTGGGCAGCAACGCCGAGCCGATCCGCAGATTCAACGCCTGCAACATCGTCTCGTCGTGCTGGTTTTCGTGGCTGACCACCATTCCGAAGACGAATCCGGCATCGGGATCGTCGGGCAGTGCATCCAGGGCGTCGAGCGCCGCCGACCGCACTGTGTCGCAGTATGCGCGAGCCTGTTTCGGTGACAGCAGCGGCAGCTCGACGCGGCTGGCGCGGGAGTGCACGAAGGCGTCGTAGAGGCCCTCGACATCCGGCGGCAACCTCCCCGGCCGATCCGGGGCACCGCCACGCAGCAGCCACAGCTCTTCCTGCTGGCCGATGTGCGCCAGGTCCCACACCAGTGGGCTCATCAACGGGTCGTACTGGCGGCGCAGCTCGGTGTCGTCGAAATCGACCAGCTGCAGCGTCCGCTCTCGGGCCCGAGTCAGAGCGCCGGC